>NZ_DASVTX010000184.1:0-7185 GCF_036387355.1 Longimicrobium sp.
GTGCGGGCGGTGCTGGACGACTTCAGCCCCGTGGTGGAGGCGGCCAGCGTGGACGAGTTCTACCTGGACCTCACGGGGACTGAACTGCTGTACCACGGCGAGCCGCTGCACGACACGGCGCTGCGCATTCAGCAGGCGGTGATGGACCGCACGGGGATCAGCATCAGCATCGGCGGGGCGACGGGGCGCACGCTGGCCAAGATCGCGGCGGGCGTGAACAAGCCGTTCGGCGTGTGCATCGTGCCGCCGGGGACGGAGCGGGAGTTCATGGCGCGCTTCGCCCTGTCGGACATTCCCGGCGTGGGGCCCGCCTTTGCCGAATCCCTGCGCCGCCGCGGCGTGACCATGGTGCGCGACCTGGCCGCGCTGGACCTGTCTACGGTGGTGTCCTGGCTGGGCGAGCCGCGCGGGGTTTGGCTGCACCGCCTGGCGCGCGGCGAAGATGCGGGACGGGTGTCGCGCCGCGGGCCGCAGAAGTCCGTGAGCCACGAGCGCACGTTCCCCATGGACATCAGCGACCGCGAGGAGCTGGAGACGCGGCTGCTGATGCTGGCGGTGGAGACCGGCGCGTCGCTGCGCGCGGAAGGGCTGCGGGCGCGCACCGTGACGGTCCGTGTGCGCTACGCGGACTTTACGGACCGCAGCGCCAGCCGCACGGCGCCGGAGCCCATTGAAAGCGACCGCGCCATCTACGCCGTGGCGCGGGAGCTGTTCCGCGAGCTGCTGGCGAGGCGCGCGGGCGGGATCCGGCTACTGGGCGTGGGGGTGAGCAAGCTGGCGGCGGAGGAGGAGGCCGAGCCGGAGCTGTTTGCGGACGTGGAGGGGAGCGGCGAAACGGAGCGCGACCGGCGGCTGGCGGAGGCCACGGACCGGCTGCGCGGAAAGTACGGGCGCGGAACGCTGGTGCCGGCGCGCATCGCCAACCGCGATCCCAAGGACCGGCACCGCGGTCGGGGCGGGTCTGAGATCGCGGACTGATCTGCACCTTTGTCTCTCACGGAGAGCACTCAGGGTTGGCGGCGGCCACATAGAAAAGGCAACGGAAGGGAAGCACCCAGAGACGCAGACGTACAGAAGGAAACGGAGGGTTCTGGACGCGGCGCTGGTCTGCGGGCGAAATGGTGCGATCATGTCCGACAATTCATTCACACCCCATACATTCCAGAGTTGAATCATGAGGAAAGCCAACGTTCTGTTCTTCGCTGCCGACCCCGCCGAAGGCCGCCCCGACGGCGTGCCGCTGGAGATCGACGATGAGGTCCGGAGCATCAAGAAGCGGGTGAGCAAGGCCCGGTATGCCCACCGGCTTCACTTTGAGGGGCACGGCGCCGCCCGGGCCGCCGACCTGCTGGACTTTCTGAAGCATACAAGAGCGCGTGTCGTTCACTTCAGCGGGCACTGCGGACCGCGTGGCCTCGGCTTTGTGGGCCCGGATGGGTATTCAGTGCACTACATCGACGCCGCCGCACTCACCGAGGTATTCAAGCAGTACCAAGGTCCCGTAGGCTCTGTGCGCCTGGTGGTTCTGGCCGCCTGTACCACGAAGGCAGTAGCGGCGGCCATCGCTGACGTCGTGGGGTGTGCAATCGGCACCACCGACCGGATTACCGACGAAGCCGCTACTACCTTCAACAGCTTCTTCTATCAGGCGATCGCCGAAGGCGAGTCGGTGAAGCAGGCGTACGACAAGGGGTGCGTGGCCCTGCGGGTATACAACATCCCTACAGCCCAGTACCCGCAGATCTACACGCGCAAGGGCGTCGACCCTGCCAAACTGGTGCTGGTCAAGCCCTTCCCGTGGAGAACCACGGTCGGCGGGACGGCCTCGGCCGTCACTGCCGCAGTCGCCGCGGCGCTGATCATGGTAGACCCCCCCGTGGATCAGCAGTTGACTGCATCCGATCTGGCCTGCGGATCGGTTCCCGCCGCAAGCGCGCCGTCTTCCGGCCCCGGCCGGGGCGCGGTCGCCCTGGCTTCCGTGGCCCTCGTGGGACCGGCAGGTGATCTGGCGAACGGAAAAGCCTTCTACCGCGACCGGAACTACCCTGCGGCAAAGAAGGCCTTTGAGCGTGCCGCCGCCAATGACAACGGCGAGGCGATGGGGTGCCTGGGCTACATGTACCTGAACGGCCGGGGCATGCCCCCCGCGCCCGAGGCCGGCTTTGAGCTGGTGCACAAGGCCGCGGTGGAGGAGCGGGATCCGCATGCGATGTACGCGCTGGCCGTTGCCTATCTGGCCGGGCAGGGTACGGTGGCCCGCGAACACCTGGCCCGGAAGTGGTTCAAAGACGCAGCCGATCTCGGTTATGGCGAGGCGATGCGGATGCTGGGCGACCTGTACGCGCAGAAACCGGGTGGCGGCGATTACCGCCTCGCGCGGTACTGGTATCACCGAGCAATCGCCGCGCATTCCGCAGATGCCCGGGTGGACATGGGCTTGCTGTACGAGTTCGGGCGCGGGGTGGATCAGGATCCGGCGGAGGCGTTCAAGTGGTACTGGAGCGCGGCCAAGGCGGGGTCGCCGCGAGGCATGCTGGCCGTTGGCCGGAGCTACCAGAACGGGGTGCATGTGCCCAGGGACTACGTCCGGGCCATGGCGTGGTACCGCCGTGCGTCAGACCTGGGCTCAGCCGACGCCAAGAACGCGATCGGCGTTCTGTACGACAACGGCCTTGGCGTGCGAAAGAGCCATCGCCAAGCCGTGCGCTGGTACGAGCGGGCTGAAAAGGCGGGTTCCGTGATCGCGAAGGGCAACCTGGGCCGCTTCGCGCGCGACTGACCGCGAGCCGTGGCGAGGCAGCCGCAGCAGCCGTTTCTCACGGAGGCGGCGGAACCGCGCGCACGAAACCGCGCGGCAGAGGAGGAGCACACGGCGTTGGGGATAGCGTTCTGTTCCTATTCCCTATTCCCTATTCCCTATTCCCTGCTTTTCCTCCCTCCGTGAGAAACCGCCCCTCCGTCACTCCACCATGACCATGATGCCGCGCAGCCGCTTGGGCGTGCTCGCGGTCGCCGGGATCACGCGCACGTAGTCGCGCAGGTGCACGATGCGGCCGTCCGCCGCGCGCGCCCGGTAGCCGAAGTCGTGGTCGCGGTCGCACTGCGTCTCGGCCACGCAGTACGTCACCGACTCCTCGCGGTCATCGTCGTGCAGCACCACGTCCGCCCAGAAGGTGGGCTCGTCCGTCCAGCGGCTGGCCGGGTAGCCCAGGATGTCCTCGGCGGAGCGGCTGACGTGCGAAAACACGAAGGTGGCCGCGTCGCACTCCCACACGATGGACGCCTCCGCGAGCAGCTCGGCGGCGCGCTCGTCCAGCAGGTGCATGGGGTCCGACGGATCACCGAAGGCGGCGTCCAGACGGACTTCAAACGAGAGCGCGGGGGCAAGGGTATCGGTCATGGCCGGGATTCCTGGGCTGCGTGGATGCGTGGTTTCCGTCGTGAACTGCACGGCAACGATACGCGCCCGCTCCGCCGGCCGGGATTGGTCAACCGACCCATGAGCCCCGCGCCCTCCGGCAGAAGCGCTGGTTCCGCAGCCACTTGGGCCGAAACCCGGCGGGGCCTTTCTCCGTACTTCCTCCCGCGGCCACCGTTCGGTGCGCCGACCCCGGTGTCCCGGATGGGGCGCCAACCATCAACGCCCGCTCCGGCGGGCGCAACGCAGAATCATGGACACCATCAAGATGCCCGGTTCCAAGCGCCCCTCGGCCTCCTCGGCCGGCGCCAGCGTGGGACGGCTGTTTCGCGGAATGGCCTGGGGCTGGGTCGCCATCGCGATCGTCGTCCTCATCAGCGTCCCGCAGACGTTCGTGTACGTAAACCCGGGGCATGTGGGAATCGTGATCCACAAGCTGGCCGGCGGCGTGGACGCCAAGCCCAAGGGCGCGGGGCTGCACCTGCGGAACCCCTTCACCACCGGCGTGGAGGAGTATCCCATCTACATGCAGACGCTGCTGCTGGCCCGCGACAGCCGCGAGGGCTCGCAGGGGAACGACGAGATCAACGTGAACAGCATGGAGGGCCAGCCGGTCTCCATGGACGTGTCGCTCTCGTTTGAGCTGGAGCCGTCGCGCGCGCCGCTGCTGTACCAGACGTTCCGCACGGACATCGAGACGATCCAGCACACCTACCTCAAGCAGGCGATTCGCCAGGCGCTGCAGGAGGTGGTGGGGAGCGAGGAGATCGCGGCCATCCTGGGCCCCAAGAAGGCGCAGACCGTGCTGCAGGCGCAGGGGCTGCTGAGCCAGCGGCTGGCGCCGTACGGGTTCGTGGTCAAGCAGTTCACCATCAACGAGATCCGCGCGCCGGGCGCCGTGATGGACGCCATCAACGCCAAGAATGTGATGCAGCAGCAGGCGCTGACGGCCCAGAACGAGCTGCAGAAGAACATGTACCAGGCGCAGGGCGACAGCATCAAGGCGGCGGGCCGGGCCAAGGCGATCCTGGCCGAGGCGCAGGCGCAGGCCGAAGCCAACCGCCTGCTCTCGCAGAGCATCACCAACACGCTGGTGCAGTACGAGATGACGAAGCGGTGGGACGGCAAGATGCCGCAGGTGAGCGGAAACGCCGTCCCCATGATCCAGCTTCCCGCCGCGCAGTAACGCACCCCGGCGGATGAATGAACGGAGCCCCGGAGGACGAATCGTCCTCCGGGGCTCCTTCGTTGTGGATGGCAAGCTTTCGCACCACAACGATTTCCGCGCACTCCCCCGTCCTCTTCCCGGGATGCCGAGGATATGCCCTGCTACCAATCAGGCACTCGAGACCTGTCATCCTGAGCGAAGCGCAGCGCCGGACCTTCCACCGCGCCGAACTTTGGCGCGAAGTCGAAGGATCTACTTGCCGCCGAGCTAACGTCGCGACACGCACGGCCGTTCTCACAGGCATGGCAGATCCTTCGTCGGCGCCCGAGTGCCGTGCCAGTGCAAGTGCCTCCGGCGCCTCCCCAGGATGACAAGCTCATGCGCGACAAGGACTTGGGTGCACAAGAACCTGTCATCCTGAGCGAAGCGCCGCGCCGGACCTTCCACCGCGCCGAACTTTGGCGCGAAGTCGAAGGATCTACTTGCCGCCGAGCTAACGTCGCGACACGCACGGCCGTTCTCGCGGGCATGGCAGATCCTTCGTCGGCGCCCAGGTGCCTTTCCGGGGCAAGTGCCTCCGGTGCCTCCTCAGGATGACAAAGTGGCTGCGCCGCAACGAGATGTGATTCGCAGAGGCGCCTCCGGAGAAACAACGGCGTCCGCTCGGTCTTCGGGAACAACAGCGCGGCCGCGGCGATAGAGGCCGCGGCCGCGCTGTTCATCCGGCGATGATCAGGGGTGCCAGCTCAGGCCCAGGTGCATGCGGGAGTGGATGAACCCGATCCCCTCCTGCAGATCATCCCGGTCCCCGTTCACCTCGATGGTGCTGAAGCTGCCCATGGTGGCGTTCAGGCCGGCGTCCACCGCCAGGCGGCGGCTCAGAAAGTACTGCCCGCCACCTCCCACCGTGAGCCCCGCGCCGGAGACGGACACCTCGTCCCCCTCCACGTCGTCGTTGGTCACCACCGCGCTCAGCGCGGCGGTCAGGTACGGGCGCCAGCTGCGGCCCGCGTCGCGAAAGCTGACCCGCAGCCCGATCTCTCCCGTCCCCAGCTGGTACCGCGGCCCTTCCAGGTCCTCGTCCTGCGGCTCGACCGTGGCGAAGTCGGCGCCCACGAACAGCATCACGCGGTCGGTAAAGCCGTAGCCCACCAACCCGCCGGCGCCGTACCCCGCGTCGGCCTTGTCGCTCGCGTTCTCGCCCGCGCCGCTGAGCGCGGGCGCGGTGAGGTGCGCGTTCACCAGCAGCCCGCGGTTGTTGGACTGCGCCTGCAGCGGACGGGCGGAAATCAGCGTGCCGGCGGCCAGCGCCGCAACGGCCAGGTATCGGTAGCGCATGGTGATCTCCCGGGCATCAGGGACACGGGCGAGGCGATGGGCCGCGCCCGCATGAATCGTTACGGGTGCCAGGCCAGGCCGATCTGCAGCCGCGACGTGGTGATGTCGATCTCCGACGGGCCCAGGTCCACCTCGTCGCCGTCGATGCGCAGCGAGTTCAGCTTGCCCACGCTCGCCTGAATCCCGCCGTCCAGCGCCAGGCGGGGCGAAAGGAAGTACTGCAGGCCGGCACCGACGGTGAAGGCCGGGCCGGAGTAGGTGTAGTCCACCCGCTCGTCCGTGTCCGGATCGTCGTCCTCGCCGCGGAGCGCGACGCCGCTGACCGCCGCGTTCAGGTACGGGCGAAGCGCGCCGGAGGTGCCGCCGAAGGTGTAGCGCACCCCAAGGTCTGCCTGGGCCAGCACGACCGCGTCGTCGCCGTCGTCCTGAATGCGCGTGCCGTCCAGCGTGAGGTACAGGCCCAGCCGCTCGTTGTAGTTGTACCCGGCGGTAATGCCGCCCCCGATGCCGGTCTCGATGCTGGAGTCGCTCTCGCCCACGCGGACGGCGGCGTTCTGCACGTGGGCGTTCAGCAGAAAGCCGGCGTTGGTGGACGCCTGCGCCGCCAGGTCGCCTGCCCGGAACGCGCCGCCGGCCAGCAGCGCGGAAATGATCAGCTTCTTGTTCACGATTCGTCATCCGCTGGCAAAGTGTGTCACCCTGCGGCCGCGTCCCGCACCGCCGGCCACCTGCTAAAAAGAACGCCGGTTCGCCCGGGAGCGACAATGGGTCGTTCGCCCGAGGAGAAAGGGAGGGAGTGACAGCGAATAGGGAATAGGGCGGAGGCGGCGGGAGAGGCTGAGGCATGCCATGCCGGCCCGCGGCGGGGCGGACGTTTCGGTCCGGGATTCTTCAGTCGCGCATGAATGCGGTGCCGGGGAAAGCGCGGCGCACGCTCCTTCAGAATGACGCCCCGGCGCCGAGGTGGGCGGCAGGACACTCGTGGAGCGGAGGTGCCGCCGCGGGGCGGCGTGAGATGGCACTAAGCGCACCGGATTCGTCACATCAGCCGCACCGGACCCGTCACCCGCCTCGGACTTCGAGTGTCATTCTGAGCGAGGCGCCTCGCCGCACCGTCCGTCACACCAGACTCTGGCGCCGACCGAAGAATCCCGCGCCACCGCGTCCGATGCACGCCCAGTTGCGCACCGCGCTCGGACGCTGCGGGTGCGGCGGGAGAGGCTGGAGCACGCCGCGCCGGACCGCGGCGCGGCGGATGCTT
>NZ_DASVTX010000185.1:0-4960 GCF_036387355.1 Longimicrobium sp.
GGAGTGCGGATGAAGCGGGGGGGGGCGAAGCGCGGAGTCGCGGAAGGCGGAGTACGAGATGCGGAGTGTGCAAATACGCGAGTGCGGAACGGGGGTGCAGTGTGGTCGATGGGTTCGGCGCCGAGCGCAGGGTGCCCTGAGCGGATGAATCCGCCGCTCGAACAGCGGGAAGCCCCGACTCGTGGCTGCTGTCGCGCCCACGATCGGGGCTTCGACTGCTCACGGGACACCCACCGCGGGCGTGGTTTTCGTGCGACGCGCGGAGTTGGAACGGGCGGCAAGTAGATCCTTCGTCGGCGCCCTGGATCGGTGCGGCGGCAGGTGCGGCCGGCGCCTCCTCAGGATGACATTTTTGTTGCCCGCAACGAGTTACGTGCCGCGCGCCGATGCCGATGCCGCAGTCCGCGCAGGCGGACTTCGTGCTGTTCCAGCGGCGAATTCATTCGCTCCTGGACGGGCCGCGCCGGACTTCTCGAGCCGCATCGATGCGGCGGATGCGGTCCGCGCGGAAGGCGGGCACCCACGCGGGTCCTGAGCGGATGAATCCGCCGCTCGAACAGCGGGAAGCCCCGACTCGTGGCCGCTGTCGCGTCCACGATCGGGGCTTCAACTGCTCACGGGACACTCACCCCGGGCGTGGTTTTCGTGCAGCGCGCCTAGTTGGAACGGGCGGCAAGTAGATCCTTCGTCGGCGCCTTGGATCGGTGTGGCGGCAGCTAACGGCCGGCGCCTCCTCAGGATGACATTCTGTTGTGCGCAACGGGTTATGCGCCGCGCGCCGATGCAGCCGCCGCAGTCCGCGAAGGCGGACTTCGCGCTTTTCCAGCGGCGAATTCATTCGCTCTGGACAGGCGGACTTTGCGCAGTTGTTGCCGCGACTTCAGTCGCCCGTTCCCCGCATCCCCTCGCTCTTGCGCGGTTTACTACATTGCGCGAAAACGCCCACCCACAGCCCGGAGACGCCCGATGCCCGCCTGCACGCACCAGGACCAGATCGACGAGAACGTACAACCCGCCACCCCAAACGGGTGCGAGGAATGCCTCAAGACGGGCGACTGGTGGGTGCACCTCCGCGTGTGCCTCATCTGCGGAAAGGTGGGGTGCTGCGACTCGTCGCCCAACCGGCACGCCACGCGTCACTTCCACGAGACCAAGCACCCCATCGTGCAGTCCATGGAGCCCGGCGAAGATTGGCGCTGGTGCTTCGCCGATGACGCCGAGGTGCCCAACAAGGCTCACGTGGAATACACGCGCACCGCCTGACCCCTGTCCGGTTTCCGCGATTCGTGCTCGGGCGCAGACCGCGTCCGCAGGCGGAATCCGGTTCTGTCCACTACGGAGGACAGCGTGCTTCGCGGGCTCCGGGGCCGGAAACGCGCATCGGGATGTGGATCAACAACTTGCGAACGGGCCGCCGATTGGCGGCCCGTTTGCTTTTCAGGGCGCCGGAAGCACGCGACACCCTGAACGCCCCTGTGGAGCCCGACCCATGAGAATGCGCATCCTGCTCAGCCTGGCCGCCGCCGCCGTCCTTTCCGCCTGCACCTCCACCGGCGCCGTGCTGCTCAGCGAAACCGGCACGTATCCCGAAACCAACCCGCGGGAAGTGCGCGTGTTTCTGCACGAGGAGAACGTGCCGGGCGACTTTGAGCGCATCGCCCTGGTGACCGCCCGCAGCGACGCGAGCTGGGCGGACGAGGCCGACCTGATCCGCGCGATGCGGCGCCGCGCGGCCAAGCTGGGCGCCGACGCCATCATCGTCGGCGACATTCACGACCCCACGACGCTGGAGCGCGTCGCCGAGGTGCTGACGGACTACCAGCCCCAGCGCCGCGGCCGCGCCCTCGCCATCCGCCTGGTGGAGCACGACGCGCGGGACTGAGCCGCGCGGTGGACATACATCGCTGGACACCATTGAACATAGATCGCGGGATGAACAGAAGAACGGCCCGGGGCGAGCGCCCCGGGCCGTTCTTCGTCTTCCGTCATCCGCCGGACACGTCACTCGGAGTCCTGCGTCCACTCCGTCAGCCGGTGCAGAAGCCGGTCGATGCGGTCGCGCAGGTGCATGTCGGTCACGTGGTCCGCGGCGGATCGCAGGTAGCCGATCAGCAGCCCCACCTCGCCCTGCGCCAGCTCCCGCGCAAAGAGCAGCGGGTTCAGCCCCAGGTCCAGTGCGGCGGTTTCCACCGCCTGCACCGCGAGCTCCGCCAGCTCGCCCGTGCCGCCGCCGGCGAGCTCCGCCTCGTGCGCCGCGTCGTGCACGTCAGTCCCGCGGCGAGGGTGCGCCCGGCGGCGGAACCGCGCCGATCATCCCCGCGAAGCTGCCGGTGAGGAGCACCCGCCACGCGCCGCCCACCCGGATCAGCGGCGCCACCTGCACCTGGTTGATGGTGGTTCCGCGCATGTTCATGTTCATCCGGTAGACGACGTGCGCGGTGTCGCCCTCCATCACGTGCCCCATCACCCGGATGGTGGCGTTGGACAGCAGCTCGCGCATTTCGCCCTTGACCACGCTGGCCAGCATGCGCTCGTACAGCGCGGCCGCCGTCAAGCCGCGAAGCTGCTCCGCCGAGGTGACGCCGAACATCTCCTCCAGCTGTTCCGCGCCCTCCGAGCCGGCCACGGTGGCCAGCTGCGTCATGGCGGTCTTGAGCTCTTCCAGCGCGGCGGGGTCCATCATGGCCGCGTTGGCGCCAAAGTCGCCCGTCTTGAAGGTGCTGAAGTAGCGCTCCACCGCCTGCTCCGGCGTCAGCTCCTGCGCGGAGGCGCGCACCGGCAGCACGCACAGCGCGGCCGCGACCGCCACGCCCCAGATCCGTCCCTTCATCATCCCTCAGTGGTTCGTCATTGCGGGCGGGTTCCCCTCGTCCCCCGCCCTGTCCATCGAGCGAGCCTACTCCCGCGAGGCCGCGGGACGGCGGAACTCGGCGTCGCGGCTCCACTCCGGCAGGGTGGCGCCGTTCGCCAGCATCAGCCCGAAGTCCAGCAGCAGCTCGGAAAGCTGCGCGGCGCCCGTCAGGTCCAGGTCCGCGCGGTACTCGTCGCAGGGCTGGTGATAGCAGCGCGCGGTGTACTCCTCCTGCCGCGCGGCGCCCCACCCCGCCGGGCGCCCCTCGTACTGCGTCCCCGCGGCAATGGAGACGGAGGGCACGCCGGCCTTGGCGAAGCTGAAGTGGTCAGACCGGTAGAAGTAGCCGCGCTCCGGGTGCTCGTCGGGCGACAGCGTCCAGCCGCGCGGGCGGATGTGGCCGGCCAGCAGGGCGCCCAGGGTGCTCTTGGTTTCGCCCAGCACGCGGAAGTCCGTGGCGCGCCCCAGCAGGTTGCCGCCGTCCACGTTCAGGTTGGCCACGATGTTCCGCACCGGCACGGTGGAGTTGCGCGCGAAGAACTCCGAGCCCAGCAGCCCCGACTCTTCCGCGGTGACGAAGACGAAGAGCAGCGAGCGCCTGGGCGCCGGCCCCTGCGCCGCCGCGCGCGCCACGGCCAGCAGGTCCGCCACGCCGGAAGCGTTGTCCAGCGAGCCGTTGTAGATGCTGTCGCCGTTCACCACGGGGCCGATCCCCAGGTGGTCCCAGTGCGCGCTGTACGCCACGTACTGGTCGCGCAGCGCCGCGTCGGAGCCGCGCACCACGCCCACCACGTTCTCCGACTGCAGGTTCTCCACCCGGTTGCGAAAGGCGACGTCCAGCGTCACGCCCGTGGCCACGGGGCGAAAGTCGCGCGACTCGGCGCGGCGGCGCAGGTCGGCCATGTCCAGGCCGGCGCCGCGCAGCAGGGAGGTCGCCGCGCTGTCGGTGATCCATCCCCGGAAGCCCAGCGGCGCGGGAAGGTTGGCGTCGCGGGGGAGCATGCGCTGCTCCTTGGCCCAGCTTCCCACGACGGTGTGCCACGGGTACCCGGCCTGCGCGTCGGTGTGCACGATGAGCATGCCCGCGGCACCCTGCCGCTCCGCTTCCTCGAACTTGTAGGTCCAGCGGCCGTAGTACGTCATCGCGCGGCCGCCGAACAGCCCCGGCTCCGCGGCGCTCGCGGGCGGGTCGTTGACGATGACCATCAGGATCTTGCCGCGCAGGTCCATCCCCTTGAAGTCGTCCCAGCGGTACTCGGGCGCCTTGGACCCGTAGCCCACGAAGACGATCTCGGCGTTGGCCGCGCTGGCCTGCGCCGCAGAACCGGCCCAGACGACGACGTCCTGCGGATACCGCAGCGTGGCGGTGGACCGGCCGGCCGCGCTCACACGGATGGTGGCGGGGTCGGCGCCCACGATGTCGATGGGGACGCGCTGAAAGTAGCTGCCCTGCACCCCGGGCCCCACCCCGGCCGCGCGAAGCTGGCTGGCGATGTACTCCGCGGTCAGCCGGCCGCCGCGGGTAGCGGGCGCGCGGCCTTCCAGCAGGTCGCTGGACAGAAAGCGCAGGTGCCCGTCGATCTCGCTGGGGCGGATGCGGGGCGTCTGCGCGGCGGCGGCGGTGGCGGACAGAAGGACACCCGCCGCGGCGAGGACAATGCGTCGGTTCATGGATTCCGGTGGATCATGTGGTGGATCGCGGACGATGAACGCCGGCGCGCTCGGGAGTCGCCGGCCAGGGATGACAACGTAGGTGCGGCGGGGTGCGGCAACAACGGGGCCGCCCTCCCCCGGCGCGCTGAGGCGGGTCCCCGATCTGGGAGAGGGGGCGGACGGCAACGGCGGTCTGGTGGGGTTCGGAGGGATTGGCGCGGCGGAGAGAGGCCCCGATCCCCAGCCCTTTCCCCAAAAACCCTTGGGGGGAAGGGAGACCTCAGCACGAAGGCGGCGTTCGGCGCCGAGCTCAGGACCCGCGCCGCTGCAGCCTCACGGCAGTATCGTGAGGCTTTCAGCCGTTGTTGCGGCGACTTCAGTCGCTCAGCTACCCCGCGGCTGCGTGTAATCCTGGAATCCGCGCCAGAATCTCAGCCCTGATCAATCTTCCCCCAC
>NZ_DASVTX010000186.1:0-11658 GCF_036387355.1 Longimicrobium sp.
GCGCGCGGGCAGCGTGGAGTCCGTGGGGCGGATGTCGTAGGCGCGCACCTGCTCGGCGGCGTTCTGCGAAATCTTGCCCCGGTCCAGCGCCATCCCCCGGGCAAACTGGTGCTGCTGTCCCAGGACCAGGTTGTCCGCCACCGAGTAGTCCATCAGCAGCCCGCGCCGGTGCCGGTCCTCGGGCACGTGCGAAAGGCCCGCCTCGCCGCGCTGGCGCACGGTGCGGTGCGTGATGTCCGCCGCGCCCAGCACGATGGCGCCGCTCACCACGGGCTCCAGCCCCGCGATGGCCTCGATCAGCTCCGTCTGCCCGTTCCCCTCCACGCCGGCGATCCCCAGGATCTCCCCCGGCATCAGCTGGAACGAAACGCCGTCCACCGCGCGCGGCCGGTTGGGCGCGGCCACCACCAGGTCGCGCACCTCCAGCGCCGGCGCGCCCGTGCGCACCACGTCGCGGGGCGGGGGGGTGGACTCGCCCACCAGCGCGGAGGCCAGGGCCACGTCGCGCCCCACCATGGCCCGCGCGATCCCGGCCGGCGTCGTTTCCGACGTGCGCAGCCACCCCACCGTGGTCCCCGCGCGCATCACGGTGATGGCGTCCGACACCTCCATCACCTCGCCCAGGCGGTGGGTGATGAGGATGACCGTCGCTCCCTCCGCCCGCAGCCCGCGCAGCACGTTCCACAACTCCACCACCTCCGGCGGCGAGAGCACGGCCGTGGGCTCGTCCAGGATCAGCACGCGCGCGCCGCGGAACAGCGCCTTGAGAATCTCCACCCGCTGCGCCTCGCCCACGGAAAGCTGGCTGACGAGCCGGTCCACGTCCACGCGCAGCCCCGTGCGCTCGCTCAGTTCGCGCACCTCGCGGCGGGCGCGCTCCCGGTCCAGCTGCAGGCCGCGGCGGGGCTCGGTGCCCAGCACCACGTTCTCCGCCACGGTGAGCGTGGGAACGAGCATGAAGTGCTGGTGCACCATCCCCACGCCCGCGTCGATGGCCTGGGCGGTGGACCAGCCGGTCACGTCGCGCCCGTTCACCTCCACCGTGCCCGCGTCGGGGGTGAACATCCCGCTCAGGATGCGCATGAGGGTGGACTTGCCGGCGCCGTTCTCGCCCACCAGGGCGTGGATCTCGCCGGCGCCCACCTCCAGGCTCGCGCCGCGGTTGGCGCGCACGGGACCGAACGCCTTGTCAATCCCGGTCATGCGCACCGCCGCGGCGGAGGCGGCAGGGGTGTCAGGTGCCACGGGGTTCTGCGAAAAGGGGAGAGGAAAGGGGCTCAGCGCGTGGACGGCACGCGGATGCGGCCGGCGATGACCTCGTTGCGGAGCTGCTCCAGCCGCGCGCGCACCGGGTCCGGGATCAGCTTGCGGTTGTTCTCGTCGTACACGTAGCGCACACCGCCCTCGCGCAGCCCGAACTCGAATACGCCGCCGTGGAACTGGTTGTCCTTGGCGCGCTTGATGATGTCGTACACCGCGTTGTCGACGCCCTTGACCATGGAGGTCAGCACGTAGCCCGGCGCCTCGGGGTACTGGTCGGCGTCCACGCCGATGGCCAGCCTGCCGGTGGCGCGCGCCGCCTCGAACACGCCCAGCCCCGTGCTGCCGCTGGCGTGAAAGATCACGTCCACCCCGCTGTTGTACTGGCTCAGCGCCAGCTCCTTGCCGCGGCCCGGGTTGCGGAACGCCTCCGGCGTCACGCCGGCGTACTGCACGCTCACGCGGCACTCGGGGCACACGTGCAGCACGCCCGCCCGGTAGCCCGCCTCGAACTTGTGAATCAGGGGAATGTCCATTCCCCCCACGAAGCCCACGCGCTTCGTCTTGGACGTCAACGCGGCCAGCGCGCCCACGAGGAACGAGCCCTGCTCCTCGCGGAACTTGAGCGCGGCCAGGTTGGCGGGGGGCGGCACCACGTTGCCCGCGTCGTCGGTCTTGAGCGAGAAGTCCACCCCGGCAAAGCGGGTGTTGGGGTACTCCGCCGCCAGGCCGCTCAGGTCGTCCGTGAAGATGAAGCCCACGCCGATGACCAGGTCCATCCCCTGCGCGGCCAGCAGGCGCAGCCCGGCCTCGCGGTCCGAGCCCTCGCCCGGCTCCACGAAGCGGATCTGCGCGCCCAGTTCGCGCGCGGCGCGCTCAGCGCCCAGGTAGGCCCCGTCGTTGAACGACTTGTCGCCCCGCCCGCCGACGTCAAAGACGATGCCCACGCGCAGGCCGTCGCCCTCGGTTCCGGTGTCGGCGCCGGACGGGCGCACGAAAAGCAGGGCGGCGTGCGCCGCCAGGAGCACGCCGATGGCAATCAGAAGCTTACGCATGGCGGTAACAATCGGGGAACGGGGAGCGCGCGTCAAGAACGCGCGGCCCCTCCCGCGTCGGGGTCTGCGGGCCGTCCCGCCCCGCGCGGCGCGCGGGGGAGCGGCGGAAGGAACACCTGATGGGCCGGGACGTTCCGCGCCGCGGCCGGGCGGGGCTCCGGCGGGCGGGGCGCGCGCATTCTACCCCTACCAGCGCAGGTTCGCCACCTCGTCGCGCGGCAGCTGCACGCCGCTGCGCTTGGCCTGCACCAGCCGCGGCCGGTCAAAGACGCGGATCAGCAGCAGCCCCGCCACAAAGCCGCCCACGTGCGCCCACACCGCCACGCCGCCCTGCTCCTCCGCCACCCCTAGCGAAAGAAAGCCGGACAGCAGCTGCATGGCGAACCAGAGGCCCAGGAACCAGAAGGCGCGCAGGTGAAAGAAGAAGAAGGGCGGAAAGAAGGTCCGCACCCGCGCGCGCGGGTACAGGAGGATGTACGCGCCCATGATGCCGCTGATGGCGCCGCTGGCCCCCACCATGGGAATGTCGCTGGTGGGGGAAAAGAAGATCTGCGCGAGCGCCGCCGCCACGCCGCAGACCAGGTAGAAGACCAGGAACCGGAGGTGCCCCATGCTGTCTTCGACGTTGTTCCCGAACACCCACAGGAACATCATGTTGCCGATCAGGTGCATCCAGCTGCCGTGCATGAAGATGGAAGTCAGGATGGCGCCCGTCCCCAGCCCCGTCACGGGGCAGGCGGCGGTGACCTCGCACGGCTGCGCGCCGAACGCCATCACCGACGCTTCCAGCGCCCGCACCTCGCCGGCGCCCTGGATGGTCATCCACACCGCCACGTTGGCCAGCAGGATCAGCACCGTCATCCACGGCCGCAGCTCCGTGGGGTTTTCGTCGTTGATGGGAAACACGTTGTCTCGGCCGGAAAGTTGAATGCGACCCGCGAGGGGGATTGTACCCCGTGGACCGTTGGGCGAACCCCGTGCCGGGCGGCGTGTACGCTGGACTGCGGCGCGGGGCGTGCGCTACTTTGCCCGCCGCCGCGCCGGGACGGCCGCCTGCACGCGGCACGGCGCACGAAACCGACCAACGCATCCATGCCCATCCGTCCGCATCCGGACTGTGCCGCCCGCGCCCTGCGCCGGCTTCTGCTCTCTCTGCTGGCGCTCGCCGCGCTGGGCGCCATTCCCGCGCCGGCCGCCGCGCAGACGCAGGATTCCGTGCGCCCGCTGGTGCGGCGCGACAGCGCGGCCGCGCGCCGCGCGGAGCCCGACACCACGGAAAACTTCCGCGTCTCGCCGGGGCGCGCCTTTCTGCACTCGCTCGTGCTCCCCGGGTGGGGGCAATCGGAACTGGGCGCGCCGGGGCGGGGCGGGGTGTACTTCACGCTGGAGGCGGGGAGCCTGTGGATGCTGCTGACCGCCAACCAGCGGCTGGGCGAGGCGCGCGAGCAGCAGCGGCGGCTGCGCGAGACGGGGCAGATTGCGCCGGACGCCAAGACGGGGCTGGTGCGCAGCCGCGAAAACCAGCGCGAAGACTGGATCACGCTCTCCATCTTCTGGCTCTTCTTTTCCGGCGCGGACGCATTCGTGGCGGCGCACCTGCAGGACTTCGACGTGCACGTGAACGCGATTCCGCGTCCCGGCGGCGGCACCGAACTGCGGGCCACGGTGCCCCTGCCGCGATGAACGCGCCCGTCGGCGTCTTTGATTCCGGCATCGGCGGGCTGAGCGTGGCCCGCGAGATCCGCGCTGCCCTCCCCGCGGAGCCGCTGCTGTACGTGGCGGACACGGCGTACGTGCCCTACGGCGACCGCTCCGAGGAGGAGGTGCGCGCCCGCTCGCTGGCCATCGGGCGGTGGATGCAGGGGCAGGGCGCCAAGGTGTTCGTCGTCGCGTGCAACACCGCGTCCGGCGCGGCGCTGGAGCAGCTTCGCGAGGAGTTGCGCATTCCGGTGATCGGGCTGGAGCCGGCGCTGAAGCCCGCGGTGCGCCAGTCGCGCAACGGCCGGGTGGGGGTGATGGCCACCACGCGCACCTGCGGCTCCGCCCGCCTGCAGCGCCTGGTGGATGCGCACGGCACGGGCGCCACCATTCTCCGCCAGCCCTGTCCCGGGCTGGCGGACATGGTGGAGGACGGGATGCTCGCGGGCCCGGAGCTGGAGGCGCGCATGGCGGAATACGTGGCGCCGCTGCGAGAGGCGGGGGTGGACACCGTCGTGCTGGGGTGCACGCACTACGTCTTTGTGCGCGACGCCATTCAGGCGGCGCTGGGGCCGGACGTTCTGCTGATGGACAGCGGCGAAGCGATCGCGCGGCGCACGCGGCAGATCCTGGCGGAGGCGGGTGCGCTGGCGGAGGGCGGGCCGGGTGCGGTGCGCATCCTCACGACGGGCGACCCGGCGGAGGCCGCGCCGGTGGTGGAACGGCTGTGGGGCGAGCCCGTGCGCGTGGAGCGCGTGGAGATCTGATCGGGCCTGCGGACATTGGCCGGAGTACGGGTCTGCAGACGTGCGGCCGGAGCACGTGGCGCGACACGAAGGTCCGCCGCGGGATACGAAAATCTGCGCCGTCGGCCCGTCCAGAGCGAATGAATTCGCCGCTGGAACAGCACGAAGTCCGCCTGCGCGGACTGCATCCGCCGCTTCGGCGCGGGTGGCCTGCACCGGGCCGTCCGCCCGGTCGGTTGAAGCCCTGATCGTGGGCGCGACAGCGGCCGCGAGTCGGGGCTTTCCGCTTCTGGAGCGGCGGATTCATCCGCTCAGGGCGGCGGCCGCGCGGATCTTCGCCTTGCGCACTGGAGTCTGCGCCGCGTGCAGGTGAAGTCTCCCCGCCTGTTTGGGGAGACTTTCCGTCGTTGTTGCGGCGACTTCAGTCGCTCAGCCCCGCCGACTGCACGGCCATTTCCGCCGCGCATCGGATCCGCTGAGGGCAGGTGGGGGATTTCCGGACTGCGGCGGGGATGGGCCGTCACATAGATTGTTGCACGACGAGAGTTTACGTGCAGCCGCCCATCCGCATGCGTACATTCATGACGATGACGAAAACGGAACCGCAGACACCCGCCGCGCCGTCCGGCGTGGATCCCACTGAGCCGGGCCGCGGCTTCACGCTCATCACGCGCGCCCTGCGGCTCCGCTGCCCGCACTGCGGCCGTGCGTCGCTGCGCGGCCCGTCGTGGATGAAGCTGCGGCGCGTCTGCCCGTCGTGCGGGCTGCGCACGGAGCGCGGCGAGGAAGACTTCTTTCTCGGCGCCATGATGTTCAACATCGCGCTCAGCGAGGGGGTGCTGGCGCTGGCGATCGTGGGAGTCGTGGTGGGGTTCTGGCCGGACGTGCCGTGGGCGCCGCTGGGATGGACGGCGCTGGTGCTGATGGCGATCGCGCCGTTTGCGTTCTTTCCGTTCTCCAACACGCTCTGGCTGGCGGCGGACATGATGATCCGTCCCGTGACACCGGACGAGATGGAGTGGCACCGCACGCAGCCCCACGACACGCACCGCAACTTCCGCGACCGCTAGCCCGTCGCCATCGGGATCAGAAAACGCGCCGCCGATCACGAGGATCGGCGGCGCGTTCTGCGTAACGGCGATGGCTCTGGAGAGGCGCCGCAACGCGGCCGTGCGCGACAGCTTTCTATCATCATCGCGTCTTGCGAAACTAGCCTGTGGTAACGCCTCGGCCTGCGAGGGTCATTCTGAGGGAGGCGCCTCGCCGCACCGTCCGCGTGCTCACAGTCCGGCGCCGACCGAAGAATCCCGCACCACACGGTCCCGCGCACGCCAGGTTGCGTGGCGTGCCGCAAAGCCCGCCGGCGCGGCGAGGAGGCCGTCGCACGCCGCGCCGGTCGGCAGCGCCGCGGATGCTTTGGTCCGGGATCCTTCAGTCGCACATGGTTCATCGCGACGGATGCCGCGGTGCGGGGCTCCTTCAGGATGACTCTCAGACGCCGAGGCGGAAGCCCATCGGCGTTCCCGTCGAGCGCCGGGACCGTGAGGTCATTCTGAGGAAGGCGCCTCGCCTCACCGTCCGCGTGGTCATACTCTGACGCCGACCGAAGAATCCCGCACCAAACGGTCCCGCGCACGCCAGGTTGCGTGGCGTGCCGCAAAGCCCGCCGGCGCGGCGAGGAGGCCGTCGCACGCCGCGCCGGTCAGCAGCGCCGCGGATGCTTCGGTCCGGGATCCTTCAGTCGCACATGGTTCGGCGCGACGGATGCCGCGGTGCGGGGCTCCTTCAGGATGACTCTCAGACGCCGAGGCGGAAGGCGAACTCGATTTCTCAACAACCGTTTGAGGCGCTGAGGCGCGGACCGCCCGTCACCCCCGTCATCTGCGCGACCAGGCGAGTCAGGCGCCGCGCGTCACTCGGCGGGAGTCCAGGCGCGGGGCTCGGGAGCGCCGCCGCCGGGGGGGAGGACCACGTAGTCAAAGGTGCGCAGCCAGTCGCCCGAGTTGACGTACCATCGGCCCGGCTCCACCTCCGTGCGCGACGCCACGTGCGAGTGCCCCGCCAGCACCAGGTCGATCTCCGGCCGCGTGCGAAGCTGCTCCACGGCCCACGACTCGATGAACGCCGCCCGCCCGCTCGCCGCCCGATCCCCCGTATCCGCCTTGTGTTCCGTGGACGACGCCAGCAGCGCGATGCGCCGGCCCCAGTCCGGGTGCAGCGTACGGAACGCGCCTACGGTGACCGGATTTCGGATCATCCGCTTGAGCGCGCGATACTTCAGGTCGCCGCGGCCCACGCCGTCTCCGTGCGCCACCAGCGCGCGGCGTCCGGCCAGCTCCATCTCCACCGGACCGTCGAACAGTGCGATTCCCACCTCGTCGCGCAGAAACGGCCCCGCCCACGCATCGTGGTTGCCGCCCACGAACGACACCGGCACGCCTGCCTCCACCACGTCCCGCAGCTTGGCCAGCACGCGGTAGTGCTCGGCCAGGATCACGTGGCGGTACTCGAACCAGAAGTCGAACAGGTCGCCGTTGATGAGCAGCGACGACGCGTTTCCCGCCACGTGGTCCAGAAAGCCGCGGAAGGCGCGCTCCGTGGCGGGAGGGACCGCGCCCAGATGAATGTCGGAAACGACGTAGACAGGCTTGGATTGCATGGCCGCCAAGCTACCCGGCCGCCCCCGCGCAAACAAGAACGGCGGATCGTCATCAACCGAACGAAACCCGCCTCCGCCCTGCAGCAGGACGGAGGCGGGAGATTCGGCGGATGGCGCAAACCGTGACGATCAGACGGTCAGCGCCGGTTCCTCGGCGGCGGCCTCGGCGCGCTCGCGGAACTGGTGCGCGTACAGGCGCGCGTACAGCCCGCCCGCGGCGATCAGCTCCGCGTGCGTCCCCGTTTCGGCGATCGTTCCGTTGTCCAGCACCAGAATGCGGTTGGCGCGGCGCACGGTGGAAAGCCGGTGCGCGATGATGAGCGTCGTGCGGTTCTGCAGCAGCGTGTTGAGCGCATCCTCGATCAGCGCTTCGCTTTCCGTGTCCAGCGCGCTCGTGGCCTCGTCCAGAATCAGGATCGCGGGATCCTTGAGAATGGCGCGCGCCAGGGCGATGCGCTGCCGCTGCCCGCCGCTCAGCTTGACCCCCCGCTCGCCCACGCGGGTGTCGTAGCCCTCCGGCAGCAGCTTGACGAACTCGTGCGCGTGCGCGGCGCGGGCGGCGGCCAGGATCTGCTCTTCGGTGGCGTCCGGCCGCGCGTAGCCGATGTTGTCGCGCACCGATCCGCTGAACAGCAGCGTTTCCTGCGGCACCAGGCCGATGGCCTCGCGAAGCTCCGCCATGCGCACCTCGCGCACGTCCATCCCCTCCACCCGCACCGCCCCGCGCTGCACGTCCCAGAAACGCGGGATCAACGCGGCGATGGTCGTCTTACCCGCGCCGGACGGGCCCACGAGGGCCACCGTTTCTCCCGGGCGGATCTGGAACGAGATGCCGCGCAGCGTCCAGTCCGGCACCCCGGCGGGAGCCGCGGGCGCGGAGGCGCTCCGTGCCCGTCCCTGGCCGGGAAGGGGAGGCCCGTCCAGCTTGGGAAGCTCGTCCGCCGGCTCGTAGCGGAACCACACGTCGTCGAACGCCACCGCGCCCGCCACCCGCGCCGGCAGGCTGGCCGCGTTGTCCGCGTCGCGCAGGCGCGGGTTGGAGCGCAGAAGCTGGAACACGCGGGTGGCGGCGCCCATGGACTCCTGGTACGCGCTCCACAGCCCGCCCAGCGCGCCCACCGCGTTGGCCGCCATCGCCGAGTACAGCAGGAAGCTGAACAGCGTGCCCACGGTCAGCGTCCCCGCCAGCACCATCCGCCCACCCACCCACAGCACCAGGACGGACGCGCTCATGCTCACGAACCCGATGACGCTGTAGAACAGGCCTCGGGTTACGGCACGCCGCAGCGCGACGGAAACGGCGGCCGTGATGCGCGCGCCGTAGCGCGCCTGCTCGTGCGGCTCGCCCACAAAGCTCTGCACCACGCGGATCTGCGAGAACGACTCCTCGGCGATGGCGCTGGCCTCGGCCACCTCGTCCATCACCCCCTGCGACGCCGTCTTGAGCCGCGCGCCGAAGAAGATGGCCGTGCCCACGACGATGGGAACGAGCAGCATGGTGATGCCGGTCAGATAGATGTGCGTCACCGTAAGCATCACCAGCGCGCCCACCAGCAGCAGGGACTGCTTGAGCAGTTCCAGCGCGTTCATGGTCAGCACGCCCTGCAGCATGGTGACGTCGGTGCCCAGGCGGCTGGTAAGCTCGCCCGTGCGCCGGTCCGCGAAGAAGGCGGGCGGCAGGCGCAGCAGGTGCGCGAACAGGTCTTCGCGCAGCCGGGCGATGATGCGCTCGCCGCTCGCACTCAGCAGGTACGCCTGGCAGAAGGTCATGACGGCCTGGATGCTGAACAGGCCGAGCAGGAACAGGACGGTGCGGTCCAGCTGCCCGCGCCCGCCGGCCCCGAACGCCGTGTCCATGATCCGCCCCACCACGGTGGGAAAGACCAGGCTCATGGCCGTGCTGGCCAGCAGCATGACCGCGGCGATGGACAGCTTGCCGGCGTGCGGCCGCAGCCGCGGGACCAGGTAGCGAAGGTCGCCGCCCTGCAGCTTCTGCCAGAAGTTCAGCTTGGCGGGCGGGGTGGCGGAGGGCGCGGGCGGGGCCGGAATGCGTGGCCGCTCGTTTTGCGCCGTATCTGGCGACGGAGTCGCGGAGGGTGCGTGGGTGCTCATGGCCGGCAAATCTAATCAACTGCTCCCGTCTCAGGAACCTCCGGAGCGTCCGGTTGAACAACGTGGACGCCGGTTCCGGACAGATCCCGCACAAACAGGTCAGCCGGGCGCGGGCGGGAGCCCATCCTGGGCCAGCGGGATTTCGGCGCGAACGCGGGTGCCGGTGCCGGGTTCGCTGCGCACTTCCACCCGTCCGCCCAGGTACGCCGCGCGCTCCGTCATGCCGAACAATCCCAGTCCGCCGCCGGCCGCCATGGTTTCGGCGACGGAGAAGCCGCGCCCGTCGTCATCCACCGTCACCACCATGCGGTCGGGCTCGCGGCGCACGGTGACGGCCGCGTGGGATGCGGAGGAGTGGCGCAGGATGTTGCTGAGCGCCTCCTGCACGATGCGGTACACGGCCAGCTCCGCCTCCGGCGCGAGCCGTTCGTCGCGCGCCTGCTCCGCGTCCAGGGTGATGTGGACGGGGCTGATTTCGCGCAGGGTGCGCAGGTGCGATTCGATGGCGGGAACGAGGCCCAGCTCGTCCAACGCGGGCGGGCGCAGGCCGCGGGCGAAGCGGCGCACGCCTTCCAGCGCCTGGCCGATCTCGCGCCGCATGTCTTCCAGCAGCGTGGCGACCGCGTCGGGGTCGCCCGCGTTGCGCACCACGCGGATGCGGATGAGGAGCGCGGCCAGCAGCTGCGCGGTTTCGTCGTGCAGTTCGCGGGCGATGCGCTTGCGCTCCTCTTCCGCCGCCGTGAGCGCGCGCGACGCCACCTCGCGCAGCCGCTCGCGCGAGGTTTCGGCCGCGTCCAGCATGCTGTTGAAGGTGTGGGTCAGGCGGTCCAGCTCGCGGTCGGCCACGGCGGAGCGGGGAACGCGCGCGTCCAGGCTGCCCCGCTGCACGCGGGCGGCGGTGCGCTCCAGCGCGTCCAGCGGTTCCAGCGCCAGCTTGAGGATGAGCGCGTTCACCAGCACGGTGGCGCAGATCCCCGCGACTGCCATGGAGCTCACCAGTTCCTGCGTGCTGGCGGCGGGGTTGGCGCGCACGTACCGCGCGGTCACCATGCTGCCGAAGATGGTGCCCACCAGCACCAGCACGGCGTTGGCGATGAGGATCTTGTAGAAGAGCGGGATGCGCAGAAGCACCCGCACCACGCGAGGAAGGCGGGTGTGGGGTTCGGGCGCGAGCGGCGGATCGAGGTCGGAGGTCATGCGGGCGGCGGGCGCGGGGACGGAGTGGGCGCGGGGAAGCTACATCCGCGCGTCCCCGGCGGCACGTCTGGCGTGGGATGAGGGACGGAAGCGGCGGAGGGGCCGGGGCGGGGAAGCGGGGATTTGGCGCATGCGGAGAGGCCCCCTCCCCCCAACCCCCTCCGCCCGCTCCGCGGGAGAGGGGGAGCCGTTCGGCGCGGCGGTATGGTTCGGCGCGCGTCCTCCGCTGGCCGCGTGAAAGACAAGACTTCGGCCCGGGCTCCTCTGGACGTACCACGTTCGCTCGCTGCGCCAAGGGAAACCATCGGCGCGGTGAAAGCGTGCACACCCGTCCTCCGCCCGCTCGGGGAGGACAGGCAGCAGTGCCGGGGCAGCGTGGACGTGCGTCCTCCGCCCGCGTGGAAGAGGAAGGATGCGGCGCGGGTGCAGCTTGGATACCGATCCTCTGCCTGCGGGAAGAGCATGGACGCGGCGCGGGTGCAGCGTGGACGCGTCTTCCTCTGCTCGCTTCCGCTGAAAAGACGTCGGCGCGGGGGAAGCGTGGACGCCTGTCCTCCGCGGTTCCCCCGCGCCTTTGCATCCGCGCGATCCGAGCGAGACGGCGGTTACTCGTCCCGGCCGTGCACGCTGGCGGGCGGATGCGTGGCCTCGACCGCGGAGAACGACTCCAGGATCTTGTAGGTGTGCTCCGCGTCCTTGGGAACGACCCAGGAGTCGCCGGGCTCCAGGATCACGGTCTGCCCTTCCAGGTGAAGCTCGGCGCGGCCGGACAGGACGTAGCCCACGACCTCGTAGGGACGGCGGCTGGTGGGCTTGTCCTCACCGGGCTGCTCGTTTTCCCACAGCCGCATGCCCAGGCTCACGCCGGTGGCCAGGTACTTCTGCCCGCCCGCGCCGGTGGGCGAGGTGGAGGAACTGACCTTGTGCACGC
>NZ_DASVTX010000187.1:0-8469 GCF_036387355.1 Longimicrobium sp.
TGGGAGAGGGTGGACGCGTCTAAGCGCGGCCGGGTGAGGGCCACACCGTCCGCGCGCACCGGGCTTTCCAAACCGCGCGCTCTCGTACTGCGGTCCCTGACGTTTCTTCGTGCGAAAACGCCCCCGGCGCGCAGTGCGCACCGGGGGCGTTTTGTCTGTCGCGGCGGAGGTCAGCCGCCGCTCAGGATCAGAATGCCGGTCACGATCGTCCGTGGGTTCAGGGGATCAGCAGCATGCGTGAAGGAACAGCGATCCGCTCAGGGCGTTTCGATGCTTTCGCCTTCGGGGATCTGGTAGCCCCCGCTGGTCATCCAGCCGTTGAACGAAACGGTGGGCTCCTGAAAGCCGCCGCTCGTCATCCAGCCGTTGTAACCCAGGGTGGGCGCCGCCGCTTCTGCCGGGGCGTACGGATTGGTATTGGTGTTCATAGCAAGATCCCGATGAGGGGGAAAAGACGACGCCGTCGTGGCATCGGCGTACATTTTAACCCGCAAACCGCAGAAGTCAACTATGTCCGCTTTCAGATCGCAACACAATTGTTTAATCCGTCCTCGATCCTTTCGTCCATTCCCGCTCCTGGACGGGCGTAACTGCTTCGATCTTTACGCTTGCGCGCCCCACCGCCCCCGAGGTGCCCCCAAACGCGCGCCAAAACACCGCCACCGGAGGGATGATGACCGCTCCCGGTATACGGACTTTCCGAGTACCGGAATGCGGGGAGCGGGAGGTGGCGTGCGCCGGCCGGCGGTGGCCCTCACCCCGCGTGCTGCGCACGACGACCCTCTCCCACGAACCGATGTGGGAGAGGGAGCACACCCCAGAATTGCGCACGGAGCCTCGGCGGTGCGGGTCGCCGGCCCCGAAGGCCCCTCCCCCGGCCCCTCCCCGCGCAAACAGCCGCGCGGAGAGGGGAGAACGGCGGGCAGGTGCACGACGAAGGTGCCGAGCAGCCGGCGCGCCCCTCGCCCCGCTCCGAGTCACCTCGGCAAGATGCCGCGGCGGCTCGGCCGCTCCGCACTGGGCACCGGGCACCGGGCACCGGGCACTCCGCACTCCGCACTCCGCACTCCGCACTCCGCACTCCGCACTCCGCACTCCGCACTCACGCACTCACGCACTCCCGCCCTCCGCCCTCCGCCCGCCCTTGGCCCACCCCTTGCGGCCCGCGCGGGCGGAACCCCACCCGCCCGACGCCCTGCGTCGCCATCAGAACCGAACCGAGACATCGATGCCCGAGAGGATCGACGCCAGCCGCAGGGTCGTGATCGAGAACGTGCAGCCCGAACTGGACTGCGGACGCTACGCCATCAAGCGCGAGGTGGGCGACACCGTGCAGGTGGAGGCCGACATCTTCAAGGAGGGGCACGACGCGCTGTCCGCCGCCGTCTGGTTCCGCGCCGAGGATGAGGAAGGGTGGCGCGAATCGCCCATGAAGTTCTGGGACAACGACCGCTGGCGCGGCTCCTTTACCCCCGACCGCAACTGCCGCTGGTTCTTTACCGTCGTCGCGTGGACGGACGTGTTCGGCACCTGGCAGAGCGACCTGCGCAAGAAGTACGACGCCGGACAGGAGGTGATGCTGGAACTGTTCGAGGGCGCCCAGCTCATCGCCTCCGCCGCGTCCCCGCTGGCGCCCGGGCAGGACCGCGAGCGCATGATCGCCTTTCTGGAGGAGATCGTCGGCGACCCGGAACTGGCCTCGGGCGGGCTGATCGAGCGCGATTCGTGGCCGTCGTTCCGCGACGACGTGGAGAGCGCGCAGCACCTCACGCTCGCCGAGCGGGTCGCGGCCGCGCTGGACCCCGGGCTGCTGGAACTGATGGGGCGCTACCCCCTGCGGCAGGACCTGACGCGATACGAACGGGAACTGCCCATTCAGGTGGACCGCGTGGCCGCCCGCTTTGCCGCGTGGTACGAGCTGTTTCCGCGCTCCATGTCCGACGACGAGTCGCGCCACGGCACCTGGGACGACGTCATCCGCAAGCTGCCGTACGTGCGCGACATGGGTTTTGACGTGCTGTACTTTCCGCCCATTCACCCCATCGGGCGCACGTTCCGCAAGGGCAAGAACAACACGCTCAACCCCGGGCCGGACGAGCCGGGCGTGCCGTACGCCGTGGGGTCGAACGAGGGCGGGCACAAGGACGTGCACCCCGAACTGGGGACGCTGGAGGACTTTCGGCGCATGGTGGCCGCCGCGCGCGAGCACGGGCTGGAGATCGCCCTGGACTTCGCCATCCAGGTGTCGCCGGACCATCCGTATGCGAAGGAGCATCCCGGCTGGTTCAACCAGCGGCCGGACGGCACCATCATGTACGCCGAAAATCCGCCCAAGAAGTACCAGGACATCTATCCCCTGAACTTTTACGGGGACGACTGGGAGGCGCAGTGGGCGGAGTGGCGCGACGTGATCCTGCACTGGGCGGAGCAGGGGGTAAAGATCTTTCGCGTCGACAATCCGCACACCAAGCCGGTGCAGTTCTGGGAGTGGATGATCCGCCAGGTGCAGGCGCAGCATCCGGACGTGATCTTTCTGTCCGAGGCGTTCACGCGGCCCAAGATGATGCGGGCGCTGGCCAAGGCGGGGTTCACGCAGAGCTACACGTACTTCACCTGGCGCAACTTCAAGGGCGAGATCACGGAGTACTTCACGGAGCTCACGCAGGGGCCCATGAAGGACTACTTCCGCGGCAACCTGTTCCCCAACACGCCGGACATCAACCCGGAGTTCCTGCAGCGCGGCGGGCGGCCGGCGCACATGATCCGGGCGGTGCTCGCCACCACGCTGTCGTCGGTGTACGGCATCTACAGCGGCTTTGAGCTGTGCGAGGCCACGCCGCTGGCGCCGGGCAAGGAAGAGTACCTGGACAGCGAAAAGTACCAGCTCAAGGCGTGGGACTGGGACCGGCCGGGCAACATTCGCCCGCTGATCACGCGGCTCAACCAGGTGCGCCGGCAGAACCGCGCGCTGCAGGAGTACGAGAACCTGCGCTTTTATCCCGCGGACAACGACAACATCCTGTTCTACGGCAAGATGACGGAGGACCGGACGTCGATGGTGTTCGTGGCGGTGAACCTGGACCCGTTCTCCGCGCACGAGACCATGCTGCACTTTCCGCTGCCCGACATGGGGATCGGCTGGAACGATCCGTGGGAGGTGGAGGAACTGCTGACGGGGGAGCGCCACTTCTGGCACGGCGGATCGCATGGCGTGCGGCTGGATCCGGACGCGCCCGCGCGCATCTTCCGCGTGCGCGCGTGGAGGAGCAGCGAGCACGGATTTGATTATTTCATGGAGCCGACGATCGTGTAGGACGGGACGGGAGTACGAAAGTACGAAAGTACGAAAGGTCGCGGTTCCGAAGGCCCGGTGCGCGCGGACAGTGTGGCCCTCACCCGGCTCGCTGAAGCTCGCCACCCTCTCCCACGAACAGATGTGGGAGCGGGGGCACACGGCAACGGCGGTGTGGGATGCACCCACGCTGTGGCTCTCACCCGCGGCTCGGGGCCCCTCCCCCGGCCCCTCCCCGTGCAAACTGCGCACGGAGAGGGGAGAACAGCAGCTTGGGCGCACTCCGGAGGATGCCGCTCGTTCGGAGAGGCCCCCTCTCCCCGGCCCTCTCCCCCGCTGTCGCGGGAGAAAGGGAGACCTCAGCGCGAGCGCGGCGGTCGGCGCCGAAGCGCTCGTCTGCGCGGATGCAGCCTCACAGCAGTACCGTGAGGCTTTCAGCGGTTGTTGCGGCGGCTTCAGCCGCTGAGGCCAGCCGGGATTTCGCGCCGATCCCGCCGGGGCTGCACGCCAGGGCCGTTCGGCAGACGAGTTCCGGCCGATGGCACCGGCACGATCCGCCCCGTGCAGGTGAAGTCCCCCCGGCTGTTTGGGGGGACTTTCCGTCGTTGTTGCGGCGAATTCATTCGCTCAGGATCATCTTCGGCCGAGCAAACCTCTGCCGCCGCCACCCATCATCTCCGCCAGAAACGGGGCCGCCTGAACTCCGGCGCTCACACCTGCAGCCGTCCCGCCAGCCCTCAGCCCCTCGTCAGAAGCGGAGTGTGAGGCCCACGCGCGCGCCACCGCTGCTCGCCGGATCCACGGTCAGCGAGACGGGCCCACCGGCCCGCGTCCACACCGGCGTCCACTGCTCGCGCGCCGCGCCGCCGATCAGCGCGCCCACGCCGGCCCCCACCAGCGTGCCCACTCCAATCACCACGGCCGGTCCGCCCTTGATGTCGTAGTTCTTCTGCTCGCAGACTCCGTCCTCGCACTCCTCCGTCTTTCCGCCCAGAATGAGCACGCCGACGGTGAGCGCCGACGCCCCCGCTCCGATGAGCGCGCCGCGCGTGGCGCCCCGGGCGGCGCCGCCGCTCCGGCTCGCGCTCCCGCTGCTTACTTCCAGCCGCGACACGATGTTCAGCGGGTACTCGGTGGATTGCCCGCCCTCCATGAGCGTCACCGACGAGGAGTCGATCGCCTGCAGCGTGCCCACGTGGGTGGCGCCGCGCTGCGTGCGCGCGCCCCCGGACGCGGTGGTGGACTGAACGACGCGCACCCGCGTTCCCGGGGTGAGTGCCGGCGCCTGCTGCGCGGCAACGTCCGCCGCGCCGATGCACAGCAGGAAAATGGCTGACCACAGATGTCGCATGGATGTCCGCAAGCGCAGGGAAAGAAGGAAGGAGCCGTTACGGGATGCGGAACCTGTGCCGCCGCATCCCGATCGCGACAGGTCAGAACCGAAGCGTGAGCCCCACGCTGTTCCCCGTGGCGGTAACCGCGACCGGAACCGGGCGGCCGCTGATCTCCACGGGCGTCCACCGCTCCCGCGTAATCGAACCCACGACGGCCCCCATCACGCCGCCCACCGCGGCGCCACGCAGCATGTGAATGGGGATTTCTTCAGCCTTTTCGGCGTCCAGAAGCCAACGCAGGGCGCGAGCAAAAGGCGGTGGGTCTCGCTTTTCCCGCTGGGGGCAGAACTCCTCGGGGCACGGCTCACAGCTGATCCTGGAACAGTCGGTACTGCCGAACGACATCACGTGCAGCATCCCGATCACCAGTCCGGTGGAAACCGCCCCGATTCCGGCCCCGCGCTTGACGCCATGCAGCGCCCCGCCGCCGGGGCTGGCGTTGCCGCCGCTGACCTCCACCCGTTCGATGATGCTGAGCGGGTACTCCAGGCTCTGCCCGCGCACCAGCAGAGTAAGCGAGGTGGAGTCCATCGCCTGCACCGTGCCGGTGTGCGTGGCGCCGCGGCGCGCGCGTGCGCCTTCAAACGAGGTGGTGTGCTGCACGATGCGCACGCGGGTTCCAAGCGGAATGTCCGGCTGCTGCGCGGTGAGCCCGGACGCGCTGACGCACGTGAGGAGAAGAACGGACCAGAGGTATCGCATGATGGCTCCGACGAGGAATTGCACGGAATCCCGATAAACATACGTGTCGCGGGATAGTCCGCGACAGCCGCAATCGACCGGCGCCAGAAAGGCGTCCGGATGCCGGAACGCCGCCGCGCCTGCCGCTCCCGCTCTCACCCCCCCACTTTCGTACTTTCGTACTTTTGTACTTTCGTACTCTCGTACTCTCGTACTTCCCTTCCCGCACTCACGCAGTCCGCCTCCACGGCCCATCCCCTGCGTAACACCCCCGGCTCCAACATCGCACCTACTCCGAGCGAGGATCACACGACATGCGCACGCATCGCTGGATTCCGGTTTTTACGCTGGCGGCCGCGCTCTCGCTGGCCGCGTGCGGCGGCGAGGGCAATGGAAAAGCCACGCTGGAGTCGAACGACGGCCTCAGCCCCACCACGGGCTCCGAGCGCGCCCCCGGCCCGGGCGAGGGCGGGCAGTCTGGCGGCTCGCCCAGCGCGCAGGAGCGCACCACGGTGGCCAACGACACCGCCCCGCACCGCCCCGGCACGCCCGGCAAACCCGGACTGGGCAACCAGCCCTGAGGCCGATCGTCCAAGGTTTGTGCAACGAATTTCGCGCGCGTTCCCGAACGGGAACGCGCGCGGCGTTTGGGGGCACGGCTCTGGCCTTCCACGCGGCCGTCCCGCGGGTTCTTCCGCGGCGAGGGAACCAGAACCATGAAGGTGTACGTGATGTCGACCACCGCGCTCCCCGTCCGATTCCAGCTCCGCGTCCAGGTGCAGGCCCTGGTGAACGGCCTTCGCCGGCCCACGTCGGACGCGGGCAAGCTGCTGCGCCTTGCCGCCGCCCCGCTGCAGACGCTGGGGCGCATGGACGCGCCCGACGCCGAGCTTCGCCAGTCGCTGCTGCGTCTGAGCGCCGAGCTGGAAGCCGGCCGCTCCGTGGACCGTCTGCAGGCCGCCGCGCTGCTGGACCGCGCCGCCGCGGCCGTGGGCTGGAGCCGCGCCGACTTTCGCCCCGGGCAGGCGGCCGCGGCGCGCTGACCCGGGCGCCGCGCGCGGAGCGTTCGCCCCCGCGGTGGGGCGCGCGCTCCGGCAGCGGTTTCACCCCGGTGCGAACGAGCGTTCGTGTGTTTGCGGGCCGGGCGCGGCGTGCCTATAATCCGCCCGATTTTCCCGCGGCCCCTGGCGGCCGCCCCGCATCCCGCCGCCGCACGCGCGCCGGCGCACAGAACCATCACGGAGACCCATGGCCGACGCCGCACGCGGGACCGTTCTCCCCGTCCGCCACCAGCCGCCGCTCCCCCGCGAGCGGATGATCCTGTCCGAGGCGCCCGACGCCGAGGCCATTGAGATGGACGTGGTGATCGTCGGTGCCGGCCCGGCCGGCCTGGCGTGCGCCATCGAGCTCGCGCGCCTGGTGCAGAAGGACGGCGAGTCCGGCGGATCGCTGGGAGAAACCCAGATCGCCGTGCTGGACAAGGCGTCGGCGCTGGGCGAGCACAACCTGTCGGGCGCCGTGGTGAACCCGCGCGCGTTCCGGGAGTTGTTCCCCGAGCTCACCGACGCAGACTTCCCCTTCCGCGATCCGGTCCGCGACGAAGCCGTCTACCTGATGACGGAAACGGGGCAGTTCCGCATTCCCACGCCGCCCCCCATGCACAACAAGGGGAACTACACGGCGTCCATCTCCGAAATCTGCCGCTGGCTGGGGGAAAAGGCCGAGGGGCTGGGGGTCAACATCCTCCCCGGCTTCCCCGTCGATTCTCTGCTGGTGGAAGGGCAGAACGTGCGCGGCGTGCGCACCACGCCCGCCGGGCTGAGCCGCGACGGCAGCGCGGGTCCGGGCGCCGAGCCGCCCACCGACGTCACCGCGCGCGTTACCGTGCTGGCCGAGGGCACGCGCGGGCCGCTGGCCATGGCGTACCGCGAGTGGCAGGGGATCACGTCCGAGAATCCGCAGATCTTTGCGCTGGGCGTCAAGGAGCTGTGGGAAACCAAGGTTCCTCTCGACAAGGTGGTGCACACCCTGGGGTGGCCGCTGCCGCGCGACGCGTTCGGCGGAAGCTGGATGTATCCCGTGGAGCCCAACCTGATCTCCATCGGCCTGGTGGTGGGGCTGGACTACCGGCAGACCACGGTGGACGTGCACCAGATGCTGCAGCGGATGAAGACGCACCCGTTCTTCCGCAAGTACCTGGAGGGCGGCGAAATGGTGGAGTGGGGCGCCAAGACCATTCCCGAGGGCGGCTTCTTTGCCCTTTCGCAGCGCCGCTACGGCGACGGGCTGCTGATGGCGGGCGACACCGCGGGCTTTGTGGACGTCCCCTCGCTCAAGGGGATCCACTACGCCATGCAGAGCGGCATTTTTGCGGCGCGCGCCATCTTTGACGCGCTCAAGAAGGGCGACACCAGCGCGGCGGCGCTGGCGCAGTACGACGCCATGGTGGACGGCAGCTACATCCGCGACGACCTGCACAAGAGCCGCAACGCGCGCCTGGCGTTCAAGGACGGCTTCTTCATCGGCGGGGCCAAGGCCGGGCTCATGACGCTGACGGGCGGGCGCTTCCCGGGCGGCAAGATCAGCATGCACTCCGACAACGAGGTGCCGCGCGAGGTGCGCCCCGAGACGCCGTTCGTGCCGGACGGCAAGCTGACGTTCAGCAAGGTGGACGCGGTGTTCAAGAGCGGCAACCAGACTCGCGACGACATCCCCTCGCACCTGATCGTGGGGCAGGACATCTCCCCCGAGGTGGCGCAGCTGTACGTGCACCTGTGCCCGGCGGGCGTGTACGAGCTGAACGGCGACCGGCTGCAGGTGAACGCGCCCAACTGCATCGACTGCAAGGCCACGGACGTCATCGGCCCGCGCTGGACGCCGCGCGAAGGCGGCAGCGGCCCGTCGTACAAGAAGATGTGATCCGCGGCGGGATTGATGATGGGAACGGGCCGGATGCCACGCGCATCCGGCCCGTTCCGCGTTTCGGCCCCGCGGCGCGGGCCGCGCGACTTGGCGTCGGGCGCACCGGATTCGTCACATCAGCCGCACCGGGATTCCTCACCCGCCTCGGACTTTGAGCGTCATTCCGAGGAAGGCGCCGCG
>NZ_DASVTX010000188.1:0-3192 GCF_036387355.1 Longimicrobium sp.
CGCAGCTCGTCTTTCCGTGGATCAGCGGCAAGTCGCCCGCGCAGGAGCCGGAGGAGGCGGCGCGGATGCTGGAGTGGGTCGGGCGCGGCGAGGTGGGCGGGCTGATCGTTTCCATCGGCGCGCCGGCGGAGATGGCGGCAAAGCTGCACGCGGCCCAGCGCGGCGCCCGCGTTCCGCTGCTGATCGTGAGCGATCTGGAGACCGGGCCGGGGATGCGGCTCACCCCCGGCGGCACTTCCATGCCCCCCGCGATGGCGTTCGGCGCGGCGGACGACGAGGCGCTGGCGCGCGAGGCGGGGCGGGTGACGGCGTCGGAGGGGCGCGCGGTGGGGATCCACCTGACCTTCGGGCCGGTGCTGGACGTCAACTCGAATCCCGACAACCCCATCATCAACGTGCGCTCCTTTGGCGAGCGGCCGGACCGGGTGGGGCGGCTCGCGTCCGCGTGGATCGAGGGGGCGCGGGCCGGGGGGCTGCTCACGGTCGGCAAGCACTTCCCGGGGCACGGCGACACGCAGGTGGACTCGCACGTGGGCCTCGCCGCCATCAGCGCGGATTCGGGGCGGCTGGCGCGCGTGGAGCTGGTACCGTTTCTGGCGGCGACGGGCGCGGGGATGGACGGGATGCTCGTGGGCCACATCGCCATGCAGGGGATCGAGGGGCCGAACGCCGCGCCCGCCACGCTCTCCCCGCGCATCACCACCGGCCTGCTGCGCGGGCAGATGGGCTTCCGCGGCATCGTCTTCACCGATGCGCTCAACATGGGCGCCGTGACGCGCACGTATCCCGTCGCCGAAGCGAGCATCCTCGCGCTCCTGGCCGGCGCGGACGCGCTGCTCCAGCCGCCGGGGCACGAGGAGGTGATCGACTCCGTGGTTTCGGCGGTGCAGGCGGGGCGCATCCCCGCGGCGCGGGTGGAGGAGGCGGCGCGGCGCATCCTGCGGGCGAAGGCGGCGGCGGGGCTGCACCGCGGCCCGGCGGCGCCGGGACCGGCCGGGCGCGTGGGCACGCCCCAGCACGCGGAGGTCGCCGCGCGGGTGGCGGAGCGCGCGCTGGTGCTGGTGCGCGACCGCACGGGCGCGGTCCCCATCCGGCGGGCCGCGCGGGTGCTGCACGTCACCTACACGGGCCGCGCGCGCTCCGCGGGGACGGCGCTCCAGCGCGGGCTGGCGGCGGGCGGGCTGGCGGTGGAACACGTGCTGGTGGGTCCGCAGACCCCGGAAGCGGTGTTCGACTCGCTGCGCGTGCGCGCCGCCTCCGCCGACGTGATCGTGGCGAGCGCGGCGGTGGCCCCGGTGCACAACCAGGAGCTGGGCATCGGCGGCGAGTTCGCGGCGTGGGTGGAATCGCTGGCCGCCGCCGGCCGCCCCGTGATCGCGGTGTCGATGGGGAGCCCGTACCTCCTCACCGGCTTCCCCTCCGTGCCCGCGTACCTGCTGTCCTGGGACACGGGCGAGGCGAGCGAGGGCGCCGCGGCCCGCGCGCTGCTCGGCACCGCCCCCATCCGCGGCCGCCTCCCCGTGTCGCTCCCGCCCTTTCACCAGGTAGGCACCGGGCTCGACCGAGGAGAAGGGGGCCACTGAAACCGCTGCAACCACCGCGGGAAGTCCCCTGCGGGGACTGCTCCGGAAAGCCCCGAGCACAGTCCGCGAAGGCGGACTTCCCGCGGTTGTTGCAGCGGTGTAACTACTCAGGCTGCGCACAGTTGATGCATCCGCCTGCGAGCCCGTGACCGATACCTCGGGAGGGCGATGTGCTGACGCGCAACGAGATCCTGGCGGTGTACGATTCTGGCCCCGACGCTGTCGTCGCGCTGGTGCAGTCGCTCATGGCGCAGATCGAGGCGCTCACCGAGCGCGTGCGGGTACTGGAGCTGAGACAGAGCAAAGACAGCCACAACAGCCACAAGCCACCCTCCAGCGACGAGCCCACCTTCCGCCGCCGCCGCCGCAAGAGCCTGCGGCAGAAGAGCGGCAAGAAGCCCGGCGGCCAGCCCGGGCACCCCGGCCACGCGCTTACCCCGGTCGAGACACCGGATGCCGTGCTTGTCCACACGCCGGCGGCATGCGCGCGTTGCGGGCACGATCTGGCGGAGGTCGAGCCCATCGTTACCCAGCGGCGCCAGGTGCTGGACCTGCCACCGCTGGCGCTCGGGGCGACGGAGCACCGGGCGGAGGGCAAGTGTTGCCCCGGCTGCGGGCACCTCACGCGGGCCGACTTCCCCGCGGGAGTGGACGAGGTGGTGCAGTACGGGCCCGGGGTGCTGGGACTGGGCGTGTACCTGCAGATCTACCACCTCCTGCCCTATGCGCGCGCCGCCGAGCTGATGGCGGATCTATTCGGCCGCGCCCCCTGCCAGGGCACGCTGGCCCGCGCGCAGGAGCGGGCCTACGAGGAGCTCGGCCCTGTAGAGCGGGCGATCCACAAGGCGCTGCGGGAAAGCGCAGTCGTGAACTTTGACGAGACGACGGTGCGCGCGGGCGGCGAGCGCCGCTGGGTGCACAGCGCCGGAACGCTCGCCCTGACGCTCTACCGCACCCACCGCAAGCGCGGGCGTGAAGCGCTGGATGACATGGGGGTGCTGCCCGGCTATCGGGGCGTGGCAGTCCACGACGCGTACACTTCGTACCTGAGCTACCCGGCGCGCCATGCGCTGTGCAATGCACACCTGCTGCGCGATCTGGTCGCCGTGGAAGAGGAGACCGGGGCGCTCTGGTGTGGTGCCATGCAGGCGCTGCTGCGCGAAGCACATGCAGCCGCCCAGCAGGCGCGCTCCGACGCCGCGAAGCGGGTAGAATCCGGGGCGCTCCGGGTGCGCTACCACGCGCTTCTGGAGGAGGGCCGCAAAGCCCATCCGCCCAGCCCACCCGACGGACGTGGGGTGCGGCGCAAGGAGAGCCCGGGTTACAATCTGGTGCGGCGCCTGGAGCGGCACGCCGACGCGGTGCTGGCGTTCCTCGAAGACACACGCGTACCGTTCGACAACAACTTGGCCGAGCGCGATCTGCGCATGCTCAAGACGCAGCAGAAGATGACCGGTGGTTTCCGTACCGTGCACGGCGCCGAGATGTTCTGCCGCATCCGTAGCTGCATCTCGACCCTGCGCAAGCAGCACTGGCCCCTCCTGCGTGCGCTGCAGAACGTCTTCTCTGGAGCACCCGTCCTCCCCGCCTTCAACGGCTGAGTAGTTAC
>NZ_DASVTX010000189.1:0-16228 GCF_036387355.1 Longimicrobium sp.
AGGCACACTCCAGATACGCGGCTGCACGTACCGTCTACCTCGTGCTTTGTCAGTTAGATGACGAACGTTCTCTCGGCTGCTCATGCAGGCGCTCTCCGCATCGTGTATCGGGCAACTCGCAACCAACCATAAAGGCCGCCAGAATACCTCACAATCCCGCGCCAAAACACCGCCTGTTAGGACATCAATAGCCCGTTCGGAGCGGTGAGTGTGTGGCGTTTCCGACTCCCAACGCGCAACAGGCATTGGCATTGTTGGAGAAAGAGCAATTAGCTTGTCATTTCGGGGATGCTCACCCGTGGCGCCTTAGGCGCGGTCGCGTTATTGTAGATGAATTCGGGCAGCAATCAGCCGGAAAAGAACTGAGTGCGAAGCAGTCCGGCGTCGTACGCGGGCGGGGTCTCAGCCGTTTCTGAGTTCGCTTAGCGCGTGCGCCCGTCACCACCGAACACGAACACCTGAAAGGCAGGAGCGTACGATGCGGCGTTGGAACTTCGGATTGTTTGCTGCGGCATTGCTGCTTCTCACCGGGGGTTGCTCGGAATCTGCGACGGCTCCTAACCGTCACGGCCCAACTCGGAGCGGAGCAGCTACGATACGTGCAGATTCCTCGGCGACACATGCCGCCGATACCAACACAGAGAGTGCGTTGCCGGATACCCTTGGGGAAAACGGGCGTAACGGAGGCGGGTTCATTGGGTCCGGCCACTAGCTATGTGAAACCGCCGCCCGCGAGTTATCGTTGGGCGGCGGCAAGAATCCGTAACAAGCGTGATGCGAGTGCTCGCTGTCGGTCCGACGGTTCCGTCGCCGAAACCGTCGACGAAGAATCCCGATTCCGCCGTAGAAGCTCCTCCGCTTCTGCAACGGTCGAGCGCTCGCCGCGTCGGGTGGCGATATCAAGTGCGGCATCGCCCAACTCTCGCGCGGTCGTTCGGAAGCCAAGCATCTGGGCACCTTGCCCAATCGCCAGTAATGCCTCGGCCGTGTACTCCTGTTCGCGGATGTCCATCCGTTCGATCTCAGTCCAAGCATGGAGGAACGCATCCCGATCTCCTGCTCCTGCAGCGGCGCGGGTCATGTTCGCCTTCATGACGAAGCGCTCCGCCGGTGTCGAGATCATAGGGAACGCGGCGCGGAATACGTCCAACGCGAGGTAGAACATCCCCTGTGTGCTGAACAGTTGCCCGACATCGTGAGACAGAGACGGGATGGTTTCATGGGTAGGCCCATACAGGGAAAGCGCTGCCTCCGCGTGACTCAGGGCGTCCTCGAAGCGGCGGGTCTGAGCACAGGAACCCATCGCATTGTGGTGCGCGGCTGCACCCAACTCGCGGAATCGATAACGCTTCGCAGCGCGGTACGCCCTCCTGAATAGGTTCATCGCACGCGGGTGTGCCCCTGTCCTTTCCTCCAGAATGCCAGCCCCCAGGTATGCTTCGACCATTGTTTGATGGTCGCCCTTGAAGCGTGCAACCCCCACCGCGCGATCAAACCATCTACGCGCGCGGCCGTAGCGCGCCTCTTGGCGTAACGCTTTCCCGACAGCCACAGCTGGAATGGGATTCTCTGGATCGCATACTGCGGCGAGTTCAGCGAACCGCAGCGAAGTTTCGGCGTACCCGGACCGCTCCGCCCACTCCCGCAGCACCGTACACGCGCGCGACACATCCTCAGACCGCGCGGAATCCGGGCGAGCAACCAGATCGCCCATAATCCTTAGCGCCGTTCTCAGCTCGGGGGGAGTGCTTGATTCGGGTTCGTAACGAAATGGTTGGAACAACCCGGACAGTTGCGAGCGATCCGCTTCCGCCCACAACGCAAGGTCACTCGCGAACTGGAACAATTCGCCGCCGAAGACGCCCGGCACTTCCTCTAGCACCGGAAGCGCCCAAAGACCAACAGCCAAGCTCGGGACGGGGCTGGGGCGCCAACGGCGGCGAGATGGGCCGCTCGGCTCCGGCCGGGGCGAACGCAGCATTGAACGTCTTCATCCTGTCACGTGATGGCCTATCGTATCCGGCCGTAACGTAGACAGGAAGTGAACAGAGGGCAAGTTGTGGCGGCATTGGGTCCGTCAGTGCCGGTGCCTGCAACTTGTGCGAGTCAGGAACATAGCCGCCGTTCGCCTTCGCGACGGCGGCTTTCCGTTGTGCAACTCTGAAACGGCCGCTTGTGCCGGTTAGAGTTGGGTTAGCTCAACGTTTCCGATTGGTGATGCCCGCCAATTCCGTAGAACGCTTCGGCGCGAGTCGCGGTACCCTGTGTGTGGGGCAGGCGAACACCGGGAGCCAGCAATGGGAAAAAGCGCCTATGTGCTTCGCTCCGCTCGCCCTGCGCGAGCGAGAGGCGAATTGGGACTGCGCATCGTGCCGGGAAAGCACGCGCCGGTGCGGGAGCATGCGCGCGACCGGATGGAGCGTGCCCCCGTGCAGCGCGTGCGGGGAGATGGGGAGTTCCTGCAGCGCGTCCGCGGCAGGAAAGGGAGACCTCAGCGCAAAGACACCGAAGCCGAGGCTCGCGTGCCGGTGAAGTCTCCCCGTCAGTTTGGGGAGACTTTCCGCCGTTGTCGCGGCGACTTCAGTCGCTCAGCCACTCCCGCCGGTGCCGGTGACCGCCCGCGGACGCCGAAGCCTCTGCCCGCGATCAACCCTCCCCCAGTCTTTTTTGGGGGAGGGTGGGCCGGTGGTGCCGGCCCGGGTGGCGGCCGCCCTGAGATCCGCGTTCTCAGCGCCGCGCCTGCGTCATTCCACCACCAGCGCCTGCAGCTTTCGGGGCGCGATCATGCAGTACGACTGGATGAGGAGCGAGCGAAGTTCGGCGTCGTTCACCGCGTCGATGTGGACGCCGATCCACCCCTTCACCCCCACATACGGCGGAACGAAGTACGCGTCCGGCCGCGAGCGCACCAGGATTTCCTGCACGCCCAGCGGCGCGGCGCACCACAGCCCGTCCCGCCCGCGCCCGTGGTGCGTCCCCGCGCTGGCGTGCATGGCAAAGATCTTCTTGCGCACGCGAAAGGTCGGCTCGCCCCACGCCACCTGCTCGTGCGTCTCCGGCAGCGCCAGGCAGAGCCGCCGCACGCGGCCGATCCCGCCCGCCTCCGCGACGGGCGGGCGGTCATCCAGAGTGCTCATCGGTAGAGAAAACGGGTGCGGAGCGCGGGCGGGCCGCTCACGTGAGGATGGCGAACGCGAGGCCGATGGCGGAAAGCATCCACATGCTCAGCAGAAACTGGTACAGCAGAAAGAGGCCGGCCGCCTTGGGAACCGTGCGAAGCCACGACTCTGCGTGTACGCGCCGCAGCGCCATCGCCAGATACACCAGGGCGATCACGGCCAGCACCGCGCCGAACGGGCCGCCTCCCGCACGGTCCCGCGGAATCAGCCGGTCCACGATCATCAGCAGCAGGTAGAAGGCGCTCCAGTGCAGCGCGAACACCGCGTGCGCCAGGTATCCGCGGCGCGCGCCCCGGTAAAAGAGCGCGAGCACCATGCCAAAGAGCAGCACCGATCCCACCAGGAACACGGGCAGATACCCGGCGACCGCGCCCTCGAACCGCTCCTGGAACACCTCCAGAGACACGCCTTTCGCCGCGAGGTCCCGCACCACGGACGCGCTCATCCGGCCACTGGCGCCCGCCGAGTTCAGCACGCTCACCACCCCGCGCGTCTTTGGATCAAAGGTGACGAACGGATGGTAGGCGTTGACGAAGAAGAACGCCGTCGCTGCGCCCAGATACAGCTGCAGCGGCTGCGTGTAGCGCACCCGCCGCCCGGCGAGGTATTCCGCCGTCAGCTCGCCCGGGCGCACCAGGACGCGCACCACGCTGCGCAGCGCGCGCGAATCCACGTTCGTGAGCTCCGCCGCGAGCGACCGCAGCACGCCGCGCGCGGTGGACGCCGGCGGCTCCGCTTCCTGCCCGCAGGCGTGACAGAAGCGACCCTGCAGCGCGGTGCCGCAGTTCTCACATTCCGCCACGGCGGGCACCGCGAGTTCGTCGGCGGGCGTGCTCACTCGGGCGCGAACAGGCGCACCTGCATGCACGACGGGCAGCGCCAGGCGTACACGTTCAACTGGCGCCGCCCCTTGAGCTTGAGGCCGCTCCACGCGCTCTTTACGGGCGCGCCCTCCACCCACTTTCCCACCGTGGGGCCGGCGCTTCCCTGGTCCAGCAGAAAGCCGCCTTCCAGGCGCTTCTGGCAGTCGGGGCAGATCGGTGCGGCCATGCTCGTCGGCTCGGGGGAATGAGGTTCAGGCGGCGGCGGGAAGGTCGTAGTCGAATTCGTACGAATGCTTTCCGTCCGCGATCACGATCTTCATCGTCCCGGAAAGCCCTTCCAGTTCGCCCGTCCCGGAATCCGGCACCACGTGGATGGTGAGGCTCTGCGCGCCGCGGTTCATCACCCCCGTGTGCTGCAGAACGAAGCTGCCGGAGCGGCCATTCAGCGAGCCGGTCACCTGCTCGATGGCCACGTACGCCGCCGACCCCGTGACGGGCGTCATGGCCGCGAGCATCTGCCCCAGGCTGGTGGCCTGCAGGTCGCCATGGAACTGCTTGTCGAGCAGCATGCGTCCCACCGGCGAGCCCTCGTCGGCCTGCGGCGTCAGCTTGACCTCGAACGGCCCGCGTACGTGCGTCGTCATCAGAACTCGTCTCGTCAGAGAAGTGTGCGGCCTGGAAGCCAGCAGAGTGCCGCCGCCGGGCGCCGCTTGTCAACGCCTCGTCATCGACGGGTGAATGGCGCCGCGGACGGATCGTCCGCCGCGCGTGCGGACGACGCGTTGCCGCCGGACGCGGGCAAATCCGCCGGTGGCATGCATCTGGCCCCTTCCCCGCCCTTCCTTCGAACGACGGGCAAGGGAACGGATGTACGGAACACGACACCTGCTGGCGATCCTCTCCGCGGCCGCCCTCCTCGCGGCGTGCGGCGGCGACGAGCACAAGGGCTACGCGAACAGCGACGACGATCCGGCGCCGCGCCCGGCCGCGGCCGCTCCGGCTCCCGCTCCCGCGCCGCCTCCGCCCCCCGTGCTGACCGCGGCCGACTCCGCCGCCGCGGTGGCGTCCGTGGCGGCGCAGGCGGATTCCGTGCGTGCCGCCATGCAGAAGGTGCGCGTGCTGGGCGCCAGCGAGATCGGGCGTCTGCGGCAGGACGTAAACAAGAAGCAGATCGCCACCGCGCGCCAGCTGGGGCAGCGCGCCTCGGGCGAAGCGCAGATCCAGCAGCTGGTGCGCGCCGGGCGGCTGGTGGCGCTGGGCGACAGCACGGAGTGGTGGGTGCTGCGCAAGATGGACCATTCCAGCCCGTACGTGACCCCCGACGCACGCGCCAACCTGGTGGAGATCGGCCGCCGGTTCCATGCCCGGCTGGACAGCGCCGGCCTGCCGCACTACCGCATGAAGGTCACCTCCGCCATCCGCACCGACGCGAGCCAGGCGGAGCTCCGCCGCATCAACTCGTATGCTTCGCGCATCGTGAGTGCGCACGAGTTCGGCACCACCATCGACGTCTCGCACGAGCGGTTCGCAGTCCCCGCGCCCCGGCCCGGGGACGCGGCGGCGGTCGCGCGCGCCAGAATGCTGGAAGAGGTGGGCAAGGAGAACGGAAAGCCGCTGCAGGCGCTGCTGGGACGCACGCTCCTGGACCTGCGCGACGCGGGCGCGCTGCACGTGATGATCGAGGACCAGCAGCCCGTCTACCACTTTACCGTGGCCCGCCGCTACCCCGCCCAGCGCTGATGCCGGGCCGTCTTCCGCGTGACGATGATCAGCCGGGCTGCATGATCTCCACGCGGTTGCCGAACGGATCTGCGACGTAGAAGCGGCGCACGCCGAGATAGCGGTCGTCCCAGAAGATCTCGAAGCCGGCCGATTCGCAGACCATGCCGAGCGCGTCCAGGTTGTCGGCGCGCAGCGCGGGATGCGCCTTGCGCGCCGGCGGAAAGTCCGGTTCCACGCCCAGGTGCAGCTCCGCCCTGCCGGACCGGAACCACGCGCCGCCGTTCGCACGCATGGGCGCGGGCTTCTCGACCACCTCCATCGCCGGCAGGTCGCGGTAGAGGGCCGTCGCGCGCGCCTCCTCCCCCGCGGGGATGGACACCTGCACGGGGTCCAGCGCCAGCACGCCCATCAGCGGCCGGGGACCGGGGCGCGCACCCACCGCTCGGGCGACGCCAGGAATCCCACGGCCGCACCCACCAGCGCGCCGGGAATCGCCGCCAAGGCAAAAAGCACGGTGCCCTCTTCCACTCGCTGCCTGGGACTGTTGGCGGACGGCTCGTGCGAAAGCGCGCCCAGGTACGCCACGCTCCCGGCCAGCAGCGCCCCGAGAACCGCACCCTGGCCGGTGCGGCTGCGGTGCCCGCGGCTGACGTGAAGGGAGTCGATGGAGGCCAGGCTGATAGAAACCGGAATCCCGCGTCTGGGCGCCACGAAGAGGCGTTCATCGTTGATGGCCTCCACCCGGCCGGTGACGCGAAGGGAATCCATCGCCATCACGCGCACACGGCTGCCAGGCTGCACCGTGACGTCGGTTGAAGTCTGCTGTGCGGCTGCGTCGCCCGCGAACAGCAGCAGCGCGGCGGCAACCAGGCCGCGCATCGCGACGAGTATTGTGCGAGTCATACGTGGATGTGATCAGCTGAGGATAGACGCTCCGGTGGTAGTTGATGTACCCGGCCGGTCAGCCGCGCGGCCCTCGGCTGAGGCTGAACCAGAGGCCCGCGATAATCAAGGTGACCAGACCGGTCGCGCTGAAGCTGCGTCGTACTGTTGCGTTGTAGATGGCGAGCGCCAGCCACAACCCTGCCGCCAGCAGGAGGATGATGGCCATCAGTAGGCGGAACTGCTGGTTCTTGTCGCGCGGAGCGTCGTTCATCTCAGGCATTGGTTGGACGAATCCGTCCGTGATCGGAAGGATGACGGGCCGAAAGCTCGGGCGCACGCCGGTGTTGCGCAAGCAGGACGGGCCGTGCTCGGGCGAGGATCATTCGTCCGGGGCCGCGCTCCGCGTTGGAGGGCCGCCGGCGGGGTCCGCGGCGGCGCCGGGCGTGCTCTGGCGCGCGGGAGCGAGCACCCGCGCGGGAAGGCGGCCCTGGATTCCGACCTGCGCGTCACCGCTCCGGCCCCAGCAGTACAGCCCCGCGTCACCCGCCGCCAGCCCGCAGGTGAACGACCCGCCCGCCGAAATGTCGCGAAAGCGTGCGGGCGCGGGCACGGCCGCCGGGGTGGAGCGGCAGGGAAAGGAGACGTCGGTGCCGCGGCACACCTCCATGCCGCCGGTCGCGCCGAGCTGGCCATCCAGGTTGGAACCCCAGCAGTACACGACGCCGCGGGGCGTGCGTCCGCACGCATGGCCATCGCCCAGCACGATCTCATCAAACCGCGGAACCCCGCGTACCCGTTCCGGTACGCGCGAGCAGCCGCCGGGCCGGGCCGAATCCGGGCACGGCGTATCCACGGTGCGGCCCAGGCGCCCGGCGGTTCCGCCGCCCCAGCAGTACGCCTCCCCCGCCAGCGACAGCCCGCAGGTGAACCGGGCGCCCGCCTCCACCTGCCGGAACCGGACGGCCGTTTCCACCCGAACGGGGACGGTGCTGCACGGAACCCTGGCCTCGTCCACCGGACTCCAGGCGCACGTCTCCGGCGCGGCAGCGCCCAGCTGATGCTCCTCGCCATTGCCCCAGCAGTACGCCTCGCCGTCGCGCCCGAGCGCGCAGGCGTGGTCCCACCCCGCGCGGATGCGGGTGAACAACATCTGCGTGCGGACCGGAGACGGACGGTGCCTCAGCGTGTCGGACGAGCCCAGACCCAGCGTCCCCATCCGGTTCTCGCCCCAGCAGTACGGCTGCCCCACCGGCGACAGCGCACAGGCGAACCCCGATCCCACGGTCAGTGTGCCGGGCGCAAACGGAACCTGTCCGGCCACGCGCCGCGGAACCGAGACGGTGTGGAACGTGTCCTCGGTCATCAGGGCGCCGCCCCAGTTCGGCCCCCAGCACCAGACGTCTCCGCCCAGATCCTGCGCGCAGGAGCGCTCGTCACGCAGCGTAATCACGTCGAACCGCTGTGAACCGGCGACGGCGACCGGCACTCCGGACGGGGGAGAGAGCCACGGGGTGCCATCCCCACGTCCCCCGTGCTGCCCGCTCCCCCAGCAGAATGCCCGCCCCTCCGCGTTGAGCCCGCAGCCGTGCCCATTCGTGAGTCCCTCGGCCAGCCGCGCCATGGGCGGAGCGTTCGCGATGCGGACCGGAACGGGAACCGCCTCGCGATCGTGCCCCAGGCCCAGAGAGCCCATGGCGTTCGATCCCCAGCAGAGCGCGGCCCCCGACGTGGCGATCCCGCAGCCGTGTGCGCTTCCCGGCGCAACCTCGCGCCAGCGGAGGGAGCGATGGATCCACTCGGGACGGACCGTGCACCGGAAGGTTTCTTCCACCGCGCAGGGAACGCTGCTGCGGTCCTCCAGGGCGGCGTCCACCAGATTGCCGCCCCAGCAGAAGAGCCGTCCATTCCGCGCCACGCCACACGTCTGCGACGCGCCTGCCGCGATCCGGGCCAGCGCCGGGAGCCGCTCCACGCGTGCGGGGTGGCCGCGACCCGCCGTCGATCCGTCCCCCAGCTGGCCTGCCGCGTTGCCGCCCCAGCAATACACCTGGCCCGAGGCCAGCAGCGCGCAGCCATGATGGGCGCCCGCGGCCAGCGTGGCCGCCCGGCCGGGGAGCGGAACACGCTGCGGCGCGGGATGGGCGTCGCGGTCCGGTTGGCCGCGCCCCAGCTGGCCGGACTCGTTCGCGCCCCAGCAGAAGACTTGCTCGTCCAGCGTCAGCCCGCACGCGAACGCGTTGCCGGCGACGACCCGCGCGAAGCGGTGTCCTCCCGTCACCTCTACCGGAAGCCGCGTCTGGCGCGGAGGAACGCTCGAGCCGCGGCCCGGGGCGAGCACGGTGCCGGCCTGCACCCGGTCCGCCCTGCCCCAGCAGTGCGCCGCGCCGGCTTCATCCACGCCGCACGTAAAGGCGTCGCCGGCAGCGAGGGAGGTCCACTTCTGCGCGGATTCCACCTGCACGGGCCGGGTGCGGCAGGGCGGACCATGGTAGCCGCGCTCCGGACACCCGTTGCCCGCGGTGCTCCCCAGGGCTTCATCGTCTTCGCCCCAGCACCAGGCGTTCCCCTCCACGGTGATTGCGCAGGTGTGCATCCCGCCCATGGCGATGGACTGAAAGCGCAGTCCGCCCGCGATGGGCGTGGGCTGCGTGAGGCAGTACTGGGGTGGATAGTAGGTGCCGCACGTCTGGCTCGGCCCGCCATGCCCCGCCTCGCCGAAGTAGTTGCGCCCCCAGCAGTACCCACCACCCTCCGCATCCACCGCGCACGACGTATGTCCCTCCGCCACGATGGACACCAGTGCGGGCGGCGCGGCGGCGGGCGAGGGACGCCCCGGCTCGGCGCGCGCGCATCCGCACACGAGCGCGAGCAGCACGCCCAGAACGGTTCTCAGCCGGTGAGCGGATTCAGGCACGTGGGATGGAGGGAGCACAGGGATTCCCGGTCACAGGGCGGGGGTTACGCGCATGATGGACCGGAAGGCTCGAGCGCCTGCGTGAAGAAAGGCCCGAAATGCGTCGGCGCAATCTGTCCGCATGCTCCCCGGAACGCAAACGGGTTCCTGCAAAGCCTCTCGTCAGATGAGTGAGTCGACGGTGCGGACGGATCCGCGGGGCTCGTCCATCGTGCCCGTCGTCCGGAGAACGCGCGGGCGGTCCGGGCCGGACGGCGTGGGTCGCGAGTGGACCAGGAGTGGCCCCGCTCCGCGTGCGTCACGGGGTTGCTTCTGGCCGCGCGTGCGCACCGCGGCTATCCTTCCGCGCCTCGCCCGCCATCCCCGAATCGAGCCCAGGACCCATGCGCGTCACCCGCCGTACCCGCTTTGCCGTCGCCGCCCTGCTCGCCTGCGGCGCGTGCGCGCACGTGCGCGAGAACCCGGGCGGCACGATCCGCATCGGCGCGCTGTACAACCGCGCGGGTTCGCAGGCCTCGCTGGGCATCCCCTCGCTGCAGGGCGCCCAGCTCGCGGTGGAAGAGATCAACGCGCGCGGCGGGGTGCTCGGCCGGCGGCTGGAACTGATTGCCCCGGAGGGCGCCAGCGACACGGCGGCGCTGCGGGTGGCGGCCGAACGGCTGGTGCGCGTGGACGGGGTCACCGCCGTGTTCGGCCTGAACGACACGGACCTGGTACTGGCGGCGGCGCCCCCGGTGCTGGCGGCCGGCCGCGCCTTTGTCACCTCCGGCGCGACTTCGCCGCGGCTTCCGGGACAGGTGCCCGGGCCGCTGTACCTGGCCTGCTTTGGCGACAACACGCAGGCGGCCGCCGGCGCCGAGTTCGCCTTCGACACCCTGCGCGCCCGCAAGGCCGCCCTGCTGTACGACGCGGGGATGGACTACACGGTGCTGCTGGGCCGCTACTTCGGCGCGCGCTTCACGGAACTCGGCGGACGGGTGACGGTGAGCCTGTCCTACGCGTCCGGCGCGGCCGACCTTGCGGCCGTCATCGCGCGGCTGAACGCGCAGCAGGACGCGCCCGACCTGCTGTACGTGGCCGCGGGCCCGGACGAGGTGGGCGGCATCGTGGCCCAGCTTCGCGCGGCGGGCTTCGCGCAGCCGGTGATGGGCGGCGACGCGTACGACACGCCGCTGCTGGTGCAGCAGGCCGGGCCGTCGGCGGACGGCGTGTACTTCACCACGCACGCCCTGTTCGACGCGGAAACGCCCACCCCGCGCGCCGCCGCGTTCGTGGCCGCGTACCGGGCCCGTTACGGGCGCGCGCCGGAAAGTGCGTTCGCCGGCCTGGGATACGATGCGGCGCGGCTGATGGCGGACGTGATCACCCGCGCCGGCAGCGACGACCCGGCCGCGTTCGACCGCGCGCTGCAGCAGACGCGCGGATTCGCGGGGGTGACCGGCACCATCTCGTACGACGCCGGCTCGCACCTGCCGCGCAAGTCCGTAACGGTGGTGCGCATCGCGGGCGGCAGGCGCACGCAGGCGGCCGAGATCACGCCGCGCGCCGTTCCCGCCCCGTAGCCGCGCATCCCGCCCGCCTCGCCCGGACGCTCATCCGGGCGATGGCGCCTGATTTCGGCCCGATCGGCTGTTCATCCCCCTCCGCCGCACTCCGCAACCAGAAGCGATGTCCGATCCCCAGACTCCGGCGTGGATGAGCGCACTGCTGCCCCATGCCGAACGCAGCGACTTCCGCGTTCCGCTCAAGGTGCCCATCCACATGCCCAGCGGCCGGATGATCCGGGACGTGGCGGGCGTGTTTCTGCGGCTGCCGCGCTGGGAGGGCGCTCCGTTCGCGGACGACTTCGGCAAGAAGGCGGCAGGGATGGTGGAGCTGGAGGGCGAGCACCTGTTTGCCGAACTCGCGGTGCTGCGTCTGCTGGAGCGCGACGGATGGAGAGGCCGGTGGGTGAACACGTACAGCGCCAAGGGCGAGGTGTGGAAGTACCTCACCCACTGGGCGGACGTGCCCCGCGCGGAGCAGCGGAACCGCGTGATTGAAGAAGAGGATCCGCGGGTGGTGCTGGCCGGCGTGGCCCGCCGCGCCAAGAAGCGGTACGCCGGGTGCTGGGACGTGTTCGCCTGGCGCGGCGACGACTTCGCCTTTCTGCAGACCAAGCGCGGCGCGCCGACGGCCAAAGCGGAGCTCGGCCCGGCCCAGGCCGACTGGCTGCACACGGCCCTGCTCTTTGGTGACAGACGGCTGTCGGAAGCGTCCTTCGCCGTCGTCCACTGGGATTATCAGTGACGCGCGGCCGCCGGGACGGAACGGTGATGATGACGTTCGGCCCCGTCGGGACCGGAGCGAGCCGTGATTCGAAAGCCCCCACCGGACCCGCTCATCCCCGACTGAAACCGATGCGTCTCTCTTCCCGCTGGCGCCGCGCGCTCGTCGCGGCCGCCGTTGCCTGCCTCGCCGTCGCGCCGGCGCGGGCGCAGAACGCTCCCGCGTGGCCGGACGCGCTGCTCACCCGCACGCAGGCGCTCGCGCTGGTGCAGGAGCTGAATGCCGAAATCCTGGCCAGCCGCAGCGCGACGGCCTCGCTGGAGGCGTGGTGCGGCGCGCACGGACTGGCCCCGGAAGCGCGCGTGGTGGCGGAGGTCGTCCCCGTGCCGCCCGTCGCGGCATCCGCGGAGCAGCGCGCGCGGCTCGGGGTGGATTCAGCGGAGGAGGTGCGACATCGGCACGTGCGGCTGCGGTGCGGCGCCCGCGTGCTTTCCGAAGCGGACAACTGGTACGTCCCGGGCCGGCTGACCCCGGAGATGAACCGGCTGCTGCAGACGACGGATACTCCGTTCGGCCGGGTGATCGCGGGGCTGGAACCGTACCGCCGCACCTTTCTGGCGCGCCTTCTGTGGCAGCCGCTCGCGCCGGGGTGGGCCCACGCGCCGCCGTCCGCCGCGCCCTGCGCCAGCGCGGGTATTCTCCTCATCCCCGACGCGCTGTTCGAGCACCGCGCCCTGGTGTACGGCCGCGACCACCGCCCCCTCGCCGAAGTGTACGAGGTGTACCAGCGCGGCCTCCTCGCTTTCCCCGCCCCGCCGCCCTGCTGACCGGAGTTTCGCAGGAACAAACGAATCGGTTTTCCCCGCATCCGCTGCGGAGGAGCGGGAATGTGCTCGTCAGCGGGTGAGCATGTACACGCCCATCAGCGCCACCCCGGCAGCCGCGAACACAAGGCGGCGACGCAAGTGGCGCTTCGGATCCGTGCGCGTCATGAGCCCGCTTATCACCACGGCGCCGCCCAGGAGCCCGTTGGAGCGCGCCTCGCCCATGATCGCACTCGCCAGGATCCCGAGACCAATCAGGATCAGGAGCACGCCGAGGCCGCGGCTGAAGCGGTTCGGAGATTCGGGTCGACCATCCGGTCCTGTGGGAGTTGTCATTGTGCCGGCACCCGGAAGGAGGCAAGAAGTTTTTTTCGGGACCACTGCCCTGCGCCGAACCCGGCGGCGATACTAGGCGCCCGGCCGTCCCATTCCGATCCTCTTTTCCACAGCGGCTGAGTTCGCCGCGGGCCCGTCGAGCGGGGACGGACAATCGCCGGTGCGTTCAGGTCCGGTCTCTTGCGAACAGCTCCTCGAGCAACCGGCGACCCTCCTGAAGCCCTTCGTCGGTGAACGACACCGACTTTGCCTTGCCGACCGGGTCCGAGATGAGATGAAGCCCTTCTCATGAAGGCGGCTCAGCGCATCCCAGTCGAACCCTTTCCAGGCGCGCCCGTGGTCGTGCAGACCCAGGGTGAGCAGCGCCAGCACCGCACGATCGATCTTCTCCGGGTCGAGATCCATGCGCACCTCGCGGTTTGAGGCTGACGGCCACCATGTCTCTGAATTCTTCCGCCCGCCGAACCATCATGAGGAGCCACTCTGACGGATGCGGCGCACATCAGTTCCTCCGCTCGGCCGCGGGAGATCCGTTCTGGAACAATGCCCACCCGCACGTCACCCGCAGCGCCGGGGTTCAGGCCGTGGTGTACGTCCACCCGCCGTGGACCTTCTCAGCCGGTCCAGAACACGCAGTTCGGCACGCTGAACAACGCGCAGGTGAGCGGTCCTTGAGCACGAGGATGTGGTCAGCTCCTCCGCCGCGTTCCGATCGGCGTAGATCAGGTAGCGGCGCCCCGGCCGCAGGTCGGCCCCACACATGCCGGGCTGTCCGAACGTTGTTACCATCACCGTGTCGCGGGGCACAGCTCCCTTCCACCCCCTCTCCACTACGACATCTACATACACGTTCAACTGTTCTGCACCGGCCTGTGCTTCCGCGAGCGTGACGTTTCGCGCACCGACCACTCTGCCCGTGAACACGGCTCCTGCTGCGTCGTACGCCTGCGCCACCGCCTCCCTCATCGGCTGATGGGGATTCAGGACGCAAGTGCACACCGCACACGAGTGCACCGGCGCGGCAGCACTGACCAGCCCCGCAAAGGAAAGCGGGAAGATGTATCGGAGATTACGAATCACGGGACCCCGTCATGTAGACGCCAACGGTTGGGCGATGGCTGCACGCGCTTAGGATGATCTGCGCGCCCGCGGCACCGGTGCAGCCGGCACCCCCGGCGCGCGTTGCATCGGGTTCGGCGGCGGCGCGCCTGCACGGCGGTTCAGCGGAGCAGCGGCTCGTACGCCTGCCCGAGTCGAGCGTCCCAGCTCACGCGCGAGCTGCCGCGGATGCACGCGAAACGATGCGGGGGTGGGCTCCTCGAACCGCGGATCGGCGGGGCCGGCGAGCACTGCGCGCGACGTCGTACCCGTCAGTGTTGCTGCGGGCTCGGCCGGCCGCAAAGGAGGCGTTCGGCACCATCATCGGGCATCCTCTACCCATTCTGTCTCAAGCTCCTCGACACGCAGTTCCCCGCTGGGAAAGAAGTGGTACCCGCAGTGTTCCGTAAAAACCGCCACCTCTCGAAGGTGTTCATCCTGGAGATGAAACGCGTAGCGGAACAGGGCGAAGGAGCCGTCCGGGAAGTCCAGCCGAAGGCTCCGATCGCCTTGGAAGTCGTGTGCCCGGAATTGGTCGCGATCCTCACCGGTGGTTGCAAGAATGTGCTCTCGCAGCCGGGTGCGCCATCGATCGGGAACGGCGTGTGTCGTCATCTGCAATGGGATGGTGGGAGCGGAATGGGTCTGCGACCAGCCTCAATCCCCGCGAGAGCGGACCGGTCCCGCGCCGAGCGCGCTGACGGTTCTCAGAGGCCCCGCTGCGCACCGGCCGCGCTCACTGGCGCACGTACCGGATGTGGGTGGCGGCAGGGCCGTCGAGAACCCTGTCGATGCGGAACCGCGGCCCGGGCTCGCGCAGGTTCTCGAAGAGGCGCCGCCCGCCGCCGAACAGCACGGGCGCCAGCGCGATCTCCATTTCGTCGACCGCGCCCAGGTTCAGGTACTGCTGGATGACGTCCGCGCCGCCCGCGATGCGAATGTCGCGGCCGCCCGCGGCTTCCCGTGCCAGCTCCAGGGCGCGCTCCGGCCCGTCGTTGATGAAGTGGAACGTCGTTCCGCCGGGGCGCACCCACGGTTCGCGCTTTTCCTGCGTAAGCACGTAGACCGGGGTGTGGAACGGAGCCTCCTCCGGCCACGAAACCTCGCCCTGATCAAACATCCGCTTGCCCATGATGTTGGCCCCGATGCGCTCCATGGTGTTGCGGACCAGGTCGTTCACCGGGCCGGTCTCCCCCCCGGGCCCAAAGCCGAGCTTTTCACGAAAGTGCTGCTGACTGATGATCCAGCCCATGAGCGCGCCCCACTTGGCGCCCCAGTTCATGTGCCCGGGATCGCTCATGGTCATCCCTTCCGGCGCCATGTAGCCATCCAGGCTCAGCCCGATGTTGACGAAAACGGTGCTCACGATCCTCCTCTGGCGTGTTCGGATGCCGGCTCGGCGGCACCAGGGTGTGGGGCGCGGAGGCCAGCGCGCGGGACTGTGGCGGTGCGGTTCTGCGGGTGCCGGGATTTCGATGATCCAGCCGCGTCAGGCGTGGGACCGCGTGAATCGAGCCCGGCAGATCGCCATGAACAGCCGACAGTCCGCTGGGCGACCCTCCATCGGGCAGGCTCCGGCTACAGCACGCAATCCGCGATCAGCCCGTCGAGACGGCGAGCATCAAGCCCCTTGCTGAGATTCACCTTGATGTATATCCGCGGCGACATACGCTCTGGCTCCACGATTCCGATACGCGAGGCCAGAAGAACGACGTCGACTGTGATCAGGCAACGTAGCCGGAGGGGGAATTCCGAGCTGCGCGTTACGAAACACAGTCCTTGCCCAGACGAGCGCCACAGTTGTCGCAGCGGAGGATCGAGATGCCCATCCCGCACCGCTCACACTTCAACGAACCCCATTGCCAACTGATCCTGCCATCACAGTTCGACTGGACGTTGTGGCGCACCGGATACTCGGCCGTGCCGCATTTCGGGCATTGCAAGGTCGCTGGATTGCTCATTGAGTCCTCCGTTATGGATGTACATCAAGTCCCGACATTCATCGTAGAACAATCTGCAATGGCGAGCAATCCATCTGCAGAGATAGATGGACCGGGCGTGGAGCAGGCGGGCCGATCTGTCGTGCGCCGTCGTCCAGCACGCCACGGATCGGCTCGCGTGGGCCGGGTTCGGTGGGCAGCGTACGCCGGCCGTCGGCCCACCCGGAAACAGCGCCTG
>NZ_DASVTX010000190.1:0-3759 GCF_036387355.1 Longimicrobium sp.
AGGGGCCGGTGGAGGGGCGCCGTTGGGGTGTGCCCCCTCTCCCACATCTGTTCGTGGGAGAGGGTGGACGCGTCTCAGCGCGGCCGGGTGAGGGCCACAGCCGGCGGAACCGCGCCGACCCCGAATCCGCACCGCCGCCCCTATTCCCTATTCCCTATTCCCTATTCCCTGCAGTTCCCTGTCCCTCCCCCGGTATGCTCCCTGCAACCGCGCCGCGCTCCCAATCGTACCACCCATCCCCGGATCGGGAGTTATACCTATGCTGGACCGCAATCCCATGCACGGCCCCACCGTGTCCAAAAAAGACACGGAACAGCCCTATCCCGGCACCGACGCCGCCATGCACCGCAAGGCGGACCACGGCGAAGAAAGCTACGACGGGTGCGGCAAGCTCGCCGGCCTGGCCGCCATCATCACCGGCGGCGACAGCGGGATCGGGCGGGCGGTCGCCATCGCGTTCGCCAAGGAAGGCGCCGACGTGGCCATCGGCTACCTGAGCGAGCAGGAGGACGTAGACGCGCAGGAAACGCGGCGCCACGTGGAAGCCGCCGGCCGCCGCTGCCTGGTGCACCGCTTCGACGTGCGCAGCCAGCAGGCCTGCCGCGAGTTCGTCGACATGGCGGCCAACGAGTTCGGCCGGCTGGACGTCCTGGTGAACAACGCGGCGTACCAGATGGAGCAGAAGGGGATTGAAGACCTCACCGAGGAACAGATCGACCGGACGTTCCGCACCAACATCTACGGCTACATCTTCATGGCGCAGGCGGCAATGAAGCACCTGAAGGCGGGCGGGTGCATCATCAACACCGGCTCCGTGACGGCCATGGAGGGCAACCCGGGGCTCATCGACTACTCGTCCACCAAGGGAGCCATCCACACCTTTACCCGGACGCTCGCGGAGAGCATCGCCGACAAGGGGATTCGCGTGAACTGCGTGGCGCCCGGCCCCGTGTGGACGCCCCTCATCCCCGCGACCATGAGCCCGGAGAACGTCGCCACGTTCGGCGAGGACACCTTCTGGAAGCGCCCCGCGCAGCCCATTGAGATCGCCACCTCGTACGTGTACCTGGCCTCGGCTGACGCGCGGTACATCACGGGGGAAGTGATCGCCATCACCGGCCAGTCCGGTACCCGATGACGCGCATTGGCTACCACTGCAGCCACGAGCAGTACGCGCCCAGCCGGCTGCTGGACCTGGTCGTGCGCGCGGAGCAGGCGGGGTTCCAGTCCGCCATGTGCTCGGACCACTTCCACCCCTGGACCGGGGCGCAGGGGCACAGCGGCTTTGCGTGGAGCTGGCTGGGCGCGGCGCTGCAGGCCACGTCGCTCTCCTTTGGCGCCGTCACCGTGCCCGGCGGGTGGCGGTACAGCCCGGCCATCATCGCGCAGGCGGCGGCCACGCTGGCGGAGATGTTCCCCGGCCGGTTCTGGATCGCGCCGGGCAGCGGCGAGCTGCTGAACGAGGGGATCGTGGGCGAGAAGTGGCCCATCAAGGCGGACCGCAACGCGCGGCTGAAGGAGGGATGTGAGATCATCCGCGCGCTGTGGGCGGGCGAAACGGTCACCCACCGCGGCCTGATCACGGTCGAAGAAGCGCGCCTGTACTCGCTCCCGGCCGAGCCGCCGAAGATCGTGGGCGCGGCGCTCTCGCCCGAAACGGCGGAGTGGCTGGGCGGCTGGGCGGACGGCATGATCACCACCGTCCGTGACCGCGAGGGGATGCAGAAGATGATCGACGCCTTCCGCCGCGGCGGCGGGGAAGGGAAGCCCATCTACCTGCAGGCGCAGCTGTCGTTCGCCAGGACGTACGACGAGGCGGAGCGTGGCGCCTACGAGCAGTGGCGGACGGTAAAGCTCCCGCCGCCGGTTCTGGCGGAACTGCGGACGCCGGCGCACTTCGAGGCGCTGGGCGAGGCGGTCAAGCAGGAGGACATGGCGGAGAAGATGCGCATCAGCGCCGATCCGGAGCAGCACCTGGAGTGGCTGGCGGAAGACGTGCAGATGGGGTACGCGGAGATCAACCTGCACTGCGTCCATCGCGAAGAGCAGGAGCGGTTCATCGACGTGTTCGGCGAGCGGGTGCTGCCGCAATTGGGGACCATCGGCCAACCGGGATGACGGACGCGGCAATCGAAAGCACGGGTGGCGGCGAGGCGCCGTGGTGGCGGCGCGGGGTGATCTACCAGATCTACCCGCGCTCCTTTCAGGATACCAACGGGGACGGAATCGGCGACCTGCCGGGGATCGTGCGCCGGCTGGACCACCTGGCGTGGCTGGGGGTGGACGCCGTGTGGATCAGCCCGTTCTACCCGTCGCCCATGGCGGACTTCGGGTACGACGTGACCGACCACTGCGCGGTGGACCGGGCGTACGGCGGCATCGTGGACTTTGACGACATCGTCCGCGAGGCGCACGCGCGGGGCATCCGCGTCATCGTGGATTACATCCCCAATCACACCTCGCACCGCCATCCGTGGTTTCTGGCCTCGCGCCTGTCGCGCGAGGCGGAGCGGCGCGACTGGTACGTGTGGCGCGACCCGGCGCCGGACGGCGGGCCGCCCAACAACTGGGTGAGCGCGTTCGGCGGCAGCGCGTGGACGTGGGACGCGCACACCCGGCAGTACTACCTGCACACCTTTCTGCGCGAGCAGCCGGACCTCAACTGGCGCAATCCGGAGGTGGTGGATGCGATGGTGCAGGTGCTGCGCTTCTGGCTGAACCGGGGCGCGGACGGCGTGCGGGTGGATGCGGTGCAGGCGGTGATCAAGGACGAGGCGATGCGCGACAATCCGCCCAATCCCGCGTACGTGGAGGGGCGCGACGATCCGTACGAGCGCCTGCTGCGCGAGCACAGCACCGACCAGCCCGGCGTGCACGAGGTGATCGCGCGCATGCGCGAGGTGGTGGACGGATACCCCGGCGAGCGCGTGCTGATCGGGGAGATCTACAATGAGGTGGAGCGCGTGATGGCCTACTACGGCCAGGACGGGCGCGGCGTCCACTTCCCCTACAACTTCCAGCTGATCAAGCTGCCGTGGAACGCGCGCGCGCTGGAGGCGGCGGTGACGCGGTACGAGAGCCTGCTGCCGGAGGGCGCGTGGCCCAACTGGGTGCTGGGCAACCATGATCGCATGCGCGTGGCCAGCCGGGTGGGGCCGGCGCAGGCGCGGGTGGCGGCCATGCTGCTGCTGACGCTGCGCGGCACGCCGACGGTGTACTACGGCGACGAGATCGGGATGCGCAACGCGGTCATTCCGCCGGACCGGGTGCGCGATCCGTGGGAGCTGAACCTGCCCGGCCGCGGGCTGGGGCGCGACCCGGTGCGCACGCCCATGCAGTGGAGCGCGGAGCCCAACGCGGGATTCAGCGAGGCGGAGCCGTGGCTTCCGCTGGCGGAGGACTGGGAGCGGGTGAACGTGGCCGCGCAGGCGGATGAACCGCGCTCCATGCTGGCGCTGCACCGCGCGCTGCTGGCCCTGCGCCGCGCCGAGCCCGCGCTGGCGCTGGGCGATTGGGCGCCCGTGCCCGCCGCGGGCGACGTGTTCGCGTACACCCGCACGCACGGCCAGGACCGCCTTCTCGTCGCCCTGAACCTGGGCGCAACGCCGGCCTCGGTGGAGATCGTCGGAACAGGCCGCCTGCTCCTTTCCACCGCCCTGGACCGCGCGGATGAGGATGTGCAGGGGCGCCTTGAGCTGCGCGGGGGTGAGGGTGTGGTGGTGCGGATGGAGGGGTGAGGGCTGGCGGCCTGCTGATATG
>NZ_DASVTX010000191.1:0-3271 GCF_036387355.1 Longimicrobium sp.
CGATGCACGACTGCTTGCGCGGCGTGCCCACAACCCGTCGTTCGCGGCGATCAGGCTCATCCCCACCGCGCGCTATCCGTCGGTGACGCGGACGTCGGGCCAGGATTCCTCCAGTCGCACACGGGTGCAGTGAAAAGCCACGGTGCGCGCTGTCTACAGGATCACGCTCCACCTCCGGGCAGGTGGTCGGCTGGGTTGCTCATCGTTAGTGCGGACGACACGCAGGTGCGAAGGCAGGTGGCGCTTGCCGTGGGGCGCGGGGATGGTAGCTTCCCCCAGCCTTCAAAACGGGATTTTCAGCCGATGCTCATTCGCTGCTTCGCCATCGCCGCCGGCGCGGCTGCCCTGCTGTCCGCGTGCGGAGCGTCGTCCGCACCGAGCAGCGGCCCGCCCGCCGCGCCCTCGTCGTTGGATACGCTCCGCACCCGGCCGGAACGGTCCAACTACCAGGAGACGAGCCGCTACGACGACGTGATGCGCTTTCTGGCGGAGGTGGACCGCGCGTCGCCGCTCATCCACCTGACGGACTTCGGCGCGACCACGGAGGGGCGCAGGCTTCCGCTGGCGGTGGTGGGGCGCGTGCGCGACGCCAGCCCGGCGGCGGTGCGGGCGAGTGGAAAGACGGTCGTGTACGTGCAGGGCAACATCCACGCGGGCGAGGTGGAGGGAAAGGAGGCCCTCCAGGTCCTGCTGCGCGAGATCGCGCAGGGACGGCACGCACGGCTGCTGGATTCGCTGGTGCTCCTGATCGCCCCCATCTACAACGCGGATGGCAACGAGCGCATCTCGATGACCTCGCGGCCGCATCAGCTGGGGCCCGTGGGCGGGCAGGGGCAGCGGCCCAACGCGCAGGGGCTGGACCTGAACCGCGACCACACCAAGCTGGACTCGCCCGAGGCGCGCTCTCTGATGGACATGGCGCGCGCCTACGATCCGCACGTGTGGATGGACCTGCACACCACCAACGGTACCTTTCACGCCTACCACCTCACCTACGCGCCGCCGCTGCACCCCAACACGGACGCGCTGCTCACCGGGCCATTGAACGGGGAGTGGCTCCCCACCGTGGTGCGCCGGATGAAGACCGAGCACGGCCGCGAGCTGCACGACTACGGCAACGTCCCCACGCCGGAAAGCCCGTGGGCGGCGGCGGAGGGCGCGGAGCGGGGATGGTACTCGTTCGACCACCGCCCCCGCTTCAGCAACAACTACGCGGGGCTGCGCAACCGCTTCGGCATTCTGAGCGAGGCGTTCGCGTACCTCACCTTTCAGGAGCGCATCCGCGTCACGGGCGAGTTCGTGGACGAGGTGCTCACCTGGGCGCACGCCAACGCCACCCGCATTCGCCGCGCGACCGCAGCCGCGGATGCCCGCACCCTGGCGGGCGAGCGCCTGGCCGTGACCGCGCGCCTGCACCGCGCCGCTGACCCGACCGAGATTCTGATGGGCGCGGTGGATACGGTGCGCCACCCCACCACCGGCGAGCCGATGATGCGCCGGCGCGACGTGCTGCGGCCGGAGCGGATGGCGGATTATTCCACGTTCGAGGCGGCGGAAACGGAGGTCGTTCCCACGGCGTGGCTCGTCCCGGTCGAACTGGCGGAGGTCGCGGCGCGGCTGGAGGCGCACGGCGTCCGCGTGGAGCGGCTGGCCGCGCCCACGCGCCTGTCCGTCGAGGAGTTCCGGATCGATTCCACCCGCATCGCGCCACAGCCGTTCCAGAACCACCGCGAGCGCCGCGTGTGGGGCCGGTACGTTCGCACGGAGCGCGTCGTGCCCGCGGGCACCCTGCGCGTGACCTCGTCGCAGCCGCTGGGCCGCCTTGCGTTCACGCTGCTGGAGCCGCGCTCCGACGACGGGTTCCTGAACTGGAACTTTCTGGACGCCGCGCTGGAGCGCGCGCCGGGCACGTACCCCATCCTCCGCACCCCCGCGGCGCAGCGCACGGCGGGGACGCGCTGCCGCCCCACCGGCAACTGCGGCACCGCCGTCGCCGCCTCCTGGACGCGCCCGCCGGAGTGACGCGCGGTAGTCCTCGCCTCTGGGCGGGGGCGCGTGATTCTGAGTTTTGGTAAAACCAGGTTGGTGTGACGCCTCGCCCCCCGAGTGTCATTCTGAGCGAGGCGCTGCGCCGCACCGTCCGTCACACCAGACTCTGGCGCCGACCGAAGAATCCCGCATCCCATGTACGCCCGGCTGCGCGCCGTGCTCGGACGCTGCGGGTGCGGCGGGAGAGCGTGGAGCACGCCGCGCCGGCCCGCAGCGCGGCGGATGCTTCGGTCCGGGATTCTTCAGTCGCGCATGGATCCGGCACCGGGGAAAGCGTGGCGCACGCTCCTTCATTTGGCGCCCCGGCGCCGAGGTGGGCGGCAGGACACGGGTGGAGCGGACGGTGCCGCCGCGGGCGGCGTCGGCGGCGCGAGATGGCACCGGGCGCACCGGATTCGTCACATCAGCCGCACCGGGATTGCTCACCCGGCTCGGAGTTCGAGTGTCATTCTGAGCGAGGCGCCTCGCCGCACTGTCTGTCACACCGGACTGTGGCGCCGACCGAAGAATCCCGCGCCACCGCGTCCCATGCACGCCCGGCTGCGCGCTGTGCTCGGAACCCGCGGGTGCGGCGGGAGAGGCTGGAGCACGCCACGCCGGACCGCGGCGCGGCGGATGCTTCGGTCCGGGATTCTTCAGTCGCGCATGAACGCGGTGCCAGGGAAAGCCCGGCGCATCGCTCCTTCAGAATGACCCCCCGGCGCCGAGGTGGGGCGGCAGGACACGGGTGGAGCGGACGGTGCCGCCGCGGGCGGCGTCGGCGGCGCGAGATGGCACCGGGCGCATCGGACCCGTCACATCAGCCGCACCGGGATCCCTCACCCGGCTCGGAGTTCGAGTGTCATTCTGAGCGAGGCGCCTCGCCGCACTGTCTGTCACACCGGACTGTGGCGCCGACCGAAGAATCCCGCGTCCCATGCACGCCTGGCTGCGCGCCGTGCTCGGAAGCCGCGGGTGCGGCGGGAGAGGCTCGAGCACGCCGCGCCGGACTGCGGCGCGGCGGACGTTTCGGTCCGGGATTCTTCAGTCGCGCATGGATCCGGTGCCGGGGAAAGCGCGGTGCACGCTCCTCCAGAATGACGCCCCGGCGCCGAGGTGGGCGGCAGGACACGGGTGGAGCGGACGGTGCCGCCACGGGCGGCGTCGGCGGCGCGAACTGGCATCAAGCGCACTGGATGCGTCACGTCAGCCACACCGGAGAGAAAACGAAAGAGGCGCCGCG
>NZ_DASVTX010000192.1:0-5858 GCF_036387355.1 Longimicrobium sp.
CGTTGACACTTGCACCGGGGACGGGGTAAGTTTGGCGCACTTCACACCGATGTCCGGCTCCTCTCCCGGAACGCAAACGCATACATGGCCGAACCTCAGCGCCGCACGCTCATGGACGCCGCCCGGGTGGAAGGCGTCCTGGCGCGCATGGCGGAGGAGATCGTGCACCTCACCGCCGGCGGCTCCGGGCTGCTGCTGGTGGGCGTGGAGCGCCGCGGGGTGCAGCTCGCCGCCCGCCTGGCTGACCTGCTGCGCGCCCGCACCGGCGCCGCGCCCCTCACCGGCTCGCTCGACATCACCCTGTACCGCGACGACCTGATGACCGTGGGCCCGCGCCCCGTAGTGGGGCAGACGCGGCTTCCCGTGGGCGGCATCGACGGCCGCCAGCTGGTGATCGTGGACGACGTGCTGTACACGGGCCGCACCGTGCGCGCGGCGCTGGACGAGCTGGCGGACTTCGGGCGGCCGAAGCGCATCCTGCTCGCCGTGCTGGTGGACCGCGGCGGCCGCGAGCTCCCCATTCAGGGCGACGTGGTGGGCGAGCGGGTGCAGGTGGAGGAGGGCGGCCGGGTGGAGGTGCTGGTGCCGGAGCTGGACGGCTCGCTGGGGGTGGAGCTGGTGGGCGCGGAGGGCGGGGCCTGATGCCGCACGCCGTCACGCCGTCGCTGGGCAAGGACCTGCTGGGGCTGGAAGGGCTCACCGCCGGGCAGATCACCGCCATTCTGGACACGGCCGAAGCGTTCAAGGAAATCTCCGAGCGGCCGGTCAAGAAGGTGCCGGTGCTGCGCAACAAGACCATCGTCAACGCCTTCTTCGAAAACAGCACGCGCACCCGCATCAGCTTTGAGTTCGCGGAAAAGCGGCTGGCGGCCGACACGGTCAACATCTCGTCCACCGGCTCGTCCGTGGCCAAGGGCGAAACGCTGGTGGACACGGCGCGCAATCTGGAGGCGATGCGGATCGACATGGTCGTGATCCGCCACGGGGCGTCGGGGAGCGCGCAGTTCCTGGCCGACCGCATCGCCAGCAGCGTCATCAACGCGGGCGACGGCAAGCACGAGCACCCCACGCAGGGGCTGCTGGACCTGCTCACCATCCGCGACCACCGCGGCCCGCTGGAGGGCCTCAAGGTGTGCATCTGCGGCGACGTGCTGCACTCGCGCGTCGCGCGCAGCAACATTCACGGGCTGCGCAAGCTGGGCGCGCAGGTGGGCGTGTGCGGCCCGGCCACGCTGCTTCCCGCGCAGGTGGGGGAGATGGGCGTCACGGTGTTCCGCCGCATCGAGGAAGCCATCGAGTGGGCGGACGTGCTCAACGTCCTGCGCCTGCAGCTGGAGCGCATGACGGGCGGCTTCATCCCCAGCCTGCGCGAGTACAACCGCGTCTTCGGCGTTACGCGCGCCCGCGTGGAAGCGGCGCCGCGCGACCTCCTCATCCTGCACCCCGGCCCCATGAACCGCGGCGTGGAAATCGACAGCGACGTTGCGGACGGGCCGCACAGCGTAATCCTGCAGCAGGTGACCAACGGCGTCGCCGTGCGCATGGCCGTGCTCTACCTCCTTGCCGGCGGGCAGCCGGAGCAGGCGGAAGCCGCCAAGACGGGAGGCGGAGAATGAGGCCCGTGCTCATTCGCGGCGGCCGCGTGGTGGATCCGTCGCAGCGGCTGGACGCCGTGGCCGACGTCCTTCTGGCAGACGGCCGCGTGGCCCGCGTGGGGCAGGGAATCGAGGCGCCGGAAGGCGCGGAGACGATCGACGCGGCGGGCTTCGTGGTCACGCCCGGGCTGGTGGACGTGCACGTGCACCTGCGTGAGCCGGGGCAGGAGCACAAGGAAACCATCCGCACCGGCGCGCGCGCGGCGGCGGCGGGCGGCTTCACCACCGTCGTGGCCATGCCCAACACCGATCCGCCGGTGGACGATCCGGCGACGGTGGGGTTCATTCTGGCGGAGGGGCTGCGGGCCGGCGGGGCGCGCGTCTTTCCCACCGGCTGCATCACCATGCGGCAGGCGGGGGAGCAGCTCACGGAATTCGGCGAACTGATCCACGCCGGCGCCGTCGCCGTGACGGATGACGGAAAGCCGGTGGTGAGCGGCGGCATGCTGCGGATGGCGCTGGAGTACGCGCTGACCTTTGACCTCCCCGTCGCCGTCCACGAAGAAGATCCCACGCTGGCGCGCCGCGGGACCATGAACGAGGGGATCGTCGCCAGCCGCCTGGGGCTCACGGGGATCCCGAACGCGGCCGAAGACGTGATGATCGCCCGCGACCTCGTCCTGGCGGAACTGACCGGGGCGCGGCTGCACGTGCAGCACGTCTCCACGCGGCTGGGCGTGCAGCTGATCCGCGAGGCCAAGGCGCGCGGGGTGCGGGTGACGGCGGAGGCCACGCCGCACCACTTCACCCTGACGGACGCCGCGGTGGAGCTGTACCGCACCGACGCCAAGATGAACCCGCCGCTGCGCTCCGAGGCGGACCGCGACGCCGTACGCGAGGGCGTGCGCGACGGCACCCTGGACGTGATCGCGACGGACCACGCGCCGCACCACTACGACGAAAAGGAGCAGGCGTTCGAGGACGCGCCCTTTGGCATCGTGGGGCTGGAGACGGCGCTGGGACTGGCCTACACGGAGCTGGTGGCCACGGGGATCATCGACTTCCCGACTCTGGTGCACCGGATGAGCGTGGCGCCGGCGCGGGCCATGAAGCTGGACGGGATGGGTTCGCTGGCGGAGGGGAGCCTGGCGGACGTGACGATCATGGATCCACGGGCCGAGTGGACGGTGGATCCGGCGCAGTTCCTGAGCATGAGCCGCAACACGCCGTTCGGCGGGCGGGCGCTGCGCTGCCGCGCCGTGCGCACGCTGGTGGGCGGCAACACCGTATGGCAGGGATCAACGGCGGGATGAGAGAAGTGAACGTGGCGGTTTCGCTGGCCCCCCGCACGGACCCGCGCGGGTTCTGCGGCCCGGCGTACCCGGGCCCCATGGTGGCCGACCTGCGCGAGGACGTGCGCGAGATCGTGGGCTGCTTTCTGGTCTATGAAAAGCAGCGGCGCGAAACCAAGGCGGGCAAGCCTTTCCTGGAGCTGCTGCTGGGCGACCAGACCGGCACCGTGACGGCCATGGTGTGGGACGACGCGGAGCGGTGCGACCGCTGCGTGGGCCCCGACGACGTGGTGGGGGTGCGCGGCAAGGTGAGCGTGTACCGCGAGAAGATGCAGCTCACGGTGAGCGTCATTGAGCCGCTGGAGATCAGCGACGACGACCTGGCCACCTTTCTTCCCGCCTCGCCGCGCGACCGCGGGCAGATGATGCGCGAGCTGGACGCCATGGTGGCCAGCATCGCCGATCTGCCGCTGCGCACGCTGCTGGTGCGGTGCGTGGGGGCCAAGACGCAGCTTGGCCGCAGCTTCCGCATCCATCCGGCGGCCAAGAAGCACCATCACGCCTACCTGGGCGGGCTGATGGAGCACTCCCTTTCCGTCGCCGGCGCGGCGGACCGACTGTGCGCGCACTACCGCGAGCAGGGGGCGCAGCTGGACCGCGACCTGCTGATCGCGGGCGCGCTGCTGCACGACATCGGCAAGACGCGCGAGCTTACGGCGCGCCGCAGCTTTGCGTATACGGACGAGGGGCAGCTGCTGGGCCACATTCTGCTGGGGCTGCAGGTGGTGACGCGCGAGGCGGAGGGCATTCCCGGCCTGCGCGCGGACCGGATGCTGCACCTGCAGCACCTGATCGCGAGCCACCACGGAAAGTACGAGTTCGCCAGCCCCAAGCTGCCGCAGACGCTGGAGGCGCTGCTGCTGAGCTTTGCGGACGACCTGGACGCCAAGATGAACCCCGGGATGCGCGCCGTGATGGGCCTGGCGCCGGGCGGCTGGACGCCGTTCGACCGGGGGATGGACCGCGCCTTCTACCGTCCTCCGGCGCTGGAAACCGCCGCCGCGCCCGTGCTGGAGCCCGTGGCTCCGCGCGAGTTCGTGGCCGACGTCATCGACCTGTTCCGCGGCTGAGCGGGAAACCGAACGGAATTGCCATGAGTGAACAGAACGCCACTGCCTCGCCGGTCCACGAGCTGATCCGGCAGCGCGAGCAGCTGAACGGGTGGATCGCCCGGCTGGACGAGGTGGGCGGCCGGGCGAGCACGCACGTGACGCAGCGGGTGCGGGCGGACTACGCGGAGCGCCTGCGCCGCGTGACGGAGGACCTGTCGTCGCACCGCGGCGAGATCGAGGCCGACCTGGAGCGCAACCGCGGCCTGCTGCGCGACGCGGAGCAGCAGCGCGGCACCATGGCGGACGAGATGGACGAGGTGCAGCTGCGCCACCTGATCGGCGAGCTGGACGACGCGGCGTGGGATGCGCAGCGCCCGGCGCTGGAAGCCGCCGTGGCCCGCGCGGACGAGGCCGTGGCGCAGGCCCGCGCCGAGGTGGAGCGGCTGCAGACGCTGGCCGCCGACATTGCCGGCGCGGAGAGCGCGGCCGTTCCCCCCGCCGTTGCGCCGGCCACGGTCGCGGCGGACGACGCCCCCGAGGTCGCGTCGGAAGCCGCGCCCCCCGCGGTGGTGCCGGAGGAGGAGCAGAGCGAGTGGGAGACGGAGCTGGACGCCACGCTGGAAGCGCGCGACCTGGCTCCCGCGGACGAGCCCGCCGCCCCGGTACTGGACGAGCTTCCGGCCGCCGCGCCGGTGCAAGAAGCCGCAACGTTTGAACCCTCCACCCCGGCGGAAACGGCGCGCGCGGCGGACGAGGCGTCGGCGGAGGAGTGGGATCCGTTCGGGGGCGAGTTCGGCGAGCCGCAGAAGATGGCGGATGCGGACGAGGAGCTTCCGTGGCTGGAGGGGATCGACGAGGCGGCCAAGGGGTGGACGCCGCCCGCGGCGGAGGAAGACAACGGGCTGGACTTCCTGCGCGACATCGAGAACTCGGTACGCACGCCGGAGCCGCCGGCCGCCGACCTGGGCGCGGACGACCTGGCCTTCCTGGAGGAACTGGACCGCGCCATCGGCGGGCCGGCTCCCGCGAGCGCCCCTGCGGCGGCCGCGAGCACGCCCACCCCTCCCGCGGCCTCCACGCCCGCCACGGGCGCGAGTGCCCGCGCGGAGCCGCTGCTGTGCAAGGAGTGCGGCGCCATCAACGAGCCGCACTCCTGGTACTGCGAAATCTGCGGCTCCGAGCTGTAACGGACGGGTGCTCCAGCAGAGGCACAGAGACGCAGAGAAGAACAACAACAAGGGAGGGAGCGGAGCACTTTTCGCTCCCTCCCTCTTCTTTGCTCTGCGGCTCTGTGCTTTTCTTATACGGCTCCGAGGAGGTTCGTGCCCGTTGGCGCCGCTCCTCCCCCGCTCGGTCAACGACCGTAGTTCGTTCGAAGTGGTGCGTCTGATGTCCGGTCACGCCGCCCCGCGCCGGCACCTCCGCCCCACCGGTGTCCTGCCGCCCACCTCGGCGCTGAGGCGTCATTCTGAAGGAGCGTGCACCGTGCTTACCCCGGCGCCGGATCCATGCGCGACTGAAGAATCCCGGACCGAAACGTCCGCCGCGCCGCGGTCCGGCGTGGCGTGCCCCAGCCTCTCCCGCCGCACCCGCAGTGTCCGAGCGCGGCGCGCAACCGGGCGTGCATGGGACGCGGTGGCGCGGGATTCTTCGGTCGGCGCCAGAGTCTGGTGTGACGGACGGTGCGGGCGCGGCGCCTCCGCTCAGAATGACACTCGAAGTCCGAGCCAGGTGACGAATCCCGGTGCACCTGACGTGAGGAATCGCGGTGCGCCTGGTGCCATCTCACGCCGCTCGCGCCGCAGGCGCCGCCTGCGGCAGCACCTCCGCCCTGCCACCCACCTCGGCGCCGGGGTGTC
>NZ_DASVTX010000193.1:0-8345 GCF_036387355.1 Longimicrobium sp.
CGTGGTGCGCAGGCTGCCGGTCACCACCTCGCGCCCCGCATCGTCACCCAGCAGCCCGAAGACGACGCTGGTGTGCACGTTCTCCTCGGTCAGCAGAAAGTCCGCCGCCACGGGAATGGCGTCGCGCTCCGCCCAGCGCACGAAGCCCACGCCGGAGATGGAAAAGCCGTTGCGCACCACGCGGTCGTGCAGGGCGCGCTCGATGACCTTGAGCGTGCCGCGCGACTTCTGCACGCACAGCACGCGCTCCAGCAGGTCCGGATCGATGTGGCGCGCCAGAAAGGCGGCGGCGCGGTACTCCGGCGCCCGGGCACGGACGAATCCGTCCGTCTCGCTGTGCAGCCCGTGCATGAGCGCGGTGGCCAGCCGCATGTGCGACTCGTTCCCCTGCACCAGCGTGAGCAGCGCGCCGCTGGAGATGTACTCCGCGAACATCGTCGCCGCCGCGCCCAGCGGGCGCACGTCGCTGAACACCGGGTCCAGCACGTCGTCCGGATCGTGGTGGTCCATCACCGCCAGCGTGGGAACGCCCGCCGCCTTGAGCCGGTCCGTCAGATGGGTGGTGGCGCCCTGGTTGTCCACGAACACGGCGGCGTTGTAGGCGGCCAGATCGATCTCCGGCGAGAACTGGCGGATGGGGATGCCCAGCAGGTTGACGAGCGCGCGGTTTTCCGGGTGGCTGATGAGCCCGTCGTACACCAGGTCCACGTCGATGTCGTAGCCGTGCGCGATCTCCCGGTAGGCCATGCCGCAGGAGATGGCGTCCGGATCGGGAAAATCCTGCAGGGCCACGATGTGGCGCTCGCCGCGCCGGCCGTCCAGCAGGCGCGCCAGCTCCGCCGCGCGCGTGCTGCTGGTTTGCTGCGACGGGGCGGGCGGTTCCGCGGCCGTGGCCACGCCCTGCGACGCGGTCTGCGCGGACTCGGGATCCTGCGACATGGGCATGTTCAGTGTTCGGGTCCAACCATCCGTACGGGCGGCCCATCGCCAGCCGTGTGCCATGGCGCGTGCACGGGCCGCCTTCGCCCGCCGTCCCTTGTTCCCGCAAGCTAACGCGGGGCGCCGCGACGCGCCTCCCGCGGCAGCGGACCCGTTCCCGTCATCCCCCGGACGCACGGGGACGATCCCGGACGCACGACGCCCCCGGGCTCCGCGCGGGAGCCCGGGGGCACCGTGGCCGTCCCGAACGGAACGATCAGGCGCCGACGCGCGCCACGTTGGCCGCCGCGGGGCCCTTTTCGCCGGACACCAGGTCGTACTCCACCTGGTCACCCTCGGCGAGCGTGCGAAAGCCGCTCCCCGTGATCGCCGAGTAGTGGACGAAGCAGTCCTTGTCGCCGGACGTGGGCGTGATGAACCCGAAGCCCTTGGCCTCGTTGAACCACTTGACCGTTCCTGCCTGACGCATTGCTCTCTGCTCCACCAGAAGTGTGCTCCCGTACGGCCGCGCCGGCCGGGATGTCGCGTGGGTGATGGCCCCCCACGCAGGGCATGGATCAACGGAAATGGCTCAACGGCGGGCGCCGCCGCGGTGGGCGCGCCCTGCCAGGCTCAGTTCGGGATTGGGTGCGGCTGAACGGACAACACGGCGGTCTGCGGGGTGCGGCGGTGCCGCACACGGGCGGCGGTACTGCGGGATTGCATTTCGGGACAGAAGGTAATGGAAGACACCAAACCCGTCAAGAAGCGTCGCAATGCGCACTTCCGGCGCAGAAAGGCATCTGGTTTCCGCCGCCCTGTCGCAAACCGAACGATGTGAATACGTTGTCGCGCTCCGTACGGGCCGTTGCGGAGGGTCAGCGGTAGCGCGAGGCGAGCCGTTCCGGGTCCGCGCCCAGCGCCCAGGCCAGCCGCAGCCGCCACATGAGCAGGATGGTGCGCCAGATCCCCCCCCGCTCCCACCGCCGGCTGCTCGTGGTCACCGTTGCGCGCAGGCAGAGCGGGCGGCCCATGCGGCGCAGCGTGGTGCTGAGCGCCACGTCTTCCATCAGCGGGATGTCGGCAAAGCCGCCGGCGCGCTCCCACCAGACGCGGCGCACAAAGATGGCCTGGTCGCCCGTGGCGATTCCCGTGGCGCGCGAGCGCAGGCTGATCATCCGCTCCACCACGCGCAGCATGGGCGCCCGCCCGGTGAGCCGCAGGTCAAAGCGGCCCCACCCCGCGCCGCTGGCCGCCAGTCCGTCCGCGATCAGCCGGTCGGCGTCCGGCGGAAGGCGGGTGTCGGCGTGAAGGAAGAGGAGCACGCCGCCGTCCGCCGCCGCGGCGCCGGCGTTCTGCTGCCACGCCCGCCCGCGCGGCGCGGCGACCACCACGTCCGCCAGCGGCCGCGCCAGCTCCGCCGTGCCGTCCGCGCTGCCGCCGTCCGCCACGATCACCTGGTGGCCGCGGGCGCGCAGCGGGGCCAGCGCGGCCAGCGTATCCGCGATCCCCTCCGCCTCGTTCAGCGCGGGGATGATGATGGAGATCCGCACGTCGTCCGTCATCGCCCGGTTGCCCGCTCGGGGGATCGAAACCGGAGGTGGATCCATCCGTAGTGCCGATCGTCCATCCATCCCGAGGAAGAACGATGACGCGCCTTACGGGCGGCCTGATCGGCCGCTGCCCCCACTGCCAGACCGCGATTCACAGCGATCATCCGTACGCCTGGTGCAGCAAGTGCGGCAACGCGCTTCCGGATGACCTCAAGGCCGGCCTGCGCCTTCCCACCCCGTCCGGTGTGGCGCGGGCCGCGGCGGAGGCGGAGTCCGAAGCGGCCGCCCGGGGAACGGGGCCGCGTGTGCTGTTCCGCAAGTTCGTCAGCTCGTTCCGGAGCTGGGACGAGCTCTTTGCCGAGGCGGCGGCCTTTGCCACGGGCATCGGGCGGGAGCGGCTGGTGAACATCAGCCATTCCGAAGACCAGAACGAGGGCGTGGTCACGGTCTGGTACTGGTCGGAGTAGCCCCGTCCAGCGCAAAGGTGAAGCGCGCTTCGGCGGAGGGCGCGCCGTCCACCAGCGTCCGCTCCCGCAGGTGCACCTCGCCATCCACGGTGATGGTGAGCAGGGTGGAGGCGCGCGTCCCGTACTCCGGCGACACGATCAGCGGCGACGAAAGGACGCGCTCCCGCTCCGCGCCTACCCCCGTTTGGGGCAGCTCGTGGTCCGCGGCGGCCACACGGTCGGCCAGCATGCGCCAGAGCGCCGCGTTCCACTCCGGCCCGTCCGCGGCGGCCAGGGCGTCGTGCATGGCGTGGCGGGCGCGCACCACCTTGGGCCAGGGGGTATCCAGCGCGGCGTTGCTCAGCCCGTACACGCCGGGCCGCAGCCGCACCGGGCCCGGCGCGCGGTTGCTGGTGTACCACAGCGACTCGCCGTCGCCCACCAGCAGGTTGAACCCGGCATGGTCCCTGCCCCGCTCCGCCGCCTCGCGCGCGTACTCGCCCGCGGCCGCGGCGCCGAGCAGAAAGCCGGAGACCAGGGCGCCGCGCGAGGGGGCGCCCGGGGGCACGGGCGTCGTCTCCCGCACGTTGGTGATCGCGGCGAAGCGCCCGGCGCGGGTAATGCCCATCCAGGTGCCGCCGCCGCGCAGGTCGCGCCCGGCCAGCACGTGCGGCGCGTCGCTCCACCATTGCGCGGGGGCGGTGGGGCGCGCATAGAATTCATCCCGGTTGGCCGCCACCACCAGGCGGTATCGGGAGTGGGCCTGGTGGGCGAGTACGATGAGGCACATGCGCCGGCGCCGGATGCAGGGATCGCGCGAACGCGCGCGAGGGATCGGAGTATCAGGGAGGGTTCCCCGTCCGGGCGCTCCTCCGCCATCCGCAGTACAACCCCAAGACGAGCAATGTTGCACTACCGCAAGCACTTCCTTTCGCCCGGGCACGAGTGGGTCGTGTTCGTGCACGGGGCCGGCGGCAGCTCGTCCATCTGGTACCGCCAGGTACGGGAGTTCCGCAAGAACTTCAACGTCCTGCTGATCGACCTGCGCGGCCACGGCGAAAGCCAGCCGCCGCTGCTGATGCCTTTCGAGGGCGACTACAGCTTCGACTACCTGACCGGCGAGATCCTGGAGGCCATGGACGACGCGGGGGTGTACGACGCGCACTTCGTGGGCATCTCGCTGGGCTGCATCCTGATCCGCATTCTGGGCGAGCACGCGCCGGAGCGGGTCAAGAGCATGATCCTGGGCGGCGCCGTGGTGCGGCTGAACCTGCGCTCGCGCTTTCTGGTGGCGGTGGGCAACCTGGTGAAGCGGTTCATCCCCTTCATGTGGCTGTACAAGCTGTTCGCGTGGATCATCATGCCGCGCGCCCGCCACCGCCAGAGCCGCACGCTGTTCGTGTCGCAGGCGCGCAAGCTGTGCCAGCAGGAGTTCATCCGCTGGTTCAAGCTGACGTACGGCGTGAGCCCGCTGCTGCGCCTGTTCGAGGACAAGGAGCTGCCCATTCCCACGCTGTACCTGATGGGCGACGAGGACCACATGTTCCTCCCCCCCGTGTCGCGCATCGTCAAGCGCCACACGCGGTGGACGCGGCTGGAGGTGATTCCCGAGTCGGGGCACGTGGTGAACGTGGACCGGCCGGAGCTGTTCAACACCCTGTCCATCGGCTTCATCCGCGGCCTGTCGCCCGCGGCGGCCTGAACGCACGATCAATCCTGATGACGGGCATCTCGATGCGCGCCGCGGTCCCCTGGGCCGCGGCGTTTCTGCTGGCGGCCGCGGCGTGCGGCGGCGACGGGTCCGGCGCGCGCGGGCACACCTCGCTGGTGGCCGCGGGCGACATCAGCAGCTGCTACTGGAGCGGCGACGAGGCCACCGCGCGGCTGATCGACGACATTCCCGGCGTGGTGGTTCCGCTGGGCGACGTGGTATACCAGCGCGGCACGGAGCGCGAGTTCCGGGAGTGCTACGCGCCCACGTGGGGCCGCCACCGGGACCGCAGCCGGCCCACCATCGGCAACCACGAGTGGCGCACGCGAAGGGGCGAGCCGTACTTCCGCTACTTCGGCGAGCGCGCGGGGCCGGCGGGAAAGGGGTGGTACAGCTACGAGCTGGATGGATGGCACGTGATCGTGCTGAACAGCAACCTCCCCATTGTGGACGGATCGGAGCAGATGGAGTGGTTGCGCGAGGACCTGAAGGATAACGAGGACACGCGGTGCACCCTGGCGTACTTTCACCACCCCGTATTCAGCTCGGGCGACCACGGCGGGACGGAGAAGCTGCGGGAGTTGTGGGAGGTGCTGCAGGACGGCGGGGTGGACGTGGTGCTGAGCGGGCACGACCACAATTATGAGCGGTTCGCGCCGCAGAACGCCCGCGCGCGGGCTGACCGGCGCGGGATCCGGCAGTTCGTGGTGGGGACGGGCGGGGCGCCCTCGTACCGCGTGCCGCCGGAGCGCCAGCCCAACAGCCAAGCGTTCGGCAACGACGTGCGCGGGGTGCTGCGGATGGACCTGCAGGAGGACGGGTACGCGTGGGAGTTCGTCCCCATCCCCGGGCGGAACTTCACCGACGCGGGCCGCGCGGAGTGCAGGTGAGGGGCACGGCGGAAGCTGGAAGTGTCAGGCGAAGAGCGCGGGCTGAGCGACTGAAGTCGCCGCAACGACGGCGGAAAGTCTCCCCAAACTGACGGGGAGACTTCACCTGCACGCGGCGGCTGCCGATGTGCGGTTCTCCCCTCGCGCTTCGCTTCCGGCCGGGGCTGCTGAGCGACTGAAGTCGCCGCAACAACGGCTGAAAGCCTCACGATACTGCCGTGAGGCTGCACCTTTGCGGAACCACGGGCTCGGTGCCGAACGCCGCCCCCGCGCTGAGGTTTCTCTTTCTCCCGCGACAGCGGGGGAGAGAGTCGGGGAGCGGGGGCCTCTCCGCATGCACGGTACCAGTTCGAAGCGCACTGTAGATGTTGTCCTCCCCTCTCCGTGCGTCTGTTTGCACGGGGAGGGGCCGGGGGGGGGGCCGGGGGAGGGGCGAACACGCGGAGCGCGTCCAAGTCCGATCCCGCAAGAGGACTGGTGTTTCCCGCCTGCCTCCCTGAGCGGATGAATCCGCCGCTCTGAAAGCGGGAAGCCCCGACCCGCGGCCGCTGTCGCGGCAACGATCAGGGCTTCAACCAATCCGGCGGACGGACCGGTGCGAATTGCCCCGCGCCAATGCAGCAGCCGCAGTCCGCGCAGGCGGACTTCGTGCTTTTCCAGCGGCGAATTCATTCGCTCTGGACAGTCGGACGCGCCCGCCTCCGCTTCCCGCACCGGCGCAGCCGCCACAGTCCGCGCAGGCGGACTTCGCGCCGTTGCTGCCGCGACTTCAGTCGCCCGTCCCTCAGTACCGCGACTCGATCCCGTTCACGACGCGGTAGGTGTCGCGGGCAATCAGCAGTTCCTCGTCGGTGGGAATCACCCACACGCCCGGCCCGGCGCCCTCCGGACTGATGCGCCCCTCGCGCCCGCCCACGTGCGCGTGGTTCGCCGCCGCGTCCACGCGAATCCCGGCGAACTCCAGCCCCTCGCAGATCATCGCCCGCACCGCCGGCGCGTTCTCCCCCACCCCGCCCGCAAAGCAGATGGCGTCCGCCCCGCCCATGGCCGCCAGGTACGACCCGATGTACTTGCGCGCCCGGTAGCAGAAGATCTCGATGGCGAGCCACGCGCGCCGGTCGTCGTGCTCCTCCGCCTCGGCCAGCAGCTCGCGCATGTCGTTGGTGAGCCCCGAGATGCCCAGCAGCCCGGACTGCTTGTTCAGCAGCGACTCCACTTCCGGCAGCGACAACCCCTCCTTGACGGCGATGTACTCCAGCACCGCGGGGTCCAGGTCGCCGGAGCGCGTCCCCATCACCAGCCCCTCCAGCGGGGTGAACCCCATGGACGTGTCCACCGACTCGCCCCCGCTGATGGCGCACGCCGAGCAGCCGTTGCCCAGGTGCAGCGTGATGATGCGCTGCTGCTCGCGCGGCGTCCCCGTCAATTGCCGCCACCGGTAGCTCACGTACCGGTGCGACGTGCCGTGGAATCCGTAGCGGCGCACGCGGTGGCGGCGGTACAGCGAGTACGGGATGGCGTACAGAAACGCGCGTTCCGGGAGCGTGTGGTGGAAGGCGGTGTCGAACACGGCCACCTGCGGAACGGCGTGGCCCAGCACGGCGCGCACCGCCTGAATTCCCTTGAGGTTGGCGGGGTTGTGCAGCGGCGCCAGGTCGATGGTTTCTTCGATGCCGCGCAGCACGTCGTCGTCGATGCCCACGGAGTGAACGAAGCGCTCGCCGCCGTGCGCCACCCGGTGCCCCACCGCGCCGATGTCGCCCAGACTGCCCAGGCCCACGCCGGATTCCGCGCTCAGCAGCCAGTGCAGCAGGTACTCCACCGCCGCGCGATGGTCCCGCAGCGGCGCGGTTCCCTTCACCGCCGGCCCGCTCCCCGCGCGAAAGCTCCACACCGCCTCGCCGCCGATGCGCTCCACCAGCCCGCGGGCGCGCCGCACGTCGCCGTTGTCCGCGAACCGTCCCTCGTCCGTATCAATCAACTGCCACTTGAGGGACGATGATCCCACGTTCAGCACCAGGATGTTCACGCGCGCGTTCCGGTCCGGGGTTTGGGCTGGGTGACCCGCGCAGAATAGCGAAGCCGCCGCACGCGGACCAGCGCGTGGCGGCTTCGCGAACTCCGATGCGTGTCCTCCACGTCCGGCCAGCGCCCAGGACCCACCGTCAGCGTATCTTCAGGATCCGGCGGCGGCCGACCCAGGCGTTCCCGCACCGATCGTCGCGACGTCCCTCCATCCATCTCGGCCCGTCCGTCGATCAACCGCGCGGCAGGACTGCGCTTGACGGCGGCCGGCGCGCGGAGGGATGATGTCGGAGGCGCGCCGTTCATTCATCCACCAGATGATCCCCATCCATGAGCCCCAACAAGCAAACGGTGCAGAAGTACATGGACGCGTTCCACCGCACGGACCGCCCGGAGATCCTGTCGTGCCTTACGGAGGACGTGGAGTGGATCGTTCCCGGCGCCTACCACGTGCACGGGCTGGACGGCTTCAACGGCGAGATCACCAACGATGCGTTCAGCGGCAGCCCCGACATTAGCGTGGACCGGATGATCGAGGAGAACGACGTGGTGGTGGCGGAGGGCCACGTTCGCGCGGCCCTCGCGGACGGCACCCCGCTGAACCTGGTGTTCTGCGACGTGTTTCTGATGCGCGACGCCAGGATCCGGAAGCTCACCTCGTACCTGATGCAGGTGCCGGAGCCCGCCGCCGGCTGACGCACTTCGCCGCCCGGAATCGCCCGAACCTCGCCGGACCAGGATGCAGGAAGCCGCCGCACGCGATGCACGCGTGCGGCGGCTTCGTTCGTCGGGACGGACCGAC
>NZ_DASVTX010000194.1:0-3169 GCF_036387355.1 Longimicrobium sp.
GCCCGCCGCGCCGCGCTGGCGCTGGAGAACGCGCGGCTGTACGAGCAGGCGCAGGCCGCCGTCCGCGCGCGCGACGACGTGATGGCCGTGGTCTCGCACGACCTGCGCAACCCCATCAACGCCGTGGTGATGGCCTCCGCCGTGCTGCAGGAGTTCGGCGACACGGAGCGGCTGACGGAGCGCGACCGGCGGCAGCTGGACGTGATCCGCCGCAGCGCCGAGCAGATGAACGCGCTCGTGCAGGACCTGCTGGAGGTGGCGTCGCTGGAAAGCGGGGCCATGGTCATGAACCCGCGCCCCGTGTCGCCCGGCGTGCTGCTGAGCGCCGCGGACGAGATGTTCGCGGGCACGGCGCAGGAGCGCGGGCTTGCGCTGGAGTGCGCCCGGCCCGACGGCGTTCCCCAGGTCGCGGCGGACTACGGGCGGGTGCTGCAGGTGTTCAGCAACCTGCTGGGAAACGCCCTCAAGTTCACGCCCTCCGGCGGAACGGTGTCGCTGGGGGCCGCGCGCGTGGCGGGATACGTCCGGTTCTGGGTGACGGACACCGGCCCGGGGATCGAGCGCGACCACCTGCCGCGCCTGTTTGACCGCTTCTGGCAGGCGCGGCGGGGGCACGGGGCCGGCGCGGGGCTGGGGCTCTCCATCGCGCGCTCCATCGTGGAGGCGCACGGGGGGCAGATCTGGGCGGAGAGCGTTCCCGGCGAGGGCACGACGTTCCACTTCACCCTGCCGGTGGCGCCCGCCGCGGCGGCGGGCGCGGAGTAGGACGGTTCCGTACGTCGGTGAGGCTCGGCGGGATCCGGGGGCTCCGGACGATCCGCCGCCCCCCCCAAGGTTCACATCACGCACCCACCCTCCCCCGGAACAGACCGGGGAGGGTGGTTTTTTGGCGAAGGGATTGGTGATGACGGCGGGGCGTTGGCTCGGCCACGGACGGTCCTGAGCGGATGAATCCGCCGCTCCAGAAGCGGGAAGCCCCGCCTCGTTGCCGCTGACGCATCCACGCTCGGCGCTTCAACGGAACGGGGGTTCGAGTGCCGGTGTGAGCGGCGTGGCGTCGGCCCGGCGGTTCAAACCGCGCCTCGAAAGACACGAAGTCCGCCTCCGCGGACTGCGGGGGGGGGGGGGGGAGGCGGCTTGCGCGCGCCAACCGGGCGTGGTGCACCGAACCACCCCCTGTGCCGAACGGCTCCCCCTGTCCAGCGGAGCGAGTGCAGGGATTGGGCGAAAGGCGCCTCCCTCGGCCGCGCGGCACCGTCCGGCCCGCTCCACACCGTCCCGGGCATGCGACCCTGCGGGCACCTTTCGCAGCGGACGCATCTAAACTGTTGCGCCGCAACGGCCAACAGAGTAAATTTCCGTTTCCTCCAAGTGCCTCCCTGATGCTGGACCCGAGTGCGGCACGAATCCGCACCGGCTTTCCTTACGTGGCGTCCCGCAAGTGACTCAGACTACCAGCTCCCCTCCGGAGCAGCCGTCGCCGCAGCAGCGCACGCAGGAGATCGTGCAGCGCGCCCGCGACATCATCGAAAAAACCCGCGAGCTCATCCGCCGCACGCAGCAGGCGGTGGACCACGCGGATCGCGATACGCCCCCGTCCGCGCGCTGAGCCGGGCCGGGAAGCGAACACATTCGTCCGCGGCGGGCGGGATCCACGGATCCCGCCCGCCGTTTGCATGCGCGCGGAACTGGACCGCGACGGCGCGGGGCGGCTATGTTGCCCGGGGGTCGGACGGAACGGATCACCGCAACGAGGCAACCGATGGGGAGTATCGGCACGGAGGTGCTGATCGTGATTCTGCTGCTGGTGGCCAACGGCGTGTTCTCCATGTCGGAGATCGCCGTGGTTTCCGCGCGCAAGACGCGGCTGCAGCAGCGCGCCGAACAGGGTGACGCGGCCGCCGCGCGCGCGCTGCAGCTGGCCGAGTCGCCCGAGCGCTTTCTGGCGACGGTGCAGGTGGGCATCACCCTGGTGGGCACGCTGGCCGGCGCCTTTGGCGGCGCGCGCATCGCCGAGCCGCTGGCCGCCTCGTTCCGGGGCACGCCCTGGCTGGCGCCGTACGCCGACGCCGTGGCCATCACGCTGGTGGTGCTGGCCATCACCTACCTGTCGCTCATCATCGGCGAGCTGGTGCCCAAGCAGTTGGGGCTGCACAACCCGGAGCGTACCGCCGCGCTGGTGGCCGGCCCCATGCACTTTCTGTCGCGCGCCGCGGCGCCGCTGGTGTGGGTGCTCACCAGCAGCACGGGGCTGGTACTGCGCCTGTTCCGGCTGGAGAAGAACGACGAGCCGCCGGTGACGGAAGCCGAGATCAGCGTGCTGCTGGAGCAGGGCACGCAGGCGGGCGTGTTCGAGGAAGAAGAGCAGGAGCTGGTGGAGCGGGTGTTCTGGCTGGGCGACCAGCGCGTGGTGAACCTCATGACGCCGCGGCACCGGGTGGCGTGGCTGGACGTGAACGACGCGCCGGACGAGAACCGCGCGCAGATGGTGGCCAACCGCCTGTCGCGCTACCTGCTGTGCGACGGCGACATCGACCGCATTCTGGGCGTGGTGGCCACCAAGGACCTGTGGGCGGCGGAGCTGTCGGGCACGCGGGTGGAGGACCTGCGCCCCTTCGTCCGCCCGCCGCTGGTGGTGCCGGAAAGCACGCGCGCGCTGGACCTGCTGGAGCGCTTTCGCGAGAGCCCCACGCACATGGCCATCGTAGTGAATGAGTACGGCGGCACGGAGGGGATCGTGACGCTGAACGACCTGCTGGAGGAGATCGCGGGGGAGATGGCCAACTTCGGCGGCCAGCCCGTCGCGCCGCCGATCGTGAAGCGCGAGGACGGGTCGCTGCTGATTGACGCGTCGCTCCCCATGGAGGAGTTCCGCGAGGCGCTGGACCTGCCGGAGCGCCGCGACGAGCACCGCGAGTACCGCACCGTCGGCGGCTTCGTGTTCGCGCGGATGGGCCGCGTTCCCCGCCCCGGGCAGCACTTCTACGCGGAGGGATACCGCGTGGAGGTCGTGGACATGGATGGGAACCGCGTGGACAAGGTGCTGGTGCAGCGGGCGCGGCCGGAGGGTGCGGTGCCGCGGGAGGATAGTGCGTGAAGGGAGTGCGTGAGTGCGGAGTGCGGAGTGCGGAACTGAAGTACGAGAGTACGAAAGTACGAGAGTACGAAA
>NZ_DASVTX010000195.1:0-4568 GCF_036387355.1 Longimicrobium sp.
GGACGCCCTGGCGCGCGTGGACGAGGCCGGCGACCTGCTGCTGCGGCGCGGCGTGGCGCGGCGGCTGGATCCGTCCGCCTCCGATCCGCTGCCCGGGACGACATTGGAACTGCTCGCGGTGCCGGACGATCCCGCGGTCGGAGGATGGCTGCGCGCACTGGCCGACGCGGCGCAGATGGCGCGCCGATGACCCGCGGCGGCCCGGGCGTGCGTGCCCGGGCCGCTGTTGTGTATCTTGGGGCCGAGATCCCCGTCCTGAACCCCCATCGGAGTCCGTTCGTGAACGTCAGCCAGCTGGTTCTTCGCCATCGAGTTCCCGCGCTTCCGGACGCCCCGGAGCAGATCGCCGCCCGCCTGACGGAAGCGGGATACGAGGGGGTGCGCATCGTGCCGCTCGCCGAACTTCTGAAGCCCATCGTGGTGGCGAAGGTGGAGGAGGTCACGCAGCACCCCAACGCCGACCGCCTGCGCATCTGCGTGGTGAACGACGGCGGCGAGCAGCCGCTGCAGATCGTCACCGGCGCGCCCAACGTGCGGGCCGGCGCGTACTATCCCGTGGTGCGGACGGGGGTTACGCTGCCGAACGGGACCAGGATCAAGCGAGGCAAGCTGCGCGGCGAGGAGTCGCAGGGCATGCTGGGTTCCGCGGACGAGCTGGAGCTGGGGACGGACCACGCGGGGTTGATGGAGCTGCAGGGCGAGCCCGCGCCCGGCACGCCGATCACCGAGGTGATCCCCACGCCGGGCGTGGTGTTCGTGATCAACGGCAGCCACGCGCTGGATGATGTGGTCCGCAAGCTGGGCGGCGAAGTCCCCGATCCGCCCGCCGCCGCGGAGTAGCCCGCCCCTCCCGACGCACGACGCCCGCCGCGATCCCCTGATCACGGCGGGCGTTTCTTTTCGACGACAACCATCCCGGCCTGAGCGGCTTCCGCCGTCCCTATCCCCTATTCCCTATTCCCTATTCCCTAGCGGTTCCCCGCCGTCCTCCCGCCCGCCGCGCGCCTCCGCCCATCCCCCCGGTACCGCTCCACGCCCACACCCAGCACGTACCGCGTATACCCGTTCTCCGGGTCGCGGCCGCGGCGCAGGTCGCGGTCCACGGCGCCTTCGCCGCGGTTGTACGCCAGCAGCGCCAGATTCAGGTTCCCGTACTTGTCGATCAGCCGGCGCAGGTAGCCGAAGCCGGCGCGCAGGTTGGGCTCCGGCTCCATGATGGCCTCGCGCGACGTCATCCGCCGGTCCAGCCAGCGCGCCGTGGACGGCATGAGTTGCGTGAGGCCCAGCGCACCGGCGCGGCTGCGGGCGCGCGGGTTGAAGCCGCTTTCCGCCCGCACCAGGCGAAAGCCGAGCTCCGGGTCCAGCCCTTCGCTTTCCGCCGTGCGATGGATGATGCGCGCCAGCTGCGGCGAAATGCCGTAGCGCATGGGCGAGCTGAACACGCCCCCGCGCCCCAGTTCGGTGAACTTGTGCGCCTCGTCGCGCAGCCAGCGCCAGAACTGCCGGCCCGCGGGTTCGGCCTCGGGCGCGGCGGGCGCGGGCGGAGGCGCGGGCTGCTGCTGCGCGTGCAGGGCCGGGGCGCAGGCGCACAGCGCCACGAGGGCCACCAGCACGGGGGTGCGCGGACCCGCGCGGCGGGCCTGCGTACGAGATGCCGTGGTGCTCACGTCGTCGTCTCCCTGTTCCGGGTTCCGCCACCAGACAAGCGGCACAACGTGGGCGCCGGGCCCGGCCCCGTCAAGCAAACGTACGTCTCCGGCCACCTTCCGCAGACTCTGCGTGCAGGGCCTAAACGCTTGCGCGACAACGCCTGAGGCGGCACCTTTCCCCCTCCTCTCCAACGCCCCGCCCGCAGCCTCTCCCGCGACCTCCGCGACGCATGGCCTGGCAGTCCGGTCCCGAAATCCTCCCCCTCGTCGTCTCCGGAACGCTCTGCGCCGGGCTGGCGGCGTACGCGTGGCGCCACCGCCGGGTGCCCGCGGCGCGCGAGTTCGTGCTGCTTATGGCGGCATCGGCGTGGTGGTCGCTCTTCTATGCCCTGTACCGCGCCAGCGCCAGCTTCAGCACGCGGCTGCTGCTTGCCCAGGCGGTGCAGGCCGGGGCCATCATGGTGCCGCTGGCCTGGGCCGTGTTTGCCCTGCGCTTCACGGGGCGGCGCAGGTGGCTGGCCCCGCTTCCGCTCGCGGCACTCTGCGCCGTGCCGCTTCTGACGCTGGTGATGGCGGCCACCAATTCGCTGCACCTGGCGTTCTGGTCGCGCTTTGAGCTGGTGGAGCGCAACGGGCGCGCGGCCATCGACAGCGAGCCGGCGTGGGGGTTCTGGCTGCACGTGATCTTCAGCTGGGCGCTGCTTTCGCTGGCCGTCGCCCTGGTGCTGCACCGCGCCGTTCGGGGGACGTCCGTCCGCCGTGCGCAGGCCGCCGCCGTGGCCGTGGCCGCCGCGGTGCCGTGGATCGGCAACGTGCTGCACGTGACGGAAACGGTGCGGTTTCCGGCCAACCCCATGCCCGTGCTCTTCACGCTGACGGGCGCCGTCTTTTTCTGGGCGATCTTCCGCCTGCGGCTGCTGGACCTGGTTCCGGTGGCGCGGGCGGCGCTGGTGGAGGAGATGGCGGACGGCGTGGTGGTGGTGCACCAGGACGGGCACGTGCTGGACGCCAACCCCGCCGCGCGCAGGCTTCTGGGGGGGATGGACGGCGATCGTCCCGGTCCCGACGTACTCGCCCCGCTGGCCTCGCTGCTGGCGGGCGACCCGCGCACCTCCGCCGAGGCGCGGGTAACGCTGGGAACCATGGAGAGCCCGCGGGTGGTGGACGTGCGCGTGACGCCGCTGCACGACCGCTGGGGGCAGGTGAACGGGCGCCTTCTCGTTCTGCGCGACCTGACGGAAAGCGAGCGGCGCGAAGGGGTGCTGGCGCTGCAGCGCGCTTATCTGGAACAGCTGTTCGACGCGGCACCGGAGGGGCTGGCGCTGCTGGATTCGGGGGACCGGGTGCTGGACGTGAACCCGGAGTGGACGCGGCTGTTCGGCTACTCGCCGGACGAGGCGCGCCACCGCCCCATCAACGACCTGATCGTGCCGGAGGAGCTGCACGACGAGGGGCAGTCCATCACCCTGCAGGTGGCCAGCGGCGCCCGGGCGGAGGTGGAGACGGTGCGGCGCCGCAAGGACGGCCAGCGCTGCGACGTGCAGGTGCTGGGCGCGCCGGTGTTCACCTCCGGCGTGCAGGTGGGCACGTGGGGGATCTACCGCGACATCAGCGAGCGCAAGCACCAGGAGCGCAGCCGCGCGGAACTGCTGGAGCGCGAGCGCCTGGCCCGCGCCGACGCGGAAGCCGCCAGCCGGCGCGCGGCCTTTCTGGCGGACGTGGGCACGCTGCTGAGCGCCGCCTTCAACACCGGCACCGGCTACGGCGAGCTGGCGCGGCTGGCGGTGCCGGAGCTGGCGGACTACTGCCTGATCGACGAGGCCACGCCGGAGGGCGGAACGCGGCGCGTGGCCATTGCGCATGCGCTGCCCGAGGGGGAGCGGATGCTGCTGCGCGACGCGCAGAACCCGCCGGACGCGGATCCGGCGCGGCGGCCGGCGCTGCGCGTGATCCGCAGCGGCGAGCCGGTGATGGTGGCCGAGGTGACGCCCGACGTGGTGGACAGCCTGGCGCACGACGAGGCGCATCGCGAGGCGTTCCAGGCGGTGCGCCCGCGCTCGCTGCTCATCGTGCCGCTCACGGCGCGCGGCCGCACGCTGGGCGCCATCACCCTGGCGTACGCGCATTCGGGGCGGCGCTACGGGCCCGCGGAGCGCTCCACGGCGGAGGACATGGCTCGGCGCGCGGCACTGGCCATCGACAACGCCCGGCTGTACCGCGAGGCGCGCGAGGCCATCCGCGCCCGCGACACGGTGCTGGGCGTGGTGTCGCACGACCTGCGCAACCCGCTGTCCAGCATTCTGCTGCACGCGGAGAGCCTGCTGATGGACGCCAGCGTGCAAGGCTGGGCGCGGGAGGGCGCGGCGCAGGTGGTGCGCAGCGTGGAGGCGATGGAGCGAATGATCCGCGACCTGCTGGACGTGGCCCGCATTGAGGCCGGGCAGCTGCGGGTGGAGCCGCTGCCGCTGGGCCCCGGGGTGCTGCTGCGCGAGGCGGCGTCGCTGCTGGGCGGGCTGGCGGAGGAGCGCGGGATCGCGCTGCGGGTGCAGGCGCCCGCGGAGGGCCCGCCGGTGCGCGCGGACCGCGACCGCATCCTCCAGGTGTTCAGCAACCTGGTGGGGAACGCGCTCAAGTTCACGCCGTCCGGAGGCGAGGTGGTGATCGGGGCGGAGCGCGCGGAGGGCGAGGTGCGGTTCTGGGTGCGCGACACGGGCCCCGGGATCGCCGCGGCGGACCAGCCGCACCTGTGGCAGCGGTTCTGGCAGGCGGACGGGCCGGAGCGGCGGGCGGGGGCGGGGCTGGGGCTGCCCATCGTGCACGGGATCGTGCAGGCCCACGGCGGCGAGTGCGGCGTCGACAGCCGCCCCGGCGCCGGCGCGACGTTCTGGTTCACGCTGCCGGGGTAAGGCGTTTCGGGGA
>NZ_DASVTX010000196.1:0-6044 GCF_036387355.1 Longimicrobium sp.
TGGAGTGGCGCATGCTGCTGTCCGTCTGCGCCATGATCGCCTGGATCTCGCCGCCGATGCGCTGCGCCACGTGGCCCTGCCCGTTCTGCGCGGCCCAGCCCAGCACGCCGCCCACGTCCATTCCGTTCTGCCAGTCCACCGTGTACACCCGGTCGTGCCCCAGCCGCGCGGCCAGGCGCAGCCCGATCTGGTCGCGCTCGTCCCGGCCCAGGGTGAGGGACCCGGCGCGGTACCGCCGGTAGCGGTCGTTCCACACACTGTCCCGCGACGGCTCGGCCTCCAGCGCAATGCGCGTGGGGCGGAACTCCGCCAGTGCGTCCAGAATGGCCTGCACCTCCGCCTGCCGCCGCGGCGACAGCACGTCGTCCACCTGGGGATTGTTGTAGTCCAGCCCGGGGTTGGCCCAGTGCGCCGTCCCCAGCACCATCACCTGCGGCCGCGCGGGCGGCGGCGCGGAGGACTGCGCGTCCACACGGCCGGCGGTGAAAACGAGGAGCAGCGCGGCCAGCGCGCGCGGACGGAGCGGGGCGGTGTCGGGCATGAGTGTCGGGGGGTGGGGGTGGGACCGCGTCGGTGGACGGTGGGGTGTACGCCCGGGCGGCGGCGCGGGTTTCGCGCCTCGCCGGGTCGTCCTACCCGGTGCAGCCGGGCCCGGAACCTGCCCTGGCGGGGGTGCGCGGCGCGCCTTTGTACCCCGTTCAGGCCAGAGGAACCTTAGGCCGGGGGCCTGGTACAGAACCGCGGGAGACGGGTGGCGCGAAACGGCGCGCCGCGACCGTTGACGCGCACGGCGGGGCACTCTACCTTGTGCGCCCCCGTGCATGGGCACGGCTCCCTGAACCTTTTCCATCCCCGGTGCATTCAAGATGGCGTACGCGTTCGTTCACGGCACTCAGGACCTCCCCGGCAGCATCCGGGTGCGGTTCCGCGCGGCCGTGGCGGGGGCACGCGCCGGGGACGGCGGCGGGATGCGCGCGTAGCCTCCGGGGCACGCGCCGCTCCTCCGCCGCCCGTCGCAGCCGCGCCGGGCGGCTTTGTTTCCTTGGACGGCAGAGCTTTTGCAGTCCGCGCCCATCCGCTTTCGCGGGGCCGGACCCTCTTCGGAAGGGCACGTGAAGAACGACGACACGACCACGCAGCGCAAGGGAGCCCGCCGCCGCAAGCGGCAGGCGCCCAACCTGGAAGGGGGCTTCGGCGTAGCGGCCGAAGACCAGTCCAGCCTTGACCAGTACCTCAAGGAAGTCAGCACCCACTCGCTGCTGACCCCCGCGCAGGAAGTGGAGCTGGGCAGGCGTTCGCAGGTCGGCGACGAGCAGGCGGTCGCCGAGCTGGTGCGCGCCAACCTCCGCTTCGTGATTTCGGTGGCCAAGAAGTACCAGAACCGCGGCGTCTCCCTGGCGGACCTCATCCAGGAAGGCAACGTGGGCCTGGTCACGGCCGCCCGGAAGTTTGATCCGGAGCAGGGCGTCAAGTTCATCTCCTACGCCGTGTGGTGGATCCGGCAGGCCATTTTGTCGGCCCTGGCCAACCAGGGCCGCAGCGTGCGCGTGCCGCTCAACCGCGCCAGCGACCTGGCCAAGATCTTTCGCGAGCGCGAGCGGCTCAAGCAGGAGCTGCGTCGCGATCCCACGCCGCAGGAGCTGGGCGAGGCCACGGGGCTGTCCGTGGACATCGTCGAGAGCCTGCAGACGCTGAACGCGGCCGAGATCCGCCTGGACGCGCCCATCGGCGACAGCGACGACAGCCAGCTGATGGACCGCTTCGTGGCAGATTCCGCCATCGAGACGGAAGAAGAGGTCGAGGAGCGGCTGCTGAGCGAGCGCATCGACAAGGCGCTGGGCACGCTGCAGCCGCGCGACGCCAAGGTGCTCAAGCTCTACTTCGGCCTGGAGGGCGGACGCGAGCACACCCTGGAGGAGATCGGCGACATTCTGGGCGTTACGCGCGAGCGCATCCGCCAGCTTCGCGACCGGGCGCTCAAGCGCCTGCGCGAGGGCGAGATGGGCGAGGCGCTGGCCTCGTTCGCCGCGTGATGCGCACCCGCGCGCACCCGCACCCCACACGGCACCCTTCCGCACGGAGGGGTGCCGTTGTCTTTTCCGCCACGCGCGTGCAGCCAGTGTGCGCGCACCCGGACCGAAAACACCAATGCTGACGGGCACCATCAGGCAGGGACAGGGCGGCGTTTACGAAGTGGAGACGCCGGAGGGCGTGGTGGAGGCCTCGCTGCGCGGCCGCCTGAAGCGCGACGAGCGCTCGGGGGGCAAGGTGGTGGTGGGCGACCGGGTGGACCTGGAGTCCGAGGCCTCGGGCGAGGGGATCGTGTGGGCCATTCAGAACGTGCACGAACGCACGACGCTGCTGGAGCGCCGGTCGCCGGGCAAGGCGCCGCGCTCCAAGCCCATCGTGGCCAACGTGGACCAGGTGCTCATCGTCTTTGCCGCGGCCAACCCGGATCCGCACCTGCGCATGCTGGACCGCTTTCTGGTCATCGCGGGAAGCAGCGGCATCGCCCCGCTCATCGTCGTCAACAAGGTGGACGTCAAGGGCGAGGCGGCGGCGCGCGCCTTCTTTGCCCCGTACGAAAAGGCCGGTTACCGGCTGCTCTTTACCGCGGCCAAGGCGGGGATCGGGGTGGATGAACTGCGCGAATCGCTCTGCGGCCGCCTGTCCGCGCTCACGGGGCCGTCGGGCGTGGGCAAGAGCAGCCTGCTGAACGCCATCCAGCCGGGGCTGGGGCTGCGGGTTTCGGCCATCAGCGAGGCGGTCAACAAGGGGCGGCACACCACCGTGACCGCGCAGCTCATCCCGCTGGAGTGCGGGGGATGGGTGGCGGACACGCCGGGGCTGCGCGAACTAGGATTGTGGGAGATCGACCGCGACCAGCTGCAGTTCTACTTTCCGGAGATCGAGCGGCTGCTGGGCGGGTGCCGCTATCCCACGTGCAGCCACATCCACGAGCCGGACTGCGCCATCCGCACCGCCGTGGCCGCGGGCGAGCTGGATGCCGGCCGCTACGACAGCTACCGCCGCATGGTCCTGGGCGAAGACGACTTCTAGCCCGCCCGGGAATCCGCGCCCACGCCACCCGCGGTTTGCCGGGACGGTGATCGCCCTGCGCGCCGTATCCCATTGCCTCGCCGCGACTTTCTCATCCTGAGGAGGCGCCTCCCGCAGGCTCGGCGGCGCAGGAACCTGGCGCCGACGAAGGATCTGCTTTCCGCGCGGTCCAACTCCGCGGTTCACGCGGAGCGACGCCCGCGCTGAGTTTGTCCCCAGCGCAGTGGAAGCCCCGAACGCGGACGCGACAGCGGCCGCGTGCCGGGGCTTTCCGCTTCTGGAGCGGCGGATTCATCCGCTCGGACCCGCCGGATCTTCTCGAGCCGCATCCATCCGCGCCCGAGACTCGACGTGCGCGCGATCGCCGTCGGGCCATCGCCGTGATCCGCCCCTGAACGCGGAAGAGGAGCAGACGCCGGGTCTGCTCCTCCTCCTCTTTCGTTCCCCCTGCGCGATCAGCTGGTCAGGGCGTGCCCACCCGCTGCGCCGCGCCGATGCTGCGCGGCTCGGGCGCGCGCTCAATGCAGCGGCCCGCCTCCCACACCTTGCGCCACGTTCCGCTGTCGTGCGAGATCGCCTCGTACCAGCTCTCGCGCACGCCAAAGATCTGCACGAGCATCTCCGCCTGCCCGGCGCCGTTCCAGTTCATGTGGTCCACCATCTTGGGCGCGCCCTTGCCCGTCTTGTTGTAGGCGCGCACCTCGGTGTAGATCGGCGTGTACCCCGCGCGCTGCTCGTAATCCGCCACGTAGAACACGCTCCATCCGTCCGGCTCCGCCGCCCCCAGCCCCAGCTGGTCGCCCACCAGGTAGGTGGACGCCATCTCCGGGTGCCCGCCGCGAATCACGTCCAGCGCCTGAAGGTCGCGCATGGCGCCGCCCCAGCTGCGGGGGCGCGCCAGGCCGTTCTGCAGCACCAGCCGCTCGGCCACCAGCGAGGCGTAGCGGCGAATGGTGCCGTCCACCTGCGGCGGCGTGTACTCGCCCATCACGTCCGGCGCCAGTCCCTTGCGGAAGGCGAGGAACTCGCCCTCTGCCGCCGCGGCCGCCACCGTGGTGGCCTGCCCCACGGCCGTGGGCACGCCGCACGCCGTGGCCCGCCCGGGGTTCTGAATGGTCAGCGTTCCCACCTGCGCGCCGCGCCGGAACAGCACGAACTGCGCGTTGGGCGGCATCACCGCCTCGCGAAAGCGCTGCTCGTACGCCTGGGGCGACACGCCCGCCGGCTTGCGCAGCGTGCGGAGCGAATCGCCCGAGATCTCGGCCACGGGGGTCAGCTGGGCGACGCCGTTCTGCGCCCGCGTGACGTGAAACAGCACGGGCCCGGTGGGGAGCGCCATCCCCGCGATGGCGCCCGGCTCCGGCCCCGTGCCCTCGGCGGCGCCCGGGGGCGGCGGCGTAACCACCTGCACCGAAGCGCCGCCCCATTCCACGTTGTCGCAGGCGGCCGGAGCGGTTAGAATCAGGAGCGCCGCCACGCGGGCGGTGCGTGCTGCTTGGACGCGCATGGTGCGGTTCTGTCTGTCAGAAGAGCGGGCCGGCCCATCCGGACGGCCCGGCTTTTGTTTGCGGATCGGTTCGACCCCGCAGGCCGCGCGCTCCGCAAGGACCCGGCCAGCATCCAGCGCCAAGCTACGGCCGATCCCCGTTCGCTGCCAGATGATTGATCCCAGCGAGTTCCGCCGCGTCATGGGCCACTTCGCCACCGGCGTGGCCGTGGTCACCTCGTGCCGCAGCGACGGGACGCCCGCCGGGCTCACCGTGAGCGCCGCGTCCGCCCTGTCGCTGCAGCCCACCCTCATGATGGTGGCGCTGGACCGCAAGTCGCAGACGCACGCCTGGATCGAGCAGAGCGGCTACTTCGGCGTCAACATCATGGAAGAAGGCCGCGGCGAAACGCTGGCGCGGCGCTTTGCCACGGGCGGGCCGGAAGAAAAGTTCCGCGGCGTGGCCTGGCACCCGCAGACCACCGGCGCTCCCGTGCTCGACGACGCCCTGGCCTGGCTGGACTGCCGCGTGCAGGCCGCCCTTCCCGGCGGCGACCATACCATCTTTGTCGGCGAAGTCGTGGCCGCCGACACTCGTGAAGGCACACCCCTGGTTTACTATCGTGGCGGATTCGGACGCTTCGTCCCCTGAGGCCCGCGGACGGCCCTGGCCCGTGCTCGTCCGTGCGGCGCTGGCGGGCTTCGCCCTCGGGCTCATTCTGTTTGCCGCCGGCGCGCTGATCCTGTATCAGACGCAGGGCGTGCTTCCCGCCGCCGGAGGGCTGCTGGCCACCTTTGCCGCCGCGCTCGCCGCCGGCGTGTGGGCCGGCGCGCCCGGCGCCCGTACCGACGCGCCCCCCACCTGGCGCTGGGTGGGGGCGGGCGTGGCCGTGGGCGTGGCCGGCGGGTTCGGCACACTGTGGGCGCACTTCGGCTGGGACCGGCTGGGCGGCGTCGCGCGCGCCCTGGCCCTCCTCTTTCTGGTGGGCATCCCCGTCTACGCCATCGGCTTTCTGCTCCCCGGGCTGGCCAGCTGGGCCGCCGCGTTCCACGCCTCGCGCGACGAGGACGACGAGGAGCCCCGCGGCGGCGCGCGTGGGGCGGAGGAGGTGCTCCTGGCGGTGCTCCTGGGCGGCGCGCTGGGCTCCGCGCTGGGCGGGCTCCTGCTCATGCCGGCCGTAAGCCCGGGGCCCATGCTGCTGGGCGTGGGGCTGCTGCTGACCTTCCCCCTCTTCTTTCCTCGTGAGATGCCCGCGCCAGCGGGGACCAATGAGCGGGTGCTGCACGAGGAGGAGACCGCGTACTGCACGCTGCGGGTGACGGAAACCGTGTTCCCCGGCGGCGGGCGCCAGCCGGAAGTGCGGCTGTACGTCAACGAAGAGGCCGAGTCGGGCGAGCTGGAACGCAGCGGCGCGCCCACCTTCGCCTACATCGCCGCAGCGGAAAAGTGGCTGCGTGAGGTCACGCCGCGCGGCGCCTCGTACCTGTTCCTGGGCGG
>NZ_DASVTX010000197.1:0-18523 GCF_036387355.1 Longimicrobium sp.
CCGCCCCTCTGCCATGGATCCGCCGGGGAACGCGCCGCTACCGATTGCGGGGCGCGTCCTCGGAGGGCTGGAACACGAAGTTGATCTCGCGCTCTTCCGTGCCGCGGCGCACCAGGACGCTGTAGCGCGCGCCCGGCGTGCGCTGCCCGAACAGGCCGCGCTCGCGGGCATCCTTGCCGTTCACCCGCAGGATCACATCGCCGGCGCGGAACCCCGCGCGGCCGGCGGACGAGTTGGCATCCACGCCGGTGATCACCGGATAATCGGCAAAGCGCATCTGCCCGTCTTCGCCCCGCACGGGGTTGCCCGTGTACGAGATGCCGATGGCCGGTCCGGGCCGCCTGCTCATCACCACTTCGCTCCCGGTGACCCTCACGCCCGCCGGAATCTGCTGGGCGCGCGCATCGCGGGGAATCAGGGCGGCTGCAAGGAGGACCGCCGCGGCGACACTGGTTCGGTAGTACATCGGCAAAGCCTCTGCGGGAAGGGATGAAAAGGGCGGGCCCCTCCGTCGTCCGCTCCGGCGGCATGCGCGCAGGGATGGACGGATACGGGGTGTGTCCGGTCCGGGGGACGGGCGGCGCGGCGGACGGCCCGCGCCGGGGCGGGAGCTGATCCTCTGCCGTCACCTTTGGTCGGTCGCGCGTACCCCCGGTGCCGCGGGCGGGTTCCCGCGGCGGAGCGCATCCGCCGCGGAAAGCCCCGCGCGTACGCCCGGACCCGGCGGGGGCCGGATCCGGGCGCGGTGCATCAGTAGTAGCAGGTCAGATCCCAGCCGTCGTCCGTGAAGTTGCTCGCCGACCAGCCCACCGCGTCCGGGCCGCAGACCTCGTCGGAGATCAGGATCACGTCGATGATCGAGTAGCGCATCGCGGCCATCACCTTCACGGCGTTGTTCGCGGCCGTTGCCGCGTGCGCCGGGGTCACCGCCACGCTGCCCGCCAGAACGAGTGCTGCAACCAGGGTAGTCCACATCCGCTTCATGGGATCCTCCAGGGATCTGGTGAACGAAAGGGAACTGCAGGGGTGCCCGCCGGCCGACGGCGGAAGCAGGATAAAATGGTGATTAGATGGCGTCAAGAGGGATGACGAGGCTCGTGGAACCCGCGCGCCGCTCTTGCGAAAAACGGCCGCCCTGGTTTGTTTGCGGTCGGTCCCCGATCCCCCTATCACGCCCCGCTCCGCCGCGTCCCGTGCTCTGCGCGATGCCTCGCTTTCCGCTTCGCACCGTCCGGCCCGTTCCGCCCGTCTCCGTGCGCCGCTCGTTCCTCGTCTGGAGATGGCTGGCGCTGCTGGCTCTCCTGGCGGGTGCGTTCGCGCCCCCCGCGCGGGCGCAGGCGGGCCCGGTGCTCACGGGAACGGTAACCGGCCCCGGCGGGCGTCCCGTCGCCGGCGCCGTCGTGCGGGCCACGGGCGACGACGGGCGCCCCGCCGGGGCGCGGACGGACGCGGCGGGGCGCTTTCGCCTCGTGCTGCCGGCCGGTTCGGCGCGGTGGGCGGTGTCCGTCGAGGCGCCGGGGATGCAGTCGCGCACCGTGGTCGTTTCCGCCGCGGGGGGCCGCGTGGCGCCACTGGAGGTCGCGCTGGAGCAGCGCGTGGTGCGCCTGGCGCCGGTCACCGCGCGCGCCACGCGCCCGTCGGAAGCCCGCCCGCGCGCCACGGGCGGGGAGCGCACCTCCAACACGCTCCCCACCTCCTCCGAGCTGTTCCCGGTGGAAGGGGGCGAACTGGCCGACGTCGCCGCGCTCAACGCTGGGGTGCTGGCGGTCCCCGGCGCGGAAGAGGGGACGGGGATCTCCATCGCCGGGCAGCCCGCCTCGCAAACGGGAACCACGCTGGACGGCGCGAGCTACGGGTCCTCCAGCCTGCCCACGGAGGCGGTCGGGGGCACGCGGGTGGTGTCCAGCAGCTTTGACGTGGCGCGCGGGCAGTACTCCGGCGGGCAGGTCGCCGCGACCACGCGCGCGGGCGGCCCGCGGTGGGGCGGGGCGGTGGGCGGGTCCGCGCGGGGCGCGCCCCTGCGCTTCGGCGACCTGCCGGGCGCGGGCGCCGGGCGCGAAAACCGGTGGGCGCGGGTGGACGCGGGGGGCGGGGGGCCGCTCGTCCGCGGGCGCCTGTTCGCCTACGGCGCGCTGCAGGCCACGTCGCGCGCGGGGGACTTCGCCCTGCTGGACACGGCGGACGCGGACGGGCTGCGCCGCCTGGAGGTGAGCCCGGATTCCGCGCGGCGCTTCGGGCGCATCGCCGCGGGGCTGGGGCTCCCCGCGGCGCGGGCGCGCGGCTCCGGCGCGGACGCAGGGTCGGGGGTGCTGCGGCTGGACTGGCGCCTGCCGGGGACGCATGACCTCATGGCGCGCCTGGACTGGCGCGGCACCCGTTCCACCGGCCTGGGCGGCTCCGAGTTCGCCCTCGCGGGGAGCGCGGGGGAGCAGCGCAGCCGCGACGCGGGCGCGCTGGTGCAGCTCGCGTCCGCGTGGGGCGACTGGACGCACGTGCTGCGCGCCTACGCCGCGGGGGGCTCGCGCACCACCGAGCCGGGGTACGCCGGGCCGGCCGGGCGGGTGCGCGTGGTCTCGGACCTGGACGAGGACGACGGGCGGGGCGTGGCGACGCTGCAGTTCGGCGGCAACCCGTTCCTGGCCTCGCGGACGCGGAACGCGCTGCGGGAAATCAGCGACGAGGCCGTGTTCGCGCCCGCCAGCGGCACGCACCAGGTCAAGGCCGGCCTGCTGTACCAGGAAGAGTCCGCGGGGCAGTCGGGCGACGCGAACGAGCGCGGCACCTTTTTCTTCAACTCCCTCGCGGAGCTGGAGGCGGGGGTGCCGTCGCGCTTCGCCCGCGCGCTGGGCGGCCCCGCGCGCGAGGTGGACGCGCGGTACGCGGCGGCGTGGCTGGGCGACACCTGGCGCCCGCAGCCGGCGTTTTCGCTCACCTACGGCGCGCGGCTGGAGCGGGCGTGGTACCCGGACGCCCCGGGCGTCACGCCGTCCGTCGCGAGCGGGTTTGGCGGGGGCGGCGCGCGCATCCCGGCGGAAACGCGCGTCAGCCCGCGGGCGGGGTTCACCTGGCGGATGCCGAAGCGCGGCGCGGTGCTGGCCACGGTGCGGGGCGGCGTCGGCCAGTTCCGCGGCAAGCTTCCGCTCCGCCCGCTGGCCGCCGCGCTGGGGGAAACCGGCGCCGCCGCGCGCTCGCTGGTGTGCCTGGGCGACGCGGCCCCGCGGCCGGCGTGGGCCACCTACGCCGCGGACCCGGGCTCGGTCCCCGCCGCGTGCGCGGACGGCGCGGGCGGGGTTTCGTCGCGCCTTCCCGCCGCGACGCTGTTTGCGCCCGGCTTCGGTGCGCCGCGGGTGTGGAACGGCACCCTGGGGGCGGAGTCCACCATCCGGGACCGCTACTTTCTCACGGTGGAGGGAACGGTGGCGCGCGGGCTGGGGCAGCCGCTGGCCCGCGACCTGAACCTGGGCCCCGCAGCCGGCGCGCTGGCGGGGGAGGGCGGGCGCCCGCTCTACGCCGCGCCGTCGCGCATCCACCCGTTCGGGGGCGCGGCGGACCCGGCGGCCTCGCGGCGGCTCGCGGACCTCGGCGTGGTGCGGGAGGTGAGCGCGAACGGAAGCTCGTGGACGGGGCAGCTCAAGCTGGAGGGGCACACGCTCATCGCCCGCAGCTCGGCGCTCACCCTCAACTACACGTGGACGCGCAGCACGGACGTGGCGACGGGGATCTCCGCGCCCGGGGGCGCCACGGCCACCACGGCGGGTGATCCGCTCCGCCGCGAGCGCGCCCCGGCGGACGTGGAGCAGCGGCACGTGCTGCAGGCGGTGATGACGCGGCGGGTGTCCAGGCTGCTGGACGTGGGGATGGTGGCGCGGGTGGCCTCCGGCTTTCCGTTCTCGCCCATGGTGGACGGCGACGTGAACGGCGACGGCGTGTTCAACGACCGGGCGTTCGTCTTTGACCGGCGCTCGGCGCCGGCGGAGGTGGCGGCGGGGATGGAGCGGCTTCTGCGCCAGGCGCCCGGCTCCGCGGCGGCGTGCCTGCGGCGGCAGATGGGGCGGGTGGCGGGGCGCAACAGCTGCCGCACGCCGTGGTCGCCCTCGCTGGACCTGCGCTTCAACTTCCGGCCAAAGGCGTCCACCACGCCGCGGCGTTTCCGCGGCACCATCATCGCCTCCAACCTCACCGCCGGGCTGGACTACCTGCTGCACGGCGCGGACGGGCTGCGCGGCTGGGGGCAGGTTCCGCTCCCCGACCGCACCCTGCTGTACACGCGGAGCTGGGATCCCGCCGCCGGGGCGTACCGCTACGAGGTGAACCCCGGCTTCGGCCGCGTGGCGGGAACGCGCGGCGCCGGGCGCATTCCGTTTTCGCTCACCTTTCAGGGCCGCATCGCGCTGGGGCCGGACCCGGCGTTTCAGCCGCTCGCGGGGGCCATCGCCGGAACGCGGCAGAACAACAACACGCCGCAGGTGCTGCGCCCCGCGCTGGCCACCCGCCTGCCGAACGTCCCCGCGCAGGTGCTGGCGCTCAACGGCCCGCGCGGCCTGCAGCTCACGCCGGAGCAGGCGCAGCGCATGCTGGACGCCGCGGCGCAGGTGGAGGCGCGCCTGGGCCCCGCGCGCGACACCCTGGTGGCGCTACTGTCCGCGCCGCTCGCCCAGCGCGCCGCCGCGCAGGAGCGCATCACCGCGCTGGGGCGCGAGGCGCAGCAGGCGATGGACGCGGGGATGGAGGCCGCGCGCGCCGTGCTGAACGCGGAGCAGTGGCGGCGCCTGCCCGCGGAGCTGACCCAGCCCCGGAGCGACGCCCCGCTCGTCCCGCCGCAGCGGATCGAGTTCAGCGGGTCGTAGCGGCGGGTCGTCCGCGAAAACGAGGAGAGGCCGCGAGCGGAATGCTCGCGGCCTCTTCGGCTGCCGGGGATGGGCGACGGTGGGATCAGCCGCCGTGGCTGACCAGTTCCTCGCCGTGGGCCACGGACGATTCGCCCGTTTCCATCACCGGCACCTGGCCGATGTGCTCGTGGTGCGCCAGCCAGCGTTCGGCTTCCAGCGCGGCCATGCACCCGGTGCCGGAGGCGGTGATGGCCTGGCGGTAGTAGTCGTCCATCACGTCGCCGGCCGCAAACACGCCGGGGACGCTGGTGATGGTGCGCCAGGGCACGGGGCACTGCACGTAGCCGTGCTCCGTGAGGTCAATGTGCCCCTGCAGGAACGCGGTGTTGGGCGTGTGCCCGATGGCCACGAACAGCCCGCCCACCTCCATAACCCGCTGCTCGCCGGTGCGGGTGTCTTCCAGCCGCAGCGCGGTGATGAAGTCGTCGCCGATGACCTCCGTCACCTTGGTGTTCCACTCCACGCGGATCTTGGGGTTGGCCAGGGTGCGCTCCGCCATGATCTTGCTGGCGCGAAAGCTGTCGCGCCGGTGGATCAGGACGACTTCGCCCGCGTACTTGGTCAGGTAGCCGGCCTCTTCCATGGCCGTGTCGCCGCCGCCGACCACCGCGAGCGTCTTGCCGCGGAACGCCGGAAGCGCGCCGTCGCACACTGCGCAGGCCGACACGCCGCCGCCGGTCTGCGAAAGGCGAAGCTCGTTGGGCAGCCCCAGCCAGTTGGCGCGCGCCCCGGTGGCGATGATGACGGCGCGGGCCCGCACCGGATCGCTGTACGTGGGGGTGAGGACGAACGGGTACGCCTGCAGGTCCACCGAGGCGACGTTCTCCTGCAGCGTCCGCGTGCCGAAGCGCTCCGCCTGCTCCTTCATGCGCATGGGGAGTTCCTGCCCGCCGATCCCTTCGGGAAAGCCGGGAAAGTTTTCCACGTCGCCGGTGTACATGAGCTGGCCGCCGGGGATCATGTCGCGGGAGGGTTCGCCCTCGATCACCAGCGGGTTCAGGTTGGCGCGCGCCGCGTAGATGGCCGCGGTCCACGCCGCCGGTCCCGAGCCCACGATCACCAGCGTTTCTACGTTCCCGTCCACGGGCGTTGCTCCTTGCGGTTGTTGTGCGTGGTGCAGCCGTAAATATAACGGATTCCGGGACGTATTGACAGCCGTTGCGCGTGGTGGATGAGAGTGCGGGGATGGTTGTGGGCGTGTCCCTCCGCTGCGCTCCGGGCCGGGCTGCGGGCGCCGTAGGCAACGATACAGCTGTTGCCAACGGCGGCGAGCCACCGGCGCGCCCGGGCCCCGGCGCCGCCGGCGGACCATGGTGCGCCGCGCGCCGGTGTCTCGCCCCTTCGGGCCCGCATCCCTCACGCAACCGCGGCCAACGGCCCTGGTTCCCTTTTCCCCGGCGCCTCCCCACATTGTCCGCCCGCGCCGAATCCCGCCGCGCGCGACGCCGTAGTGCACTTTCGTACTTTCGTACTTTCGTACTTTCGTACTCTCGTACTCTCGTACTCTCGTACTTTTGTTCTGAGCACCGGGCACTGGGCCCTGGGCACCGCGGTTCCCGCACTCACGCACTCACGCACTTCCCTCATGAAGCTTATCCTCCGCTGGATCGCCTCCGCCGCCGCGGTGGGGCTGGCCATCCACCTCCTGCCGGGGCTGGACTACGACGGCCGCATCACCACGCTGTTCGTGGTCGCGGTCATCCTGGGCCTGGTGAACGCCATCGTGCGCCCCATCGTAAAGATGCTGGCGTGCGGCATCATCGCGCTCACGCTGGGGCTGGCGCTGCTGGTGATCAACGCGGCCATGCTGTACCTCACCAGCTTCATCGCGGGGCAGCTGGGCTACGGCTTCCACGTGCTGGACTTCAGGTCCGCCGTACTCGGCTCGCTCATCATCAGCATCGCCTCGTGGTTCCTGTCGCTGTTCATCCACGACGACAAGGATGACCGGCGGCGCTGAACCGGGATCGGAACCCCACGGCGAGCCAGCCCGGCCCTCCTCCGCGGGGTGTGTCTCCGTGTCTCTGTGCCTCTGTTGGAGAGTGCCGTTCTCAGTTCTTCCGTGACCTCCATGCAACCTCCGTGACCTCCGTGAGAGACGCGGTTGCCTGACCCTCGGCCACGCGGAGAGCGAAGGTCCGCACGGGAGCAGAACCGCGGACCCGGTGTACCGGGGTGCCCGCGGCGGGACGGGTGCTGACCCGTTCCCGGCGCACCCCTTGCTTGACCGGCGCGCGCGAGCTCCCGGCAGCACAACGCCGGAACCCCGCGAACGGCCCGTCCGGAGCGCCCGGCCTCCCGTGCGGCGCGTTTGGTTGACAGGACGCGGGTTTCCGCATACTTTTCCGGTTTATGTTGAAAGTCAGCCTCGCGGCACTGGACCGCGGAGAAGTGCAGCTTCGGGAGCAGATCGCCCCGGACGATCCGATGTGGCAGGGCGCCGGGGTAGACCTGGCCGCCCCGCTGGACGTGGAGCTTGCCGCCCGCTCCGTAGGCGAGGGCGTGTTCGTGCGCGGCCGGCTCCGCACCACCGTGCGGCTTGCCTGCCGGCGCTGCCTCACGTCCGTCGACAACGTGCTGGACGAAGAAGTAGACTTCTTCTTCGAGCCGCTGACGGAAGAAGACGAAGAAGCGGAGGGCGAAGTCTACCCTCTGCCGGCCCGCGGGGACGAGCTGGACCTGGCCGAAGCGGTCAGGGAGCAGCTTCTTCTGCGGGCGCCGGAGTTTGCCCTGTGCAGCGAGGAGTGCCGCGGACTGTGTCCGCAGTGCGGCACCGACCTCAACACGGGGGAGTGCGAGTGCGTACCCGAGCAGGCCGAGAGCCCCTGGGGCGCCTTGAAAAACGTCAAGTTCGACTGACCAACCTAGATACGCAGAGCAGGGGGCTCCCATGGCCGTACCGAAGCGTCGCCAGTCCAAGCAGCGCCAGCGCAAGCGCCGCACGCACGTGAAGGCTTCCATGCCTTCCTTCAACGCGTGCCCGCAGTGCGGCGACCCGCACATTCCGCATCGCATCTGCGCCAACTGCGGGTACTACCGCAAGGAGCAGCGGGTCGAGGTCGACGAGTTCTAAGCGAACCCGTCAACCCCAGACCATTCATCATGCGGATCGCGCTGGACGCGATGGGCTCCGATCGTGCCCCGGCCGTTGAGGTCGAGGGCGCGGTCGGAGCTTTGCTTGACCGGTCCGACGACGTTCGCGTCGTCCTGGTCGGCGATACGGAGCGCATTGAAGCCGAGCTGGCGCGTTTTCCCGACGCGCCGCGCGACCGGCTGGAGATCGCGCACGCCTCCGAAGTCATCGAGATGGGCGAGTCGCCCGCCACGGCCATCCGCCGCAAGCGCGACTCCTCCATCGTGGTCGGGGTGCGCATGCTGCAGGCGGGCGAAGTGGACGCCTTCATCAGCGCCGGCAGCACGGGCGCGGTCATGGCGGCGTCGCTCGTCATTCTGCGCGCAATCCCCGGCGTGGACCGCCCCCCGGTGGGCGCCCGCATCCCCACCGCCACCGGCAAGTGCCTGGCGCTGGACGTGGGCGCCAACGTGGACTGCAAGCCCCATCAGCTGGTTCAGTTCGCCCAGCTCGGCAGCGTGTACGCGGCCGACATGTGGGGCGTGCAGAACCCGCGGGTGGGGCTGCTGAACATCGGCACCGAGCCCGAGAAGGGGAACGAGGTGGTGCTGGAGGCGCACCAGATGCTGGCGCGGCTCCCCAACCTCAACTTCATCGGCAACGTCGAGGGCCGCGAGATCGTGAGCGGCAAGTGCGACGTGCTGGTGGCCGACGGGTTCGTGGGCAATGTGATGCTCAAGTTCTACGAGTCCGTCGCCGGCCTCATCACCGGCATGCTGCGCCGCGAGCTCACGGAAACGGGCGCGCAGCTGGACCTGGAGCGCGTGTTCCGCTCGCTGGACTACGCGGGCATCGGCGGCGCGCCGCTGCTGGGCGTGAACGGCGTCGTCATCATCTGCCACGGCGGCTCTCCGCCCCTGGCCATCCGCAACGCCATCGACGTGGCCGCGCAGTCGGTGCAGCGCGAAATGGTGCCGCACATGAAGGCGCTCATGGCCCTGACCGCGGACGCCCCTCCCCCGCAGGACTCATGATTCCATCCAACGCCCCGCGCGCGCGCCTGGTGAGCACCGGCCGGTTCTCGCCGCCGCGCGTGGTGACCAACGCCGAGATGGAAACCCTCGTCGAAACCAACGACGAGTGGATCCGCTCGCGCACCGGCATTCGCGAGCGCCGCATCGCCGACAAGGAGACCGGCGCCGCCGACATGGCCGCGGGCGCCGCCCGGGTGGCCATGGAGCGCGCCGGCATCACCGCCATGGACGTGGACATGCTGCTGCTGTCCACCGCCACCCCCGACCGCCTGCTTCCGTCCACCGCGTGCGACGTGCAGGCGCTGCTGGGTGCCCGCAACGCCGCCGCGTACGACTACGCCACGGCCTGCTCCGGCTTTCTCTACGGCCTGTCCATGGCGGAGGCGCACATCGCCTCCGGCCAGGCCGAGACGGTGCTGGTGTGCGCCACGGAAAAGATGTCGTCCATCGTGGACTGGACGGACCGCACCACCTGCGTGCTGTTCGGCGACGGCGCCGGCGCGGCCGTGGTGCGCAGGGCGGACGACGAGCGCGGCATTCTGAGCACGTACATGAAGAGCGACGGCACCCTGGCGGACCTGCTGTACCGTCCCGGCGGCGGGGCCCGCTTTCCGCTGGACATCTCGGTGCTGGACGAGCGCAGCCACTACGTGAAGATGGCCGGGCCCGAGGTCTTCAAGTCCGCCGTGCGCGCCATGTGCGAGGCGGCCGAGACGGCCATGCAGCGCGCCGGGGTGACGGCGGACCAGATCGACCTCATGGTTCCGCACCAGGCCAACGTGCGCATCATCGAATCCACCGCCAAGTACGCGAAGATGTCGATGGACAAGGTCTTCGTGAACGTGGACCGGTACGGCAACATGTCGTCGGCCTCCATTCCCGTCGCGCTGGACGAGGCGATCGAGCAGGGGCGCTGCGGGCCGGGTTCGCTGGTGCTGATGGTGGCGTTCGGCGCGGGCTTTACGTGGGCCTCCAACGTGGTGCGCCTCTGATGAACGGCGAGCGGATCGCCCTGCTCTTTCCCGGGCAGGGATCGCAGACGGTGGGGATGGGGCAGGACCTGGCGGAGCGCTTTCCCGAGGCCCGCGCCCTGTTTCAGGAAGCGGACGACGCCCTGGGCTTCGCGCTGTCGAAGCTGATGTGGGAAGGCCCCGCCGACGAGCTGACGCTGACGGTGAACGCGCAGCCCGCGCTCCTCGTCCACAGCGCCGCCGTCTGGGCCGTGCTCAGGGCGGCCGACATCGACGTGGTGGCCGCGGGCGGGCACTCGCTGGGCGAGTTCAGCGCGTACCACGCCGCCGGCTCGCTGGCCTTTGCCGACGCGGTGCGCACCGTGCGCCGCCGCGGCGAGCTGATGCTGGAAAGCGGAACCGCGCGCCCGGGGACCATGGCCGCCGTGCTGGGGCTGGACGACGACGTGGTGGAAGGCGTGTGCCGCGAGGCGTCGGCCGAGGGATCCGTCGTGGTGCCCGCCAACTTCAACTCGCCCGGCCAGGTGGTGGTGAGCGGCGACGTGTCGGCGGTGGAGCGGGTGGGTCCCATGCTGGTTTCGGCGGGCGCCAAGAAGGTGCAGCCGCTGAACGTGTCGGGCGCCTTCCATTCCCCGCTCATGGCGGTGGCGGAAAACGGGCTGCGCGCGCAGCTGGAGGGCGCGGCCTTTGGGAACCCCGCGTTCCCCGTGGTGAGCAACGTGACGGCTTCGCCGGTGACGGACGGCGCTGAGGCGCAGCGGCTGCTGGTAGAGCAGCTCACGTCCCCGGTGCGGTGGACCCAGTCCGTGCGCACCATGCTGCAGATGGGCGCGGAGCGGTTTCTGGAGGTGGGTTCCGGCAAGGTGCTAGTGGGGATGCTCAAGCGCATCGACGCCGCCGCCAACGGCCGGGGCGTGGCGCTGGGCACGGCGGATGCGGTCGCCGAGTACCTGAACGGATAAAAGCAGTGCCCAGGTTCACGTGCCCGGTGCCCAGGGGAGCGGGCGGGCACGAGCGCCGGGCGGCCGTTGGGTACTGGGCACTTGGCACTGAGTACTTTCTGTTGTTGGGCACTGGGTACTGAGCACTGGGCACTTTCTTTCCGGGTGACTTCCGTGGAGCTTTCGGGCCAGGTCGCGCTGGTGACGGGCGGCTCCCGCGGCATCGGCCTCGCCATTGCGCGGGAGCTGGCGTCGGCGGGGGCCAGGGTGGCGGTGGTGGCGCGCGACGGCGCGCGGGCGCAGGCGGCCGCGGCCGAACTGCCGGGCGAAGGGCACCGGGGCTACGCCTGCGACGTGGCGGACCCCGCCGCCTGCACCGAGCTGGTCAAGACGGTGGAGGGCGACCTGGGCTCGCTGGACGTGCTGGTGAACAACGCCGGCGTCACGCGCGACAACGTCCTCATGCGCATCAAGGACGAGGACTGGGACGCCGTGCTGGACACCAACCTGCGCGGCGCCTTCAACCTCATGCGCGCTGCCAGCCGCGGGATGATGAAGCGGCGCGCCGGACGCATCGTGAACATCACCAGCGTGGTGGGCATTACCGGCAACGCCGGGCAGGCCAACTACGCGGCCAGCAAGGCGGGGCTTATCGGGATGACCAAGAGCGTGGCCAAGGAACTCGCCGGGCGGGGAGTTCTGGTCAACGCGGTCGCCCCGGGGTACATTGAGACGGACATGACGAGCGACCTGCCCGAGGCCGCCCGCGGCGCGCTGATGGGCGGAATCGCGCTGGGACGGCTGGGCCGGCCGGAAGACATCGCCCCGGCGGTGCGTTTCCTTGCCGGGCCGGGTGCGGCGTACATCACCGGGCAGGTGCTGGTGGTGGATGGCGGGATGGTGATGTAGGCAGGACGGGCCACACAACAGGGCAGGGAACCCCGCCGGCGAGCACGGCCGGGGTCCGCACGCTAAAACCAAACAGGAGACGGGAAATGGCGGACATCGAGGCGAAGGTCAAGGAAATCATCATCAACGAGCTGGGCGTGGACGCCGAGAAGGTGACCCCGGAGGCCTCGTTCGTGGAGGACCTTGGCGCGGACTCGCTGGACACCGTGGAGCTGGTGATGGCCTTCGAGGAAGAGTTCGGGATGGAGATTCCGGACGAAGAGGCCGAGAAGCTGCGCACGGTGGGCGACGCCATCAGCTACATCTCGAGCAACCAGGGCTGAGCCGCACGGCTCGCCCCCGCTGGAACCTTCATAGGCCGTCCCCCGTGGACGGTTCGGTCACACGTCCCGATTTCCCGGAGCGGCTGATGAATCGCCGAGTCGTGATTACCGGGACCGGCCTCGTAACGCCCGTCGGGCTGGACGTCCAGGAATCCTGGGCGGCCCTGCTCGGCGGGCGTAGCGGTACCGGTCCCATTACGCAGTTCGACGCATCCGAGTACCCCGTGCGCTTCGCGGCCGAGGTCAAGGGGTTCGACCCCGGGCTGTACATCGACCGCAAGGAGGTCAAGCGCACCGACCGCTACAGCCAGCTGGCCATCGCCGCGTCCGTGCAGGCCATGCGCGAGGCGGGGCTGGACGAGGGGCTGGGCTCCATTGATCCCGAGGCGTTCGGGGTGATCGTCGCCAGCGGCATCGGCGGCATTCACACCTTCGAGGAGCAGCACGGCCGCCTGCTGGACAAGGGACCGGGGCGCGTGTCGCCCTTCTTTGTCCCCATGTTCATCAGCGACATCGCGGCGGGGCTGGTGAGCATCCGGTACGGGCTCAAGGGCCCCAACTACTGCACCGTGAGCGCCTGCGCCAGCGGCGCGCACGCCATCGGCAACGCGTTCCGGCACATCAAGGCCGGCGACGCGGACCTCATGCTGGCGGGCGGCGCCGAGGCGGCCATCTGCCCCACGGCCATGGCCGGCTTCGCCAACATGACGGCGCTGTCCACGCGCAACGACTCGCCGGAGACGGCGAGCCGCCCGTTCGACCGCACCCGCGACGGCTTCGTGCTGGGCGAGGGCGCGGGGATGGTGGTGCTGGAGGAACTGGAGCACGCCCGCGCCCGCGGCGCCACCATTCTGGCCGAGGTCGTCGGATACGGCCTTACCGGCGACGCGTACCACATCACCGGGCAGCCGGAGAACCACGAGGGGCTGGCGCGGGCGATGCGGATGGCGCTGCGCGAGGCCGGCGCGCAGCCGTCCGACGTGGACTACGTGAACGCGCACGGCACCAGCACGCCGCTGAACGACAGCAACGAGACGGGCGCCATCAAGCTCGTGCTGGGCGATCACGCGCGCGGCATCATCGTAGGCAGCACCAAAAGCATGACGGGGCACCTGCTGGGCGCGGCGGGGGCCATCGAGGGCGTGTTCAGCGCGCTGGTGTGCCGGGAGGGAAAGATCCCGCCCACCATCAACTACAGCGAGCCGGACCCGGAGTGCGACCTGAACTACGGGACCGACGGGGTCACGGAGCGGCCGGTGCGCCTGGCGCTCAGCAACTCCGCCGGCTTCGGCGGCCACAACGTTTCCCTCGCCGTCCGGCGCTGGGACGCGTAACTCGCCGCCTGACGGGATGATGGACGGCTTCCGCGCACGGTGCGCGGAGGCCGTTCTGTTTGTCAGGGTTGCCCGCCGTCGTTATCCTGATCCGCGGGAAGGGATCAACCCGGAGAGGAGCTGGAGTCGATGAAGCAGCAACCTGATCAGCGCGACGAGCGCAGCGCGGTTCTGGAGGACATCCGGATTGCCGAGCAACAGATTGCGGAGGGGCGCGTTGTGGATCACGAAACCGCCAAACGGATCATCCTTGCCCGGTTTGGGGGCAGGGTCGAATCGGCGCTCGACCCCATGCAGCGGAAAACGCCGGCATCCTGAGGGATGCGTGCTCCGCCCGCTTCACCGTGCCGGCCCGTGCGCGGCTCTGCCCCGGTCGTGCCGCGATCTGAACTGAAACGGCCTGACCGGGCATTCCGCCGGTCAGGCCGTTGCTTTTCGCGAACCGAGCGCAGGCGGCGCTCAGGCCGGGGTGGCGAGGGCGGGCTGCAGGGAGGGCTGCACCAGCGAGTGCGTCACCAGCTCGGGCTGCGGGCGGCCGAACAGGTATCCCTGCAGCAGGTTCACCCCCAGCCCTGACATCACGCGCCACTCCTCCTCGCGCTCCACGCCCTCCGCCAGCACCATCTGCCCGTTGTCCTGCCCCAGCTTTACGAGCGACGCGCACACCTCGCGGTGGAACGGCGAATCCACCGACCGGCTCACCAGTTCCCGGTCGATCTTGATGAGGTCCGGGTTCAGGTCCGCCATCATGGCCAGCCCCGAATATCCGCTCCCCACGTCGTCCAGCGCGACCTTGAAGCCCGTGGCGCGATAGTACGCCAGCAGGTTGCGCAGGTGCTCGCGGTCCACCTGCTCCGTTTCCACCATCTCAAACACCACGTGGTCCGGGTCCAGCCCGGCGAGCGCCGCGGCGCGTACCGTGGTGCGCAGGCAGAACTCCGGCTTGTAGATGGCCGTGGGCAGAAAGTTGACGAGCAGGTGGCAGTCGGATGGAATGCCCTTGCGCCCCGCATTGCCCAGGTGCAGCTCGCGCGTGTGCCGGTCCAGCATGAAGGTGAGGTGCTCCTGCCTGGCCCACTCCAGAAGCGTCACCGGCGGCACCAGCGCGCCATCTTCCGCGCGGCCGCGCATCAGGCACTCGTAGCCCCACAGCTCCAGCGTGCCCGCCCAGAAGATGGGCTGAAACCACGACTCGATGCGGTTGTCGCGCATCATGGCCGGCAGGGGCGAGCTGTCCACCGACACCATCTCGGCCAGTGGCCCGCAGTGCAGCAGGGTGACGAGCTGCTCCTCCAGCGGCGCGCCGGCGCGCACCCACGCCGCCCGCAGCGCGCCGAAGCGGCCCGCGTCCAGCACCGTGCGCAGAAAGTTGGCAACCTGCGCAATGCCGGACCAGCGCGACGCGGAGCCCACCTCCACGCGAATGGCGCCCAGGGCGGGATGCACGGTCCAGTCGTCGCGCTCGGCCATCAGCTCGAACTCCGGGTACCGGTCCAGCCCGGGTGCCAGAATCACCAGGCTGCGCTCGTCCGTCCGGCATTGGCAGTGCATGTCGCCCCTGTGCGTTCGTTCAGTCCCGTTCTGCATCGAATGTATGTAGCATGTTCGAGGCCCGTCGCGCTACAGCCGGCGCGCGCGGCGTACCGAATGAAAGTGCCGTCCCTGAAACCACGGAACGGCACGGATGCGGAGTGCGGAGAGGGTGCGCCGGTTCAGCTGGCCTGCTTGCGCGCCTCGATCCAGCCGCGGACGCGCCCCAGAAACGAGCGCACGTCAATGGGCTTGGTGACCAGGTCGTCGCAGCCGGCGGCCATCACGCGGTCGCGGGCGCCTTCCATGGCCGTGAGCGCGATCACGGGCACGCCCGCCAGCGACGGCGCCGCGCGAATCTCGCGCGTGGCCTGAAGCCCGTCCATCAGCGGCATCATCATGTCCATCAGGATCAGGTCCGGGCGCTCGGCCAGGGCGCGCTCCACGGCCTGCCTTCCGTTTACCGCCTCAACCACGCGGTAGCCGAACGCGTCCAGCAGCGTGCGCATGGCGTCCCGGCTGTCCTCGTGATCCTCGGCGACCAGCACCACGGGCCGGTTTTCCGCCTCTGCCGCGTCGGAAGGCTGCACGGGTGAGATCCGGGGCACGGAGGTCTGGCGCCCGCGATCCGGAGTCACGGATGCGTAGCTGTGCGTCTCGGGACGGACGAGCGAGGACGTGGACATGTCGCGGGGAGGTGCGGGACCCGAGGCCGGAAGTGCGGATGTATTCAAAACTTTTCCGAACGTGCAACAGGCAAGTCGCATGCCGGGTCGGTGCAGGGTTCCGGGCGAGGGGGTGGTGCTGCGCCCGGAACGTTTCGGGACGGGATTCGGGGAACTGCCAGGGAATAGGGAATAGGGAATAGGGAATAGGGAATAGGGGGATTGCGGGAGGGCGGGCGGGGGAGGAGGGGGCCCGGGCTTCGCCGCGGGGTGCGCGGAACGGGCGGGGCGGATTGCGCGGGGCGGGCGTGTGCTCGAGATTCGCGGGCACGACGCGTTTCTCCTTCCATCCGCCGGATGCCATGGCCCGCATGCAGCTTACGCGCAGGGTGCGCTTCAGCGCCGCGCACCGCTACCACCGCCCCGAGTGGACGGAGGAGCGCAACCGTGCCACGTTCGGCCCCTGCAGCAACCCGCACGGCCACGGGCACGACTACCTGCTGGAAGTAGTGCTGGAAGCCCCCGTCGACGCCCAGACGGGGTTCTCGGTGGATCTGGGGATGCTGGACCGCGTGCTTGCGGAAGAGGTGACGGCGCCGCTGGACCACCAGCACCTGAACCACGTGGTCCCGGAGTTCGCTCCCGGCGGCCTGATCCCCACGACGGAGAACATCCTGCAATGGATCTGGCCCCGCGTGGCGGCGCGGATGGAGGGCGCGCGGCTGGTGCGCATGCGGCTGCACGAGAACCGCGACTTCTTTGTGGAGTGGGACGGAACGGAATGAAGCACGCCCCCGCGGCCCTGGAGGCCGCGGGGGCGTGCTCGTGCTGCGCGGCGCTCAGGACCTCCGCGCGGTGGCGTCCGGAGCGGGCAGAGGGGGGGCGGGCGCCCAGTGCGGAAGCGCGGAGGCGGGCGGCACGTAGCGCGGCACCGCCGGCCCGAACACGTTCGCGCGGATGATGTGCCAGATCGCCGCGACGCCGTCCCTCCACCCGATCTTCTTTCCCTCGTCGTACGTGCGGCCCGCATACGAGATGGGGACTTCGTAGATGCGCGCGCGCGCCTGGGCCAGCCGCGCCGTCAGCTCCGGCTCGATCCCGAAGCGGCGGGTGCGCAGGGGAAGGCTCTTCATCAGATCCGCACGCGCCATCTTGTAGCACGTTTCCATGTCGGTCAGGTTCAGGTCCGTCATCATGTTCGACAGGAGCGTGAGCACGCCGTTTCCCAGACGGTGCCAGAAGTAGAGCACCCGGTGCGGCCCGCCCGCAAAGCGCGACCCGAACACCGCGTCCGCCCGCCCGTCCTGGATGGGCTCCAGCAGCCGCGGCAGCTCGAACGGGTCATACTCCAGGTCCGCGTCCTGAATGACGATGACGTCGCCCGTGGCCGCGGCGATCCCCGCGCGCACCGCGAGGCCCTTGCCGCCGTTGCGGGGCTGCTCGATCAGCCGGTGGATGACGCCCTCGGCCAGCAGGGCGCGCAGAACGTCGCGGCTGCCGTCCGTGGAGCCGTCGTCCACGCAGATGACCTCCATGGGCAGCCCCACCGCGCGCAGCCGGGCGGTGGCGTGGCGCAGCGTGGCGGCCTCGTTGTACACCGGCATCACGACGGAAAGCCGGGTTTCTGCTTCACGGGCCGTCATGCGGCGGCATCCTTTCGTGCGATGGCGATCAGGCTCTGCCCCGCCGGCGGGTTCCACACCCGCTCCAGCCGCGAGATCCACGGGATCATCCAGCGGTCGTACAGCCGCGCGTCCGCGGCGCTCACCGTGCGGCGGCGCAGCACCCGGCCGCTGAGCCACCATGCGAGGATGCCGGGAAAGTTGGTGTAGCGCGCGGAGACGATGCTGAAGCCCGCCTCACGCAGCCGCGCCTGCAGCTCCGGGCGCGTGTAGCGGCGCACGTGCTCGAACGCCTCATCCAGCGTGCCGTAGATGGCGGGAAGCGCGGGGACAAAGAGGAGCGCGTGGCCTCCACCTTCGAGCAGGCGGTGGGCGTCGCGCAGAAAGCCGGCGTCGTCGCGCACGTGCTCCATTACGTTCACCGCCACCACGGTGTCAGCGCTGGCCGGGCCGCCCGCGTCCGCCAGGTAGCCGCGCAGGGTGCGCACGCCGGGGTCCGCGGCAAAGCGGGCCCGCAGGTGCGGCCAGTTGTTCTGCGCCGGCTCTACCAGCGTAAGCCGGGCGTGGGGCGCGGCGGCGCGCAGGTGCCCGGCAAAGGTGCCGATCCCCGCGCCCGCCTCCACGATGCGGCTGCCCAGCCAGGGCGCGAACCGCTGCGTGATCCACCCGTAGTAGTTGTGTGCCCCGGCCAGCGCGTCCAGCTCGTCGCCGGAGTAGGTGAAGCCGGGGGTGGGGGCGGGAGAGGGGGGCATGCGACGCTGCGGCGGGCGGAGGTGGGTGGAGCCGACATTCTGCATTCCGCAGGGCGGGCGGGGAAGACCCTGGCCCGCGCGGCCCCCGGCGCGCATATTCCGCGGCGCGGACGTGCCACCCCCCTCCCGTTCCGCGCGGTGCTGCGATTTGCCAGCATCCATGCAAATCGTCATGCAGAACGCCGGGCACGCGGGGTGTCCGGGATCGCCTAAGTTCGCTTTTAACAATGGTTTGCATCGTGTGCGGCAATCTGGCCCACCCGTTGCCTGAGAGCGGGCCGTGAGCAGCACACGGCGTGCTGAAACACCCCGCACAACTTTTCCACCGGAGCAGCACCAATGCGCAACCTTCGCAACAACAAGGGCTTCACGCTGATCGAACTGATGATCGTGGTGGTCATCATCGGCATTCTGGCCGCGATCGCGATCCCCAAGTTCAACAGCGTCTCCAAGAACGCCAAGCAGGCGGAAGCCGGCCCG
>NZ_DASVTX010000198.1:0-6430 GCF_036387355.1 Longimicrobium sp.
CCGTGCAAACTGCCGCACGGAGAGGGGAGAACAGCAGGTCAGTGCGGTTCGGACGGTGCCGATGCGGCCGACGAAGGCCCCCTCCCCCCAGCCCCCTCCACCCGCTCCGCGGGAGAGGGGGAGCCGTTCGGCGCGGGGACGGCGTTCGGCGCGCGTCCGCGGCATCGCAGGGAGGTCGTTGTGGGACGGCGGGCGGCGCGCGCCTGACACCTCCCCAGCGGTTGAAACCGCGCCTCGAACGACACGAAGTCCGCCTGCGCGGACTGCTCGCCACCGCCGGGGTGCGCTCCCGATGCAGTTGAAGCCTCGATCGTGGACGCGACAGCGGCCACGAGTCGGGGCTTCCCGCTTTCAGAGCGGCGGATTCATCCGCTCAGGGAGCCCGGGCGCGTGGGCCCCACCCCCGGCCCCTCCCCGTGCAAACGGCGGCACGGAGAGGGGAGAATTCACACCGGGGCCTTCGCCGACGTGCAGGTGAAGTCCCCCCGTCTGTTTGGGGGGACTTTCCGCCGTTGTTGCGGCGACTTCAGTCGCTCAGCTTGCAGCCACGACAATCTCTGCTGCTTCACACCAAAGACGCCACCCCGAAACAACCCTCCCCCAGTCCGTTTGGGGGGAGGGTGGGTGAGTAATGCGAACCCGGGTGGGGGCCGCCGTGATGCCCGCCACGCGCACCGAACTTTCCACCTCACGGTCGCAGCTCCATCCCCACCGACCGAACTTGCCCGTCCCCGGCCGGGGGCCTACGTTCCGCCGCTCCCCATCCGCCCGTCTCTGCACCCTCGCGGCCATGCGCAAATCGGACCTGATCCACGGCGTGGAACAGCTTGTGGGCGCGCTGACGGAAAGCGCGCTGGAGCTGCCGCTGGTGGAGGTGGCGCGGCTGGGATACCGGCGCGAGCCCGTTCCCGGCGAGCTGCTCACCCGCCTGCTTTCCGCCCTGCGCGACTACGGCCTGCGCGCCCACCGCTTCACCCGCCCCGCCCGCATGCTGGCGGAAGAGCTGCAGCTTTCCGCGCTGGAGCACGCGGACACGTGGTCGCTGCTGATCGCGGCGGAAAACCGGGCGCAGGAAGCGTTCGCCTTTGCCGAGCGCGTGCGCTTCGCCACGCAGCACCTGCCGCGCGTGTCCGGCCTGCTGGCGCAGGAGGGCGTGCCCGCGCTGGACGCCCTGCGCCGCGGCGAGACCGCGTCGGGCAACGCGTTGCTGACCGTGCAGGTGATCGAGGCGCCGCGCCGCTGGTCCACCCCCGCGCGCCTCGCCACGCTGCTGGACGGCGTGGACCAGCTGTACGGCGGCTGCGCCACGCTGCAGGGAATGGATCCGGGCGGGCTGAGCGTCGTGGGCTGCGACGCGGGGACGGACAAGACCTTCGAGCTGATGGGCGCCGCGCCGGTGATCGACGCACTGCGCGACGTGATCCTGGCGATGTGGGACCGCGTCGTCTTTTACCGCGAGTTGGCGGCGGCGCAGCGGTACCGGCAGGCGGCGGAAAGCCTTCCCGTGCTGGCGCGGGTGCGGGAGGCGCAGGCGGAGGGGCGCGTGTCGCCGGAGGAAGCCGAGCTGCTGCGGCGGCGCTTCGTGGAGGGCGCGGGCAAGTTCCTGGTCAGCGGCGCGACCATCCCCGAGCTGCAGGAGCGCGCCTACGCCAATCCCCGCACCCTCATGGCGCCCGCGCCCAAGCTGCTCTCCCCCGCGGCCGGGTAACGGCAACCCCGTCTCTCACGGAGGCCACGGAGTTCCACGGAGTTCACGGAACTGCTATAGCAACAACAGATTCCGTGATGCCGTAACCGTGAACTCCGTGCTCCTTTTCCGTGAACTCCGTGAGAGACGCGGTTCATCCGTTCAGCTCCGATGCACGAGCGTCGCGCTGGCCTGGTCGGTGGGCTTGATGATGATCTCGTCGATGTTCACGTGCGCCGGGCGCGTCGCCACCCACAGCACCGTGTCCGCGATGTCCGCGGCCACCAGCGGCGTCATCCCCCGGTAGACGGAGTCTGCACGCTCGCGGTCCCCGCCGAAGCGCACCACGCTGAACTCCGTTTCCACCATCCCCGGATCCACCGTGCTCACCCGCACGCCGGTGCCCAGCAGGTCCATCCGGAGCCCGCGGGTAATGGCGCCCACCGCGTGCTTGGTGGCGCAGTACACGGCGCCGCCGGGATACACCTCGTGCCCGGCCACCGAGCCGATGTTGATCACGTGCCCCCGCCCGCGCTCCACCATTCCCGGCGTCACCGCGCGCGTGGCGTACAGCAGCCCCTTTACGTTGGTGTCCACCATTTCGTCCCACCCGTCCGGATCGCCCGCGAACAGCTTGTCCATTCCGCGGCCCAGCCCGGCGTTGTTCACCAGCACCTCCACCGCGCCGAACTCGCCCGGCAGCGACGAGAGCGTGGCCAGAACGGCCTCGCGGTCCCGCACGTCCAGCGCGACCACATGGCTCTCGGTGCCGTGCGCGGCGCGCAGGTCGTTTGCCACGACGCGCAGGCGCTCCTCGCGGCGGCCGGTGAGCACCAGGCGCGCGCCGGCGGCGGCAAAGGCGTGGGCGCACGCTTCCCCGATCCCCGCGGTGGCGCCGGTGACGAGGACGGTTCCGTTGATCTTCATGGCGAACTCTGCCGGATGTTTGCGATGGATGAGGTGAGGTCCCGCGGGGGCCAACATACGCCGCGCGATCCGGGACACCAAGTCGGGCAGGATGAGAAACGGGCACCCCTCGCGGGGTGCCCGTTTCCGTTCCGTCCAGCGGCGGCGATCAGCGGTTGTTCAGCCGGTCGTCGTCGTTCAGCGGGCGGTCCGTGAGGGTGCGCTCCGTCACGCCCTCGCGGTGCACCTCGGCGCGCTCGCGGCGCAGGTCCGCCTCGATGGTCTCGTTCTCCACCACCTCACGGGTGCGGACCACGAGCTCCTCCTTGGGAACCACGCGCTTCTCCACGATCGCCTCTTCGGCGTGCAGCGGAACGCGGATCTCCTCGGCGCCGATCTGCGCGTTGCCGGCCACCATGGGGTCGGTGATGGGGCGGCGCTGAATGTCGACCTCGTCGTGGCGCAGCGCCACGTGGTCGGTCACGTGCTCCGTCTCCACCCGCTTGCTCACGCCCACCTCGCCCGCGGCGACCTGGCGCTTGCCCACGGCCAGCTCCTCTTCCGAAAGCACCAGGCGAACGGCGCCCTCGTCACGGAAGCCCTCGTGGCCGTACAGGTTGGTGCCGTTGGACGTGCGCGTGTCGAAGTCCGTGTCGATGGCGCGGCCCAGCTGCATCTCGTAGTCGCGCGTCACGTTGCCGCGCTCGTGCGTGGGCAGGGCGCTGAACTGGTCGGCCTGCATGCGGTCCACCATCACCTGGCGCGAGCCGCGCTCCAGACGGGCAAGGCCAATGGGCACGCACATGTGGCCCCGGTCGCCTTCCACGTCCACGTAGCGCACCTTGTTGGCCCCGGTGTCCACCAGCAGGTCATCGACCCGGCCGATCCGGCGACCGTCGGCCGACATCACGTCCCAGCCCCGGATGTCCGGCTCGCCGTCGGCGACCTTGTACGAGGGCAGGCTGTTGAGCGGCACCACGCGATCCATCGGTTCGTTCGCCATGTTCGTGTACTCCCATTGCTTGGTCCACCGTCCGTCCGGGGCCCCCGCCCCGGATCGGGGCGGCGGCGTTGTGCAAGGGCCGTGCGCGCAGATCGGGCGGGCCCGGCATCCCCCGTTCCGCGGCGGAAACAGCGCTTGTTGTATACAGAATGCGACGGGGCGGGGCGCCCGTGTGCGCCCCGCCCCGTCGTCACGCCACTCCCCCGCGAACGGGGGACGGCTCAGTTGGCCGTGGTGTTTCCGCCGGCCGTGATCTCCACGCCGTTGCTGGGCACCAGCAGAAAGTACTGCTGCTGCGACGCGGTGGTCTTGGCCTCGGCGTCCACGCTCTCGGGGATCTGCGCCGACTCGGAGCCCCGCATCACCTTGGCGTTGGTGATGCGCACCGTCTGCCCCGGGTCGATGTCCTTGATCTGCTCCATGGGCTCCTGCAGCACGGCGAATACGCGCTGGCCGTTCTCCTCTACCCAGAAGCCGCGGTCCGACGGCGTGGACGGCACGGTGGCCTGCCCCGACGCGGTCTGCCCGGCCATCTGGCCGCCCAGAACCCCGGCGATCCACCCGGCCCCGGCCGCCGCGCCCGCCGCCGGCATGGCGCCCGTGGCGGCCGCCGTGGTGTCCGTGGCGGGCATCGGCGCGACCGGCGCCACGGTCTGCGACGTCGTCGTGTCCACCACCGTGCCCGTGTTCTCGGCCTGGTCGTCGTCGCCGCAGCTCCGCATGAGCAGGAAAAGAAGGAGCAGCAGCGCCAGCAGCCCCAGAATCCAGGGCAGCGGGCTCTTTTTCTTGCGTTCGATGTCGATGTCCGCCATGTGCGTCTTCTCCGTGTTCCGTTGATCCCGTTGTGTCCCCTCCCCCGCACCCCGGCGGCGGGTGGGCCGGGCCGGGGGCAAGTTCCGTGCATGAACGGCGGGCGGGGCGGCCCGGCGGCGCTCACCCAGGCCGTCTTCTTGCTTCACCCCATGGTGACAGATGGCCGGCGCACTGATGCAAATGGTCCCATGACAGGCAGTTACAACACCGCCCTGGTGGTCTTCTCGGTGGTGATCGCCATTCTGGCCTCGTATACCGCGCTGGTGCTGGCGGCGCGCGTGAGCCAGGCCAGCGGCCGCTTTCGCACCGCGTGGCTGGCGGGCGGCAGCGTGTCGCTGGGCATCGGCGTGTGGAGCATGCACTTCGTGGGCATGCTCGCCTTCCGGCTGGACACTTCCATCACCTACGACGTGCCGCGCTGGATCGCCTCCATGGTGGTGGCGGTCGGCGCCTCGCTGCTCACCCTCTGGGTCGCGGGGCGGCCGCGGGTCACCACGCCCATGCTGGCAGGGGCGTCGCTCCTGATGGGCGCCGGCATCGCGGCGATGCACTACCTGGGGATGGCGGCCATGCGCATCCACGGCACCATCCGCTACGACTCCGTGCGGGTGGTGGAGTCGCTGGGCGTGGCGGTGGCCGCGTCGTTCGCCGCGCTCTGGCTGGCGCTGCGCTTTCGCGCGGACGACACGCGGCGCGGGCAGGCGGCCAAGGCCGCGGCGGCCGTGGTCATGGGGCTGGCCATCGCGGGGATGCACTACACCGGGATGTCGGCCGCGCGCTTCCACACCCTTCCCGGCGACGCCCCCGTTCCCGACGACCACGTGCTGCGCACCGACGGGCTGGCGAGCGGCGTGGTCCTGGGCACCCTCGTCGTCCTGGGCATCACCCTGCTGACGACCATGGTGGACCGGCGGATGCGCGCCCGCACCGCCGAGGCCGAGGCCGCCCGCCGCAGTGAGGCGCGCTTTCGCTCGCTGGTGACCGCGTCGGCGCAGGTCGTCTTTACCACCGGGCCGGACGGCGCCGTGGTGACGCCGCAGCGGCAGTGGGCCGGCTACACGGGCATGGAGTGGGAGCAGTACCGCGGCTGGGGATGGCTGAACGCCGTGCACCCCGACGAGCGGGAGCATGCGGCCGCCCTGTGGCGCGACGCGGTGGCCGACCGGCGGGAGATCGACGCGGAGCACCGCGTCATGCGGGCGGACGGCGAGTGGCGCACGCTGGCCCTCCGCGCCGTTCCCGTACTGGAGGAGGACGGCGGCATCCGCGAATGGGTGGGTGCCGCCACCGACGTCACCGAGCGCCGCAAGTCCGAGGCGGGGCGCGACCTGCTGGCCGAGGCGAGCCGCGTCCTCGTCTCATCGCTGGAGTTCGAGACCACGCTGGCCAGCGTGGCGCGCCTGGCCGTTCCCGCGCTGGCGGACTGGTGCGCCATCGACATGCTCACGCTGGACGGAGGGATGGAGCGCCTGGCGGTGGAGCACGCCGATCCCGCCAAGATCCGGCTGGTGGCGGAAATCGAGGAGCGGTGGCCCACCAGCATGAACGCGCCGCACGGGGTTGCGCGCGTGCTGCGGACGGGCGAGGCCGAGATCGTCCCCGACATCCCCGACGCGCTGCTGACCGCCAACAGCCACGGGCCGGAGCACCTGGCCGCCGTCCGCGCGCTGGGGCTGCGCTCGTACGTCTGCGTGCCGCTGATCGCGCGGGGCAAGGTGCTGGGCGCGCTCTCGCTCGTCTACGCCGAATCCGGCCGGCGCTACGGGCCCGACGACCTCGCGCTGGCCGACGAGGTGGCGCGCCGGGTCGGGACCGCGCTCGCCGCGGCCCGCCTGTACGCCGCCGAGCGGGCGGCGCTGCGCCGCGCGACGGCGCTGCAGCAGGTGGCCGGCTCGCTCGCCGGCGCGCTCACGCCGCTCGAGGTGGCGCGCCTCGTCGTGCACCACGGGCGCGAGGCGGTGGGGGCGACGGCCGGCTCGCTCGCGCTGCTCCACGCCGACGCCGCGGGCGGCCCCGAGTTC
>NZ_DASVTX010000199.1:0-11539 GCF_036387355.1 Longimicrobium sp.
CGTCCCCGCCGCTGTCCATGGAGGGCGACAGGGCCGAGCTCCACAGCGACTCCGTGAACTGGTTCCGCACCCCGGCCACGCGGAACTGCACCAGGTGGTACAGGTGGTCCACCCAGTCGTCCTGGTACAGCGCCCGGGGCGCGGTGGAGGTCAGCCGCTGCACCTGCTCGCCCCACTCCAGGGCAAAGCCGATGCACCCGGCCGGGTACGACGGGCTCCAGGTGGTGAGCTGGCCGCCGCTGCCGTCCATCACGGCGATGAAGAGCGAGCCCTGCCCGGGCTGCCCCACGGTGAGCGCGTTGTGCCACGGGCTGGCCACCGGGGCCGCGGAGGCGGGGGGAAAGGTGACCAGGAAGGTGAGGTCCGCCGTGTCGCCGGTGAACACGTGGTCCGGAAGCCCGCTGCCCTGCGCGTCGGCGTACTGCAGGTAGAAGCCGCCCGCGTGCACCACGCTCACCTCCCACAGCAGCCGCAGAAAGTCCGGCACCTCCGACAGCAGCGCCTGCGTGGGCCCCAGCGGGTCCGGCGCCGCCAGCGCGCGGAACAGAAAGGCGTCGTTGGCGGTCGCGGGCTGCGTGGTGGTGCTCAGGTTGGTCTTGGCCAGCAGCACGGGGCGCGCGGCGAACGGGGCGTCGGACTGGTACCCCGTCGTCGCGGCGTTGTAGAGCACGGTGAGCACCGCGCCCGACAGCGCCGCGGCCGGCGCCTTCAGCAGCGCCTCCACCCGCGCGCGCGTCTCATCGTCCGTGCCCAGCACCTGGTACACGTTGGGCACAAAGGTGGGCGCCGCCGCCCCGTCCTCCACCTGCCCCGTGCGCGCCACGGGAACGCGGGCCACGCGGGAAACGAGGGTGAGCGCGGGCGCGGCGTCCACCGCCGCCGCCGCGGCGGCCGACGTTGCCGGAGGCGTGGCCGTCACCGAGAGCGCGGCGGGCGCGCCGGCCACGGCCTGCAGCACACCCGGGGGGAGCGGCACCACGAACGTCGTTCCCGCGGGCGACACCCAGGGCATGCGCGTGCGCTGCGCGAACCAGAGCGGCTGCGAGGTTACGGACGGAAGGGCGCTCACCGTGGCCGCGCCGGTGGCAAAGGGCGAGGGCGCCGGCGGGGCCGTCTCCACCGGCAGGGTGGCGACCGCGCTGCTTCCGCTGGCGAAGGCGATGGAAAGCGGGCCGCCCCCCGGCGCCAGGGTGAGCGTGGCCTCGCAGGCGGCCGTGGGATCGGGGACGGCGAACTGCTGCCCGCTGAGCGCGTACCCCGGGGCGATGGCCAGCGTGGCGAGGTCCACGTCCTGGAGGTCCGGCGGCACCGTGGCGGGGTCCGGCAGGCGCAGGCCGTTCAGCATGAAGCGCGACACCATGCCGCCCACGTTGGTGGCCAGCGCCGCGTCCGGCATCCCCTCCGTGCCGCCCCCGTCCGCCAGCTCCCGGGCCATCTGCCGGGCGACGGTCAGGAACCAGTCGGTGAACAGGAACTCGGTGAGCGACGGGCCCGGAGGCGGGGTGGGATCCGCGGCGCCCTCCATCCCCGGGCCGTTCCCCGGGCCGTCGGAGGACACCAGCCCCTGGATGGAAAGCTGGGCGAAGTAGTCCGACACCACCTGCGCATAGTCCGCGGGCGTGGTGCGGCTGGCGAAGGCCAGCGGGGCGCCGCCCCCCGTCCACTGCATCTGCAGCTGCGGCGGCATGGGAAACACGGCCGCGCTGGGCGCGTTCTGCGGCGGCGGCTGCGTGCCGTCCACCCCCGAGAGGGTGAAGGTAAAGGCGCCGCCCAGGAACGCTTCCAGCCCCGGCGCAAAGCTGTCCGGCGGCGGATCGCTCCCCGCGCCCAGCGCCGCGGCCACATCCGCCCAGGCGTGCGTCCCCGGCGCGTAGGTGGCCAGCAGCCACCCGGCCACCCCGGTAAACAGCTGCTCCAGCTCCGTGTTGGCCGGGCTGCCCGGGCCAGGCGCGGGAATGGCGAGCGTCGCCACCGCGGCCACCGTTCCCACCCCGGCGGCGTACGTCACCGTGGGCTGCAGCACGAAGCTCACGGACAGCGGCGTCCTGCCCGACACGGCGGCCGCCACCCGGTCCGGGTGCGGGCGCACGGCGGGCGGGCGGCGCGGGGCGGGGGCCTGCACCGCCGCCAGGGAAAGCAGGGCCGGCGCCGCCACCCAGTCGTTCATCCCCTGGAAGGCCTCGTTCTGCGGCCCGGACACGCTGGCGTCCGCCGGGTTGCCGGAGGTGACGGCGAAGCTCTGCGACACGGTGGCGTGAAAGCCCACGGAGATGGTGAAGAACACGATCTTGACCCGCGCCTCCACGTCCACGCGGGCCTCCACCCCGATCACCGTGTTGTACCCCGTCTCGAACGCCACGCTGGCGGAAACCGAAAGGCGCACCAGCACGGAGATGGAAATCACCTTGAGGTCCACCGACCCCTGCAGCTGCCCCACCAGGCTTACCGTGGCGGCGAACCAGTAGTAGTCCGGCGCGCGGGAGATGGACGACGTCCGGGCGGGGTCGCCGTCCGGCGCGTTCCACGCCAGGATCCCCTGAAAGGTGCCCTGCAGCGTCAGGCTCAGCGAAGCGCTGAACGGGCCCTGGCTGAAGGAGCGGCCCACCCCCAGCCACAGCGCCAGCCCGAACTCGATGATGGGGTTGTACTGCTGCACCATCGCGGGCGCGCCCGGGGCGGGCGCCATGGACGCCCCGGCGGCCAGCGCCTTCTGCCCGGACTGCGGGTTGTCGCCGCTGCGCAGCCTGGCGAAGTAGAAGCCGCCGCCCCCCGTAAAGATGTACGCCTGCACGCCGATGGAGTCCGGCCCCATGGGCCAGCCCACGCTCACCTTGAAGTCGCCGTTGGTGTAGATCCAGATGCGGAACGAGGGCAGAGTGAGCGCCACCACCCCCACGTTGATCTGCCGGAACTGTTCCGGCAGGGTCACCGCGGCGTAGTACACGCCCAGGTGCGGCCCCAGCTTCTGGTACAGGATCTCGAACGCGAGCCCCTTGAACTGGTCCACCGAGCAGGCCACCTGCAGCCCGTAGATGCTGGGGTCGTTGAACAGCGCCCGCACCTCCCACCCGCGCAGCAGCACGTGCGCCCCGATGAACCAGCCCCGCGCGGGATCGTAGTAGTTCGCCAGCTGCGACAGCAGCGTCGCGGGGTCGCTGCTGGTGAAGGTGGACTCCAGCTGGTTGAAGATCTCCACCAGCGGGTCGCCCGAGCCCGTGTACGGCGGCGGGCCGAAGCGCTGCCCCAGCCCCAGGTACTTCACCTGAAAGTTGCTTCCCCCGGCGGGCGGCATGGGAAAGGGGTAGCTCACGATCTGCGTCTTGCCCGCGGGCGCGGGGTCCGCCGCCGCGCCGGCACCCAGCGCGGGCAGGGTGCCCGCGGCGAGCTCCGCGGGCCTGGCCTGCTCGTCGAACCGCACGCGGGCGCGCACGTCCAGCCCCTTGCCGCTCTCATACCCCACGATCAGGTCAAACACGGTAAAGCTGGGCGAGATGGTGATCACCCCGCCCACCGGGCCGCCCAGACTGACGCCGTACGTTCCCCCCTTGTACAGCTTGATCACGAGCTGCACCGCCCCCGCCGGCCCCCCCGTTCCGCCGACGGCCACCGTGAGGTAGGGCGCGATCTGCACGGCGAAGATCTCGCTCCACGGCGCGGACGAGGCCAGGCTGGACACCTGCTTGAGCTCGGGAATGCCCAGCATGTCGCCCACCCCGGAAACCACGTCGGCCAGGGTGAACGGCACCTGCCCGTCGCGCGGCCCCAGCACCAGCTGCGTGGGGCCCTGGCCCACCCCCAGGGTAAGCCCCATCAGGTACGGGCTCCCCGAGGCAAGGTTCAGCGTCAGCTGAGCCCCCACGGTCAATCTCGCCATCGGCTTGCCTCTTCGGGGGGTCTGTGGAAACGGGGAGGGGGATGCGGAGCGGACGGGCCGCGGGCCCGCTCCTCATCCGCCGGGGCGGACGGCGTTCCGGCGGCGCGCGCGGCACCGCGGAGACGCCGTCCGGCCCCGGCGGGGGAGCGGTGCCCGCCCGCGCTGGATCAGGCGGGCAGCGCCGGCGCGGGCTGCGCCTCGTTGCTCACCCCCACCAGCGCCCCCGTGATCTTGAGCGCCTCCGAGCCGGGGATCAGGTTGATGGGCGAAGCCAGCGTGGCCGTGAGCGCCAGCGTGTACTGCACGGTGTCGGAGGAACCCTTGGGCGGGATCTTGATGTGAAACTCCGTCACCGTGAAGTCGATGTTGGTCAGCACGTTCACCACCTCGTTGAGCGGGGAGGGCAGGCTGTCTCCGCTGGGGATGTTCACGCTGAACGTGGTGTTGATCCAGCTGATGAGGTTTGCCAGCGTCCCCAGGTCCAGCGGGCCGGGGATGGCGAACTCGATCCCCTTGGTGGCCGCGTTGGCGATGTCGGCGCTGCTGATGGTGACCGGCTTGCCGTCGATCAGGAACTGCAGGCCGAACAGCACGCTCAGGGTGCCGTCGGCGGCGGTGGTCACCGTGCCGGTGGGGGTGCCGGCCATGGGCAGGTTGGCGGATGCGTCCGTCATCAAGAACTCCTTTGAACAGGGGGGGAAGGGATGATGCGTGTGCGTGTCAGGACTGCGGACCGGCGGACGTGTCCAGCACGTCCACGGTCAGGGTGCCCGGCAGGGCGGGGACCACGGGGTAGCCGCCGGTGGCGGTGGCCTCGTACCGCGTTCCGGGCCGGGGGTCCTTCGTCACGGTGACGGCCAGCGCCCACAGCGCGGCCAGCACCGTTCCCGCGTCGAACTGCACGGGAAGGTTCAGGGCGTACGTCTGGTTGATGGCCGTGCACAGCTCGGTGACGGTCCTGGCGTCCAGAATGGGGTCGTCGGCCATGGCGCTCCCTGGTTCTCGTGGTCCCGTGCGGCCGGCCGTCATCCCGGCTGCGTGGCCGCCAGGCTCCATCCCATGCTTCCCGTTCCCGGGTTGGCCGGGTCGGCGAAGAGGATGAAGTCGACGATCACCTTGGGCGGAAAGTGAATGCCCAGCACGCTCAGGGCGACGTTGTTGAACAGCAGCACGTACGCCGCGTCCTTTCCCGGCGGCTGCACCCGGGCCAGGTTGGCGTCGCCGAAGGTGGTCTTGATCAGCCCCTGGAGGTTGAAGCCCATGGCCCCCACCGAGGCCTGGGGCAGCTGCACGTACAGCGCGGCGCCGTCGTCGTCGGGGGTGGCGGCGGACGGGCCCCAGCCCAGCACCACGAAGGCGTCCAGCGACGCCCCCGCCTCGGCCAGCGACCCCAGCGTGCCCAGCGGCAGGGAGAAGCGCATGGCGTAGCGCGGCGACGACGTCGTCCAGTTCGCCGCGGGCGGAAGGGGCGCGTCCGCCGCGTCGCCGCCATCTCCCCCGTCCCTGGGCGGCGGCGGCTCGGGAGGCACGGTCACGAGCCCCGCCACGTTCACGGGAAGGCCGCCCAGCTTGGCGGCGGTGATGCCGCTGTCGTCCTGCAGAAACGAGGTGAGCTTGCAGGGCAGGGAGGTGAGCAGCCCGCCCTTGCGCCGCCCCGCCGGGTCGTCCTTCAGCTGCAGCCCGGTGAAGTCGGGAGCGATCCGGGCCGCGCCCTGCTTCTTTCCCTCGCCGTCCAGCACGAAGCCGATGTCCAGCGCCAGCCCCGACACGCTCACCCCCGCCACGCTTCCGTCGTCCCCCACGATGCCGTAGGTGAACAGGTCCAGCCCCTCCACTCCGGGAAAGGGCTGCGCCTGGAACGCCAGCGCGCCCGACAGGGTGAAGCGCGAGGTGATGGTGGAGGTGCCGTCGCCGTTGTCCTTGCTCCCCACCGGCACCAGCGTGGCGCCCGTCACCCCGAAGCGGTCCAGCACCCGCACGCTCCCGTCTCCGGTGCCGAACAGAAAGGCGGCGCGCTCCGCGGCGGTAAAGGTGACGGTGCCCACCGTTCCGTGGCGCTGGTACCGTCCCGCGATCACCACCGTGCCGGGGGGCGCGTCCGCGGTGGCCGGAACCAGCTGCACCGCGCGGCCAAAGAGGGAGCGGATGCTCATCCCCACCTTGCAGTCGAACACGGTGATCGCCGAGTTGCGCAGGGCCACCACCAGCTTTTCCACGTGAAAGTCGTAGTCGCCGGGGGCGGGGTCGCCGCGGAGCGGGGCGGAGGTGCTGCCCGGATAGTGGATCACGCCGAAGAGCGAGCTCTGGCTGATGCCCGTGGCCGTGTCGCCGCCCGCGGGGGTCAGCTGGTTGAGCTCCACGCCGAAGTGGTGCGCGTACAGCTCCCCGTCGATGCCGGCGAAAAGCATCTGCAGGTCCAGCGGCATTCCGTTGGCGTTGATGGGCGCGTTGAACGCCAGGATCCCCGTCCACGCGGGTTCCACCGCGATCACGGTTCGGAAGTAGTCGAAGGCGTGGTCCCCGTCGGCGTCGGGGGCGTCGCCGTCCCCAAGCGCGCCGGAGGGGCACGGCACCCCGGCCGCGGCCAGCGACTGGCGCAGCGTGGCCTGCGCCGCGGCGACGTCCGTCACGAACACCCCAGGCTCCGCCCACGCCGACACGTCGCCGCAGATCAGGGACTGCAGCGAGCGGGTGGTGTCGTACTTGAAGACCAGGAAGGTGCCGGCCCCCGCGGCGCCCGCGCCGGGGGGCGGCGCCACCTCGAAGTTGAAGCCGGCCACGTTCAGCTCGCGCTCCATCCCCGCGCCGAAGGTGTCCCACGCGTTCACCACCAGGAACAGCTGGTCGCGCATCAGCACGCTGGCCAGCCGCCCATCCACCGTTCCCGACGCTCCGGGCCCGAACGCCAGGTACTGGTCGCCGCTGCGGGCCAGCACCAGCCGCTGCCACGTACCTTCCGGCCCCGCGGCCGCCCCGGCCAGCGACGCCGCGGCGCGGAACGGCGTGGCGCCGTCGTTCATCTGCACCAGCAGCCCCTGCGGCGTGGCCGCGTTGCCCCCCGCCAGCGCCGCGCCCCCCGCGTTGGCGAAGCGCGGCCCGGTGCCCGGGTCGCCCGGGACCGCCGTGTGGCGCGCCGCGGCCAGCACCTGCTTTTCAAAGGCGTCGAACAGCGCGGGCTCCACCCCCGCGTTGGGGGAGGGGGAGCCGTCCGGCGCGGGCTGGTACAGCGCCGCGTACGGAGCAATCGGGAGCGGCACGCCCGCGGCCATGGGATCGCCCACGTACGCCGACACCGCCCCCGGAAGCCCCATGCCCGCCACCGCGCCGGGCGCGTAGTTGACCGACGCGGAGGGCTGCGCGTAGTAGCCGCGGGGCGCGTTGCCGCCCCCTGGACGCACGCGGACGTAGGCGGTGGAATAGGTGGGGTCCAGCACCGGCCCCGGCGCATCGCCCGCGGAGGGCGCGGCGCCCGTCCCCGCGCCGAACGCCGGCGCCCAGGCGGGGTGTCCGGGGTCAAAGACCAGGGTGTCGCCTCCCGCGACGGCCAGGAACTCCGCCGCCGAGGTGCCGCACATGAGGCGCGCCGGGCCGCCGGGGAGGGAAAGGGAAAACGGGCCCTGCGGCGCCAGGTAGGCCGCCACCCCTCCTCCCGGGGGAGGTCCCGGGCGCAGCCCCAGCCAGAACCCCGCGCCCGCCTGTGGCGCCAGCGTCACCGCCGCTCCCGACACGGTGCTGGCGGCCGCCAGCGGCAGCGCCGGGGGCGCGCCGCTGAACTGAAAGGCGGTGCGGCCCCCGTCGGCGGGGTTCACGGGGTCCAGCGCAACGGCCAGCTCCAGCGTGAGCGCGTTGGGCGCGGGGGCCGGGAGCACGGGGTACACCAGCTGCGCCGTGCCGCCGCCCGGCGCGGGGTAGAAGTAGCGCACCTCGCCGCCGTGCGGGTACGCCTGCCCGGTGGGGTCGTCGCTGAACAGCAGGTAGAACTGGAATGCGTCCCAGCTGGCGGAAAAGGTGATGCGGCCGGGGTCCGCGGGGTCCAGCGACACCGAAAGGTCGCCGCCCGGCCCCAGCGAGCTTCCCTCCAGCGTCACGCCCCCCGCGCTGACGCCCAGCGCCGGCGGGTCCAGCGACAGGGAAAAGGAGGTGCCGGACCCCACCTTGAGCTGCAGCTGCAGCACGGGCACGGTGGCGGTGCCCACCACCTGGCCGGTCAGCGCCCCGGGGGAGAATGGCACCAGCGCCAGCACCGGCGGGGCCTGGGGGGTGAGCCACGCCAGCGCGCGCTGGTTGGCCGCCGCCCCCGTGAGCCCCAGCGCCCCCGCGAGCGCGGCCAGGCCGCCGGTGACGGGCGCGGCGGAAAACAGGTAGCCGCCGGGGTAGGCCCAGCTTTCCTGCAGCGTCAGGGGGCCGGCGGGCGGGGCGCCCGCGCCGGGAACCAGCAGAAAGGAGAGGTGCAGCGCCCCCGGCTCACCCGCGGAGCCGGCCTGGTACAGCCCGAATCCGCCGTCCTGCGTTACCAGCGAAAAGGTGGGCGTCGGCATCGGGCGCGGGCCGTGAGGGGGAGTCCGCCTCCGGAGCGGGGCGCTCCGGAGGCGGCGTGCAACATCAGGTCGTGCGGGCCGCGGGGGCGCGGACTGCGCCCCCGCGGGCGGGCGGGAACGCCTCAGCTCGCGTTCACCGAGAGCGGCTCCGCGCCCCCCGCTTCGGTGTCCACCTGAACGCCGCCCAGCGCGCCCACCACGGTGAAGGTGCCGATCACATAGCCGAACTGCGTGGTCAGAAAGGCCTGGTTGGCGCCCACGTACAGCATCAGGTCCTGGTCCAGCGAAATGGGGCCGGTTCCCGGCACCGAGCTGGGAACGGTGACGGTGATGGAACCGGTGAACGAGTCCCAGGGCACCTTGACGGCGTTGTCGCCGATGGCGAACACGGCGCTGCTCCCCGCGTACTTGGCGCGCGGCACGGTGGTGGACGAGGGCGTGTACTTGGGCACGCCGGTCACGGTGCCGTCGGCCCATCCGGCGATCGTGGCCGCGGCACTGTAGCCGGCCACGGAAAGGTTGGTGACGGGCTCGTTGAAGCAGTTGAAGACGGTGACTTTGCCTGCCATGTCCGTGCTCCTGGAAAGGTGAAGAGGCGGGAGGTCCCGCGTGGACGCCGGCGCCTCAGGTCGGGCCGGCGGACTGCGCATTCAAGGGCGGGGAGGGCGGCGGCGGAACCGGCGTTCCCGAAGTCTGGAGCACGTAGCCGAACTGGTTCAGCAGCGACGCGTAGCCGCGGAACACGTAGATGAGGTAGTTGGCGTCCACCGACATCTGCGCGGGGTCGAATCGGAAGGAGAACTGGTACGGGCCGCCTTCCTGATCGGTGAACTGGGCGGTGAAGGTGTTGTTGCCCAGGTTGAACTTGCCGCCCTCCGGGTACCGTACCAGCGGGGCCGTGATCATCACCGGGGGCCCGCCCTGTGTGCCCGGCCAGCCCGGGGAGATGGCCGCACCGTTCACCTGGTACAGCAGCTTTACGCTGCTCGTGTTCGCGACGTACACCTGCCCCACGGGACCTCCCGGTGCCTGGATGGACGAGTGCGGGAACGGCGAATCCGGCGGCGTGAGGCGGGCCGCGGGCAGTACGCGGGGATGAGGAGCCCCGGAGGGAGGAAGGACGGGATGCCGAAGTGACGCGCCGCGGCGGAAACAGGTATTTCCTTTTCGGACACCGTTCCGACCGCGAAGCGCAATGTAGTCTGCTACCGGATTCGGTGTCAAGGACGCCCGGCCGCAAAAAGACGGATTCCGAAAGGCGGAACCCGTCTCCTGTTTTTCCTGTCGGTATTGGGGTGCAGGGCGAGAATCCGGGGGCAGCGCCCGCGCTCCGAATTGCGGCCATCCTGCACCGGGAGGGGACACCGATGAAGAAGCTTTCGTTCAAACGCCGGGCACCTGCGCGTGGAGACAATTCCCGTGCAGAACCGCGGGCGGCGGGGCGCGCCACCACACCCGCCGGGCCGGCCGGATAGCCGTACACCTGCCCGGAGTGCCGGTACATCCGCCACGTTCTCTGCTGCCGAGGGCAGTCCGGGTGCCGCCGCGGCGGCGACGCGAAGCGGCCCCGGCGATCAACTCGCCGGGGCCGCTTTGGATCGGGGACCCTTCGCGCTCGTCAGCGGGGCCAGGCGGGGCCGCAGTCCGTCTGCTGGAACGTGTCGCTGATGTTCAGCAGCTTCCAGCGTCCGTCGCGGCGGGAAAGGTGAAACGCGTCGAAGCCGCAGTGCGACACGGTGCCGTCGGGGCGGCGCACCTGGTATTCTGCCCACACCGAGGCCAGGTCGCCGCTTACGTGCACCACCGGGTTGCGGATGGGCTCGTCGATGCCGGGCTGGCCGGGCTGCGTCACCAGGCGGATGAACTCCGCTCCCGTCAGCAGCATCACGCGCGTTCCCCCCGTGCGCACGGGGCGGATGAGCGTCATCCGCGTGAGCGAGTCCACGTGCTGGTTCATGATGGAGGTGTCCCGCATCCGCAGGCCGTCCATGAAGCTCTGCAGGGTCGCGAGCACCGCCGCGCGCTCCACGTCCGTCGTTTCGCGCGCGCCCAGCGGGGCGGCCGCTACCGTGCCGGACGGGCCCGAGGGCGCGGCGGACGGGGCGGGGGAGGTCTGCGGCTGGCAGGCGGCGAACAGCGGGAGCAGCAGGAGGGCCAGATTTCGTCTGCGCATGTGCGTGCGTGTGGGGGAAAGGGAACGGAACCGCCCGGGGCAGGGCGGGCGGCGGATGCAGCGGGCCCAAGCTACGCGCCGCCGCCGCGGGCCGCCAATCCCCAGGGCGGCGGACGAGGGATGAGGCGGACGCGCGGCGGCCCCGGCGGGCAGTCCCGCCGGGGCCGCCGGCTTACACGCACCCTGCTCAGGCCCAGCAGGGCGTATCGTTGGTGTTGGGCCGCTGGATGGGGCGCGTCTGGGTATCCCACAGAATGGACGCGGCGTACCCGCCGTCCAGCCCGGCCACGGTCTCGCCCGTGGACACCGGGTCCATCTCCGTCGTCTGCACGTCCAGCTCTTCCAGGTTCAGATTCAGCCGCGTGGGGCGCCTCCACGAATGTGATTGGTGAATCGTGTCCTGATACGGTAGGGTGGATGGGCGGCGCCGTTAATCCCTTCCGGCGCGCTCGTCGCGGCGCGATCGACCAGGTGCGGGTGACTGGAGGAGAGAACCACCGGCGCACGGTACCCCCAGGCACCGGGAATCAACGAAGGGCTGATTCGGACGAGGCGCCGGGGCGGTGCGCTGGACGCGGGCGCACCACAACTCCCCGGGCACCGACTGCGATACGACCTGCTGCTGAGCACGCGCGTCGCCAATGCACCGAGGGGCGCACCGGGAGTCGGTGCGCCACGTCTGCATGGCGGGCAAGGCTGGATCCGGCCCGGGGAAAAGGCGTTCACCGTCCGCAAGTCATTTCTCGGTAGGAACTTGCTTTTCGCGCCGGCACTTGCCGCGCCGGAAGCATTTGTTTACCATTGATGCGCCCGATCCGTTTCTCGCCACTTCCTCCAATGCCGCCGCGCTGAGCGCCCGCTCTGCTCCGCGCGTGCGCCTCCAGCCAGAATGCAAGCTGCATCCCTCCGGCTCCGTGCACCTTCACGTTCGTGCGTCCGCGCGTCGGCCGCGCT
>NZ_DASVTX010000200.1:0-3260 GCF_036387355.1 Longimicrobium sp.
CGCAGGCGCCGCGCGGGTTCCTCCCCGCGGAAGGGCGCTCAGGCCCCGAACTGCCGCAGGTGATGGTCCAGGTGCTTGTACATGAGCACCGCCCACTCCTGCGGCGTCAGCCGGCCAAAGAAGCTGTGCGGATGCGTGGTGCAGGCCGACGGCCCGCCGGTGGCGAACCGGTCGATCAGCCTGGCCAGGCGCTGCCGCTCCCGCTCCAGATCCCGCTCGTCCGCCACGCGCATCTCCGGCGACGTGGGCGTGTTGCGGCGCATGGGCTCCTCGTTGCCCAGCACCAGCGGCTTGATGAGCCAGCCGATGATGCGCCCGATCAGGACGCGGCCGGGAAGCGTGTCGCCCACGGCGGTCTCCATGGATGCGGCGCAGTGCGCCACCGCCTGGGCCGGGTTCATGGTCCCCCACTGCCGCGCGCTGTCGGGCCGCAGGGTCTGCAGCCGCGCCTGCACCTCGGCCGCGGTCGCCGGTTGATAAAGGTTCTTCATACCGAAATCGTGTCCGGGTAAGGTGCGGATGCCGCGAGGTGCGTGGATAACGCCGCCGCTTGCGCAACGGCGGCGGCGGTTCGGGACTGTGGGGCGCCAGCGGGTGCCAAGCGCGGGCGACGTAGTCGTACACAGACAGCGGGCGTTCGCCCCCGGCCGCGACGAGGCGCTCGTGCATGCGCCGTGCGTCGCCCCGCAGCATCTCCGTCGATCCCACGTGGAACAGGATGGTCGGGAGCCACGCGGCGCCTGCCACGAGGTCGGTCGCGTGCGGTCCGGGTGAGCTGGCCATGGGCGGCCACGAAGATGAGCCGCGGCGGACGAGGCGCACAAGCCCGGCCCCGCGCCGTCAGCCGTCCGCCAGCAGGGTGCGAAAGGTGACGGAGTAGCGGAGCGCGTCCACGGCGGGAATGCTGTGCTCCCACTCCGTCCGCGACGGGCCGCGGAGCAGGTACGCCGACCGCGGCTCTGCCGTGAGCGAGAAGCGCTCCCACCGTGTGCCCGCCTTGCGGCGCAGGCGGAACACGCAGGGCGAGAGCAGCGACACCCCGATCACGTCGTCAAACACGCCCTTGTCGCGGTGCCAGCCGATGGTGGCGCCGGGTCCGTACTCGGTCACCAGCGCGTGCGGCAGGCTTTCGGGCGCGACGCCGGCGAACGCGGCGGCGCGGTCCCGCAGCGGCAGCAGAAACGTGGGAATCTGGTCCACCGGGTGCAGCCGGCGCTCGGTGAAGTCGTAGTGCCATCCGTACGACAGCACGCGGCGCTTTCCCACGTAGCCGTGGAACTCGAACTCCTTGAGCGGCAGCCCGCGGATGTGCTCCACCAGCGCCCGTTCCTCGTCCGCCGGCAGCACGTCCGGTTGATAACGGAAGCCCTCCGGCGGTGCTGCGTCCTTTGCTTTCGGCATCGTGCTCTCCGGCTCGGCGCGTGTTCGCGACAGGTGCATCCGCGCCGATGTTCTTCAAGAACGCAGCCGTCCGGGCGGCGTGGGCGGTGCGTCGCGATCCGTCGCGCGGCGGCTCACCACGGGAGGGCAACCCAGGACGGAACGGCGCCGCAGATGGACGGCAGCCCGGCCGCGACCTGCGCGTTCGCGCCGCACATCAGCCGCGCGGCGTACAGCCCGGCGACGGCCAGCAGCACCGCCATGGCAAAATACCCCGCGGGAGAGCGGCCGGCGCCCGGCTCCAGCACCGCCCGCGACGGATCGGCGGGATGGTAGAAGACGCGCACCTCCGCGCCCTCCGCGTACCGGCTAGCCTCACGCTCCGCAGCGTCGCGCGACGAGAACGTGCGCGGGTGGATGTGGAGCGCGTCGCCGGTGCGGATCTCACCTCCCACGTCATACGTGTAGAGCACTTCGGGCTGATACACCTCGTACGTGCTTTCTCCGTCCGTGGTGTGTTCGATGGCCACGCCGGAGCGGGTGACGCGGCCCGGGGCGGACGGCCAGCGGCGCGTGGCGGACCCCGCGGCCATCCGGCGAAAGCCCGCCAGCGCCATCAGCGCCGCGAACAGAAACAGCAGCGCGGCGGGCACGAGCGCCAGGTAGATGAGGCTCCAGTGCATCGAGAGTCGTGCGGGAGCGGAGGAAAGCCGGGCAGACCGCATCGGCGGCACGCGCCCGCCGATGACCATCCCGACGTGCAGCAGCGGTGGGAGCGCGAACTAAGGCGACAGCGGCGCGCCACAGCGCGGGCAGAACCCAACCCGCTGAAAAGGGTGCTGCGTCACCATTTTTCCGCACTGATCGCAGAAGAGGGTGTTCCGCAGGTTCAGCCACGTGATGAGGCTCAGTGCCGGAACCATGAGGAACGCTGCTTCCGGCAACATGAACAGCACGAACCCGCCGAAGATCACCGCGGCGGCGACCGTCACCATCCGATGCGCCCGGCGCTTCTCCGCCGCCGTGGGCCGGGCGCGGATGTACAGCCAGCTGAGCGGTCCCAGCGCCAGCCAGATCACGATGAAGACGGGAAATGCGGTGTGGGCCATGCGCGGCGCCAGGATCATGCGGCTACGGAAGTGTCGGGGAGCAAAAAGCGTCGGTCGGGCGGAATGCTTCAGCGCACTCTGCGTGCGCGCCAGGCCTCCACGCCGTCCCGGCGCAGCACGGCATGCGTCGTCCGTCCGCCGTCGCCGCGTACAAAGACGATCACCATGTCCGCGTTGGAATCGGGGCTGAACCACACGAACTCGGTGCCGGACCGCGGGATCAGCTCGCGCTGGCGCACGCCCGCGGCCGATCCGCGCAAGGCACCGTTCTCCAGCGTGACCGTCAGGGTTCGCCCGGGCGCGATCTCGTACTCGCCCGCGTGCGCCTGCAGCACGGCGGCTTCCACGAAGGCCGCGGCGGGGCGCGTGGGCAGGCGGGTGGAGTGCACCGAAGCCCATCGCCAGCGCCCATCCTGCTTTACGATCACGTCCGTGCTGCGCAGCCGGATCTCCGGGCTTCCGGGTAGCCGCCGGACGGAGCGGGCCGTCCACACCGCGGTGGTGCCGCCGTAGATGCGGATCCGCTCGTCGTCGAACACGAACTGCGGCTGCGGTCCGCCGCCGCCCGCGCCGGCCACGGAGCGGTTGATGTACTCGTCGCGCGTTCCACCACGCCCGTGGAGTGCACGAACATGAACCCGTCCGCCAGGATCTGCTGCAGCGCGCCCCGGTCCCCGCGGGCCAGCGCCTCATCCAGCGTGCGACGCAGCGTCCGCAGCTCCTCTTCCGTGCGCGCATCCGGCCGGAGCGCGGAATCCGGCTGCTGCGCGC
>NZ_DASVTX010000201.1:0-2581 GCF_036387355.1 Longimicrobium sp.
GGACGGGCAGATCGTGCAGCTGCTGGGCACCCTGCGGCCAGAAGACCAGGCCTCCGGGATCCGGGTTCGTGCGGGCGACGCGCTGATCGTCGAGGACGTGGACGGGCGCCGCAACCGCTGTGTGGTTTCGTCGATGGACGCGATCGCGTCCCCGCAGTGACGCCGGACGCGTCCACCCTTTCATTCACCCTGCTGGAGAACCCATGAATCCGCTCGTCATCGTCGGCATCCTGCTGGCTGCCCTCGTGTTCATCCCCATGATCGTGACGGGGTTCCTGCGCAACGTGGAGGCGGGCACCATTCGCATGGTCACCTGGCTCAGCGGCAAGACGCTCATCTTTCGCGGCCCCGCCAAGTCGTGGGAGGTGCCCCTGCTGACCACCGGCACCACGCTGAGCAGCAAGGCCATCAACGTGGACCTGGACATCACGGACCAGACCGCGGACCTGGACGACGGCGGCGTGCCGCAGCCCATCAAGGTGCGCGTGCTGGCCAGCGCCATCGTCTCAGTGGGCGACAGCGACGAGATGATCAAGACGGCCGCCAACCGCTTCTTCAGCAAGCCGAACGAGGAGCAGATCAACATCCTCATCGACCTGCTGAGCAGCTCCGGCCGCCGCGCCATCAACCTGCTGACGCACGACCAGCTGTTCAGCGCCAAGACGGCCGTGCGCATTCCGTCGCAGTCGGGCGCCGCGGAGCCGGGGATGGAGCTGGCCCCCGTGCGCCCCGCCGCGCTGCCGGTGGCCACGCGGCCCATGGACGCGGAGGACGATGACGACCCGCTCGCCATCATCATCCGCAAGGCGTGCTCGCGCGAGCTCACGGACCTGGGGCTCACGTTCAACTCGCTGAACATCAAGGTGGTGCAGAGCGAGGTGGCGGAGGCCCGCCGCCGCCAGAGCGCCGCCGAGGCGCAGGCCAACGCCGAGATCGTGGCCGCGCAGCAGACGCGCCGCGCCAAGGAAGCGGAGCTGGAGGCGGAGCGTGCCATCAGCAACAAGCAGCGCGAGCTGGAGCAGACGCGCGCCGCGAACGCCGCGCTGATCGCCGAGGCCGAGGCCAAGCGCCAGGAGGCCGCCGGCCGCCAGCGCAGCGCCGAGCTGGACGCCACCCAGATCGCCCAGGCCCGCGCCGACGCCGAGCGCCTGCGCATTGAGGCAGAGGCCCAGGCCCGCGCCGAGGCCATCCGCATCACCACGGTGGCCGAGGCCACGGCCGAGAGCATCCGCAAGGTGAACGAGGCCATTCAGCAGGGCGGAGAAAGCTACTTCCGGTACAAGCAGATCGAGATGCTGCCGGACATCGCCCCGTTCATCGCCGACGCGCTGGGCAAGGCGCGCCTGGTCACCATCAGCGGCGGCGGCGCGGGCGAGAGCGCGGCCGAGGGCACGGCCAACAGCATCACGGGCGTGATTCAGACGGTGCTGGCTGCGCAGCTGGTGGCCAAGAACGGCCTGCTGGACGGCAACGGCGCCGCCCCGGAGCCCGTGACCGCGGTTCCGGTCGGCAAGATCGTGGGCAAGTAACCGCCCGCGCTGGATGACGGACGGAGGGCCGGGGCGAGCAATCGCCCCGGCCCTCCGTCTTTGGCGGCGGCAGGTGCGGATTCGGCGGACGGCGCTCTGCCCGGCGAGGGATGGCGCGTGGGTCCCGCGCGGTGTGATCCCCCTTACGCAAGGCGGGCCGGGATGATATCGTGCGGGCAATCGCGGCAGACAAACGTCTGACGCCATCAACGATCCAACTCCCCAGACTTCCATGCCGTCATCCAAGGACAACGGGCCGGTGCCCGTGAACAACAAGAACCGCAACCGCGCCGCGCTGCTGCTGGGGGCGGCGGGGCTGTTCATGTTCATCGTGGGCGTCAAGCGGCGCCACAAGCTGGACGCCGAGCGCGAAATCACCGACGCCCGCTACGCCGCCGCCGAGCAGAACTGAGCCCGCGTGGTTCGATCCCACAGAAGTGCCCGTCCGCAGCGCGCGGACGGGCACTTTTGTTTGCGGAAAGACATGGCGGGCCTCGGGCATGAGGATTTCCGGAATGCTGTTCTCCTGACAGCCTGTTGAGAAACCCTGCCCGCCAATCACCTCGGCGCCGGGGCGTCATTCTGAAGGAGCGTGCGCCGAGCTTTCCCCGGTGCCGGATCCATGCGCGACTGAAGAATCCCGGACCGAAGTGTCCGACACGCCGCGGGCCGGCGTGGCGTGCTCCAGCCTCTCCCGCCGCACCCGCTGCGTCCGAGCGCGCCCCGCAACCGGGCGTGCACGGGACGCGGTGGCGCGGGATTCTTCGGTCGGCGCCAGTCTCTGGTGTGACGGAGGGCGCGGCGCGGCGCCTCCCTCAGAATGACACTTGAAGTCCGAGCCGGGTGAGGAATCCCGGTGCGGCTGATGCGACAGGTCCGATGCGCCTGAACCAGGCCGCATCGCCTACGCTGCCCGCGCGCGCCCCGGGCAGCACCTCCGCTCCACCGGTGTCCTGCCGCCCGCCTCGGCGCCGGGGCGTCATTCTGAAGGAGCGTGCGCCGCGCTTTCCCCGGTGCCGCGTTCATGCGCGACTGAAGAATCCCGGACCGAA
>NZ_DASVTX010000202.1:0-2292 GCF_036387355.1 Longimicrobium sp.
GCCCCCGCGCCTACGCGTCGGTCATCACCTCCGAGGCGCGCACGCGCCGCGGGATGTTCGCCGTGCACCAGGTGGGCGACAAGCTGTACTTCGAGATCCCGCGCCGCGAGCTCAACAAGGACATGCTGCTGGTGGGGCGCTACGCCCGCGCGGCGCCCATCAACCCGAACAACCCGGCCGGCGGCTTCGGCGAGTTCGGCGGCGACCAGTTCGCCGAGCTCACGCTGCGCTGGGAGCGCAACCGCAACCGCGTGATCCTGCGCTCCCCGTCGTTCGACATCACGGCGGACACCACGCTCCCCGTGGCCCGCGCGGTCGAGACGTCCAACTACCCGGCCATCGTCGCGGTGATGAACGTGGAAGCGTTCGGACCGGACAGCTCCGCCGTGGTGGACGTGACGCGGCTGTTCACCACCGCCACGCCGGAGATCGCGGCGATCCGCGGCACGGTGGACCCGGCCCGCTCGTACATCGAGCGCGCCCTGGCCTTCCCGGACAACGTGGAGATCGAGGCGACGCAGACCGGCGTCCCCACGCCGCCGCGCGGTCCGGGCGCCCCGCCGGCCCCCCCCAGCGGGCAGCCGACGCCGGCGACCAGCGTGCTGGCGCACTGGAGCATCGTGCGCCTTCCCGAGGTGCCGATGATGCCGCGCCGCTTCGACGAGCGCGTGGGCTTCTTCTCGATCCGCCAGATCGACTTCGGCACCGACGAGCACCGCTCGGCGCGCCGCAGCTACATCACCCGCTACCGCCTGGAGTGCTCCGAGCGGCGCGAGGGCGACCTGTGCTACCCCAAGAAGCCGATCGTCTACTACGTGGACCCCGCCACGCCCGACCGGTGGAAGCCGTACGTGCGCGCCGGCATCGTGGAGTGGCAGCAGGCGTTCGAGGCGGCGGGCTTCAAGGACGGAATCGTCCCCGGCGAGGTGCCGGCCAACGACCCCGACTGGTCGCCCGAGGACATCCGCCACACGGTGATCCGCTGGCTTCCGTCCACCACGGAGAACGCGGTGGGGCCGCACGTGCACGACCCGCGCACGGGCGAGATCCTCAACGGCTCGGTGCGGATGTTCCACAACATCCTGAACCTGCAGCGCTCCTGGTACTTCACGCAGGCGTCGGCCATCGACCCGCGCGCCCGCATGCTGCCCATGCCGGACTCGCTGATGGGCCGCCTGCTGCAGTTCGTGGTGGCGCACGAGATCGGGCACACTATCGGCCTGCAGCACGACCAGATCGGCAGCTCCACCTACCCGGCCGACAGCGTGCGCAGCGCCAGCTGGGTGCGGCGGATGGGGCACTCGCCCAGCATCATGGACTACTCGCGTTTCAACTACGTGGCGCAGCCCGAGGACAACATCCCGCTGGAGCACATCATTCCGCGCGTGGGTCCGTACGACAAGTACGCCATCATGTGGGGGTACAAGCCGATCCCCGGCGCCACCACCAGCGAGCAGGAGCGTCCCACGCTGGAGCGCTGGTCGCGCATGCAGGACACCATCCCCTGGTACCGCTTCTCGGCCAACAACGAGTTCGGCGGCTACGGCACGCTGAACGAGGCGGTGGGCGACGCGGACCCCATCCAGTCCACGGGGCTGGGCTTCCGCAACCTGCAGCGGGTGGTGGGCTACATCCCCGCCGCCGCCACGCGGCCCGGTGAGGACAACACCGACCTGCGCGAGCTGTACGACCGCACGGTGCAGCAGTGGTCCACCGAGGCGGGGCACGTGGCCACCATGGTGGGCGGCGGCACGGTGCAGTACAAGAGCGGCAGCCAGCCGGGCGCCGTGTACGCGCCCATGCCGGCCGCGCGCCAGCAGGCGGCGGTGCGCTTCCTGAACGACAACGTCTTCCGCACGCCGCAGTTCCTGGTTCGCCCCGACATCGCCAGCCGCATCGAGGCGGGCGGGATGATCTCGCGCATCAACGGGGCGCAGACGCGAGTGCTCAACAACCTGATGGACGACGGGCGCATGAACCGCCTGCTGGAGCAGGAGGCTCTGGGCCGCGAGCGGCAGTACGTCTACCCGCTGTCGTCGATGCTGGACGACGTGCGCCGCGGCATCTGGTCGGAGATCTACTCCGCGCGCCCGGTGATGGACCCGTACCGGCGCGAGCTGCAGATGGACTTCCTGTCGCTGATCGACCGCAAACTCAACCCGCAGGAGCAGCCCGGGCAGCAGACGGTGATCTTCTTCGGCCCGCGCCCGGCGCCGCTTTCGGACGACGCCAAGTCGCAGCTGCGCGGCGTGCTGGTGACGCTGCGCTCCGAGATCCAGCGCGCCATCCCGC
>NZ_DASVTX010000203.1:0-5249 GCF_036387355.1 Longimicrobium sp.
CTCCGGACGGTGCCGCGCATGCGGAGAGGCCCCCTCTCCCCGGCCCTCTCCCCGCTGTCGCGGGAGAAAGGGAGACCTCAGCGCGAGTGCGGCGTTCGGCATGGAGCCCATCGCCCGCGCAGGTCCAGCCTCACAGCAGTATCGTGAGGCTTTCAGCCGTTGTTGCGGCGACTTCAGTCGCTCCGGCGCACTCACGCACACGGCACTCACGCACTTCTCTTCGTAGTCCTCATGAAGCTGACCTTCGAAATCGTCGAACTCCAGACCAGGCACGCGTTCAACATCGCGCGGCAGGTGGGGCCGCCCACGCGCCGGCTGGTGTGGGTGCGTGTGCGGGACAACGATGGCGTGGAAGGATGGGGCGAGGCTTCGCCGCAGCCGTTCTACGGCGAGACGGCGGATACGGTGACGGCCATCCTGCCGCGCCTGGCGGAGGCGCTGGAAGAGGCGGCCGGCGGTGACCCGTTCGCGCTGGAGCGTATCGACACGGCGCTGCACCACGCACTGGCGCACAACGGCTCCGCGCGCGTCGCCATCTCCGCCGCCCTGCACGACCTGGTCGGCAAACGGCTGGGCGTTCCGGTGTGGAAGCTGTGGGGGCTGGACCCCGCCGCGGCGCCGCGCTCGTCGTTCACCATCGGCATCGACGAGATCGAGGTGATGCGCGCCAAGGTGCGGGAAGCGGCCGCGTATCCCATCCTCAAGATCAAGGTGGGGACGCCGCGCGACCGCGAGATCCTGTCCATGATCCGTGAAGAGGCGCCCGGCAAGACGATCCGCGTGGACGCCAACACCGGGTGGAGCGCCAAGCAGACCATCGCCGCCATGCCCATGTTTCAGGAGTTCGGCGTGGAGTTCGTGGAGCAGCCGCTTCCCGCGCACGACCTGGCCGGGCTCAAGCTGGTGCGCGACCACTCGCCGCTCCCCATCATCGCCGACGAGTCGGTGGAGAACGCCACGGACGTCGCCAAGCTGGCCGGCGTGGTGGACGGCGTGAACATCAAGCTCAGCAAGTGTGGCAGCCTGCGCGAAGCCATCCGCATCGTTCAGGCGGCGCGCGCCCACAACATGAAGGTGATGCTGGGCTGCATGATCGAATCGACGCTCGGCATCGCCGCCGCCGTACAGTTGACGCCGCTGGTGGACTACGTGGACCTGGACGGCGCCGCGCTGCTCGCCCACGATCCGTTCGATGGGCCAGGGATCGAGGCCGATGGGCGTGTGCGGTTCAACGCGGAGCCCGGACTCGGCGTGTCCAGCAAATAAGGCATCTGTCTCCCCCCGAAGCTCCTTGCAATGCACGGGATTGACCTACTGATTGAGCATGAGAACGAAGGAACTGCGTTGGACTTCAAGGCGACGCAGTACCTCAAGCCAAATTATGAAGCACTTTTGAAAGATTTGATGGCTATGGCGAATGCTCCTACATCGGGAGATCGCTACATCATCATCGGTGTTCGGATGAATGCCGATGGCAGTCGCGACTTCATTGGGGTTGAGCCAGAGGAGTTTGTGGATTCGGCCACATACCATCAACTGGTAGCCGAGAATATCGAGCCGGAGCTCGCATTCGACTATATCCCTTACACATTTAAGGGTGTTAAGCTGGGGTTGCTCAGGATTCGAGATCCCGACGACGCTCCTTACATGATGAGAAAAGCGTATGGACAGGGACTTCGCCACGGTGACGCCTTTATCAGGCTTGGAAGTCACCAACGGCGGCTAACAAGGCCTGATCTAGATCGGATCTTTCAACGCAGAATTCTGCAGCAAGCGTCGGTGAACGTGCAGGTTGCGTTTGATGGATCGGATAATCCTTCCTTGTTGCGCATTCCAGCCTCGTCCCTTGCGGAACTTCCGTCCCAGCGAGCGAAGCGCAAGATTCTCGCGATTCTCGCGGGAAGAGAACGCGCTCAGCAGAACCCGGGAATCGGCTTGCATTCCATGGCATGGGGACTGGGCTCGATAGGTTTTCCGGGCCCGACTCCTTACGAGGGACGGAGCACTGAGCAACTACGCAAAGATCTGGAAAAAGTTGAGGAGTCGTATCATGAGCATGATCTGTATGCAAGCTTTGAGCAGTTCGCGCAGAAGCTGAACTTCGTTCTATTGAATAACGGAACTCAGTACGTTGAAGATGCCTCCATTCGTGTCCTGATCCAAAAAGAAGCAGGTTTGGCCGTTGCGTCAATGATCCATCGGGAGCCGCCTTCTGCTTTTAGCCCTTTGTATATGCCGGTTTTGTTCGAACGGTACCCGAAGGTGGAATCAACCGAGACTCACTACGTGGTGACTGCAGATGTGGGCGATCTGCGACATGGGATACCATCTCTAGCCTTCGAAGAGCCTCTTCGGCTTGTGCTTGGTTCTAAATTAGTAGGTCAGAGTATAGACATTCAGGTAACCGTATTCGGCAAGCAGTTGCCACAACCTCGTAATGAGTCTCTGAGGCTTTCGATCACTCCGCCGAGAGAAGCGAATCCCGCGCAGACTGATGAATCGTGAGTGCTTGTCCAGAGCGTGATGGGCGAGTGAGCGAGCCTTACCGGCCAGCAGCCAGCATCGCGGTACGCGTGCTGGCTGTTTCTGTTCTCACGCCCCCTGTCGCGCACTGTTATCTTTGGCGCTCCCGGGACGAACCCAGCCGCGCGCACGGTCGTTCCTATTCCCTTTTCCCTATTCCCTATTCCCTGGCCCTTGTTCGTCGAAGTCGCGCTCCCGCTCCCCCTTCCGCGCACGTTCACGTACGCGGTCCCGCCCGCGCTGCGCGCGCAGGCGCGGCCGGGCGCACGCGTGCTGGTGCCGTTCGGGCAGCGCGAGCGCATCGGGTGGATCGACCGCGTCGCCGAAACCGTCGCCAAGCCGGAGCGCGCCAAGCCGGTCACTGCCGTGCTGGACGCCACGCCGTCCGCCACGCCGGCGATCCTCGCGCTCTGCCGCTGGATCGCGGACTACTACCTGGCGCCACTGGGGCAGGTGCTGCGGACGGCGCTTCCCGCAGGGCTAACGGATTCGTCCACGGACTTCGTCGTCCTCGCGCGCGATCCGGGCGACGTGGTGCTGAGCGAGCACGAGGGCAAGCTGGTCGCCTTTCTGCGCGAGCGCGAAGGGCTGCAGCCCGTGGCCCGCGTGCGGCGGGAACTGGGAGAGCGCGCGTGGTGGCCCGTCATCCGCCGGCTGGAGCAGGACGGCATCGTGCGCGTTGAAACCGAGGGGCCGCGCGTGGAGCCGCCCGTGCGCACGCGCCGCGTCGTCCGCATCGCGCGCGAACTCCCCACGCTGCTGGCGCGCGACGAGGCGTTCGGGCGCGCCAAACGGCAGCGCGAACTGTACGAAACACTGGAATCCATCGGCGGCTCGGCGGATACCGCGCACGTCACCACGGGGCTGGGTTTCGGCGCCGAGCTCATCCGCCAGCTGGTCAAGAAGGAACTGCTGGCGGTGGACGAGGAGATCGTGCCGCGCGATCCCTACGCGGCCATCCAGTCCGGCGAGGCGCCCCGGCTCAAGCCCACGCAGGCGCAGGCGGGCGTCATCCAGTCTCTGGTGGACGCCACGCGCACCCGCGAGCCGGGAACGTTTCTGCTGCGCGGCGTGACGGGGTCCGGCAAGACCCTCGTCTACATCGAACTGCTGCGCGAGGTGGTGGACCGGCAGGGGAAGACGGCCATCGTCCTCGTCCCCGAAATCGCGCTCACGCCGCAGACGGTGGGGCGCTTCAAGGCCGTGTTCGGCGACCGCGTGGCCGTCCTCCACTCCGCCCTGTCCGACGGCGAGCGGTACGACGAGTGGCGCTCGCTGCGCTCCGGCGAAAAGCGCATCGTGGTGGGCGCGCGCTCCGCCGTGTTCGCGCCGATGGAAAAGGTGGGCGCCATCATTGTGGACGAGGAGCACGAGGGCTCGTACAAGCAGGGCGAGGCCCCGCGCTACCACGCCCGCGAGGTCGCCGTCGTCCGTGCGCGGATGGAGGGCGCGGTGTGCCTGCTGGGCTCCGCCACCCCCGCGCTGGAAAGCTGGGCCAACGCGCAGGCGGGCAAGTATTCGCTCCTCGAACTGCCGGAGCGTGTGGGCGGGCAGCCGTTGCCGCCCATCAAGATCGTGGACCTGCGCAAGGAGCGGGAGCGGATCAAAAAGACCACGGGCCCGCTGCAGGAAGTGGCGCCCGTGGTGGTGAGCGACGTGCTCGCGGCCGCGGTGCGCGACCGCATCGCCAAGGGCGAGCAGACCATTCTGCTCCTGAACCGCCGCGGGTACGCCACCTTTGTGCAGTGCCGCGAGTGCGGGCTGGTGTGGCACTGCCCGCAGTGCAACGTGTCGCTCACCTACCACCGCAAGCGGCACAGGCTTACCTGCCACTACTGCCTGCACGAGGAAGAAGCGCCCAGGCACTGCCCGTCGTGCGGCGAAAAGGACCTCAGCTTCAAGGGGGTGGGGACGGAGCAGGTGGAGCGCGCGGTGGAGGAGGCGTTCCCCTCCGCACGCATCGCGCGGATGGACGTGGACACCACCGGCGCCAAGTGGGCGCACCACGACATCCTGGGCCGCGTGGAGCGGGGTGAGGTAGACCTGCTGCTGGGCACGCAGATGATCGCCAAGGGGCTGGACTTTCCCAACGTTACGCTGGTCGGCGTGATCAACGCGGACGTGGGGATCAACCTGCCGGACTTTCGCGCCACGGAGCGCACGTTTCAGCTGCTCACGCAGGTGGCGGGGCGGGCGGGGCGCGGGCCCAAGGGCGGGGAAGTGTTCATCCAGACGGCGCTCCCCAACCACTACGCCATCCTTTCCGCCACGGACCACGACTTCGTGGGCTTTGCGGAAAAGGAGTTCGAGACGCGCCGCGAGCCCGCGTATCCGCCCTATTCCCGCCTGCTGAACGTCGTCGTCAGCGGCACGGAAGAGGCGGCCACGCAGACGGCGGCGGTCGCGGCGGCCGACTGGGTTTCCGGGCTGCTGACGGGGCGCAAGGTGAAGGGAGTGGCACTGGTGGGCCCCGCGCCGTGCCCCATCGACCGCATTCGCGGGCGGTGGCGGTGGCACTTCATCCTGCGCTCCGACAGCCCCCGGACGCTGGGCGAGGTGGCGCGCTACTTCTACGAGAAGTACACGCTCCCCTCCAACGCCAAAGCGGACCTGCGGCTTGCGCTGGACCGCGATCCCGTGGCGCTTTTGTGAGAATGGCGCGAGGGAGGTCGTGGAGGTCAGTGCCAAGTGCCAAGTGCCAAGTGCCAAGTGCCAAGTGCCAAGTG
>NZ_DASVTX010000204.1:0-9212 GCF_036387355.1 Longimicrobium sp.
ATCCCCGCCGCCTGCGTGCGGGTTAGGCGCGTGGCCGGGCGGTCGTAGTGCTCGCGCGCCCCCGCGTCGATGCCGAACACGCCCTCGTCCCCCCACTCCACCTGGTTCAGGTACAGCTCCAGGATGCGCCGCTTTCCCAGGATCAGCTCCGCCGCGGGGGTCAGCGTCAGGTCGTACACCTTGCGGACGGGGTTGCGGCAGGCGCAGCCGAACAGGTTCTTCATCAACTGCTGCGTCAGCGTGGATGCGCCGCGCACCCGCACCCCGCTCCCCGCCTCCCGTCCCGCCCGGCTCATCTCCACCCAGTCGTAGCCGGAATGGTCCCAGAACCGCCCGTCCTCCGCCGCCACCACCGCGCGCGGCACGTGGCGCGGCAGATCGTCCAGCGCCACGAACGAGCGCCGCTTGCGGTACTCTCCGCCGGAAAACACCGACTCCACCCGGCGCTGGATCTGCACCCCCGTGGTGGGCGGGTTCACCCAGCGGTAGGCGATGAGCAGCACCAGGCAGAACACGTAGTACGCGGCAAACGCCATCAGCCCGTGCCTGGCGATGCGGAACGCGAGGCCCCGCCTGCGCTTCGGCTGCTTTTCGCCGATGACCGGGGCCGGGGCGGACGGCTGCACCCGCGGCCCGGGCTCCCACAGCAGCGTGCGGTCGTCGTCCTGGCCGTCGTCGCGCGAGACGGCGCGGAAGGGATCGCGGTCGGTCATGGCTCCTTGCGGGGACAGCGCGCGGCCGCCGCCCGGGCGGCCGCGGCGTTGGGATACAGGTCGCGGGCCGCGCGGGCGTGCTCGCACCGCTCCGCGCGCCTGCCGCCGGACCGCGCCAGGCGCAGCCGGATGCGGTAGTTGCCGGGGTCCAGCTGCGCCGCGCGCCGCAGCGAGGCCGTGTCGCCGCGCGTGGCGAACAGTCCCATTCCCGCCAGCTGCGCGCCGCTGCGCACGGCGCCCGCCCCCGCCGCAAGCGCCGCGAACACCAGCGCCAGCCTGCGCACGGGGAGCGAGATGGCCTGCCGCCCGTCCGGCTCGGGCGACCAGAGCGCGCCCAGCGTGGCCCACACCAGCAGGCTGGGAAGGGCGAGCAGCAGCACGGCGTCGAACGCGCCCGCCACGTTCGCCGCCACCAGCGTGGCCAGCAGCGCCGCCGCGCCCAGCGCCTCGTCCGCGTCGCGCGCCCGGATCAGCCGGTGCAGCCCGCCGATGGCCAGCCCCGCAAAGGCCAGCGCCAGCACGCCCAGGGCGACGAAGCCGCGCTCCGCCGCCACCGCCACCCAGTCGCTGCTGGGCCAGGGATTGGAGGTCGCCCCCGCCGTGTTGGGGTCCATGGACGGGTCGCGCCGCGCCGCGTACTCCGGGTAGCGCACCGCCCAGTTCCCCGGCCCCACGCCCAGGAGGGGGTGAAAGACGGCCATCCGCAGCGACCGCTGGTACTGGATCAGCCGCCCGCGCCCGCTCCCCTCCTGGTAGTTGGCCACCCCCTTCACCGATTCCAGGTACGGGTTCTCGCTGTTCCACCGCAGCGTGTTGGGCAGCGTGAGTGCCGCCGCCACCCCCCCGCCGGCGACGAGAAGGATTCCCGCGCCGCGCAGCCACGTGCGCCCGTTCCGCCGCAGCGGCCGCGACGCCAGCATGCTGAAGGCGAACACGAGCGCCACCGCGCCGAACGCCAGCCAGGCCGCGCGCGAGCGGGTGAGCACCAGCGACGCCGTCACCAGCGCCACCGCCACCGCGCCGATGGCGTACCCCGCCCCGCGCCACGCCCGCAGCGCGCTCAGCAGCACCAGCGGCAGCCCGAACGCCGCCAGGTGCGCGATGAAGTTGCGGTTGCCCAGCGTGCCGCCCGGCGCGCGGTTCATGGAGAACCAGTCCGTGCGCACGCCGTACGTCTGCGCCAGCGACGTGGCCGCCCCCAGGACCACCGCAACGGAAAGCGCCGTGAGCAGGGGCCGGGCGAGCCCCGCCTCGCGCACCCCGCGCGCCGCCCAGAACACCGCCAGCCCCGACGCGGTCACCGCCACGGCGCGCATGGCCAGCCACACGTTGGTGGCCAGCAGCGCCGATACGGCGCTCAGCAGCAGAAAGGCCAGCAGCAGCACGTCCACACGGGTGCCGCGGATGCGGCGGATGGCGCCCAGGGTAAGGATCCCCGCCACCAGCCCCGTCCCGTGCAGCACCAGCTCCTTGGGCACGAAGAAGCGGTCCAGCTCAAAAACCTTGTAGGTGGACGCGCTCAGCACCACCAGCAGCGCGCCGGCCTGCAGCACGCGCAGGGCGGTGCGCTCCGCCGGGCTGGGGCCGGCGGGGACGGGGTACACGCCTTCGGGGGCAGTGGCGGGACGGGCGACGGGCACTCTCTGCTCCTGGATGCCGGACGGCGGCCGCGCGGGCCGCCGCTCCGTGGATGACGCGAAAGGGATGGGGGCGCGCTACGGCGCGGGGCGGCGGCGGACGGGCGCGGCGCGGCCCAGCATGTCGCGAAGCTCGTCGTCCGGGCACTCCATCCACCCCGGCGGAACCGGGGCCAGGCGCCGCTTGTCGCTCCCGCTCTCAAAGGCGAGCCATCCGCCCTTGAGCGCGCGGCTCCCCTCGCCGCGGCGGTCCGGGCCGCCGTACTGGTCGGTGGGCGCAATGCCGCGGCGCTCCAGCAGGCGCGCATCCACCGGAACCACCTCCCACACCGTCCAGTCGGCACCCGCCGCGTCGCGAAACTGGCGCATGGGTCAGCGCCCCGTGCGCGGATGACCGGGGCGCACCGTCACCACTGCTCCACCCGCGCGATGGCGTCCGCCGGCTCGTCGCCGGCGTGCATCACGCGCATGAACGCTGGATAATAGCGGTCGCACACGGACATGCTCGCGCCCAGCATGTTCCTCACCATCAGCGGCACCAGGCGGCCGCCCTCCACGTCCACGCTGGTCTTGAACCGCACCTCGCCGTCGCTCATGTCCATCTCAAAGTTGCCCAGCGGCAGACCGTAGTTGGCCCGCGTGAGCGCCTCGGCCATGGGCCCGCGCAGCTCCGCCGGCACCAGAAACGGGCAGCGCACGTATCCCCGCAGCACCCGCGACTCCTCGTTGGGGAAGAAGAAGACGGTGTACACCGCGTGCGTGCCGTGGATGGACAGGTTGAGCCCGGAGCCCTCGGGGTTGAGAGTGAACGAGTAGCCGTCCTCCTCCAGCGCCTCGCCCACCGTCTCAATCAGCGGCTCCAGCCCGCCCTGCTCCTGGCGATCGCGCTGCAGTTCGCGCAGAAAGGCGTCCACCTCGGACTCCGTGTCGTCGTCCATGGGGTCCGGCTGGGAAAACTCGTCGTCGTTCATCGGGAGCAGCGGGGTCGGCGGTTGGCTGGACGGGCGCGGGTGGCCCGCCCGGGAAACAACCATGCGCCCGCGGCGGTGCCTCCCGCAAGGCGGAGCCCCGTCCGGCGCGCGCGACGGCGGGGGGATATAACGCAACCAGGCCCGACACGTCGTGCGTGTCGGGCCTGATTGCAGTGCGCGATGAGGGATTCGAACCCCCGACCCCCGGTGTGTAAAACCGGTGCTCTAACCAGCTGAGCTAATCGCGCGTGGGACTACAGGATGATGCCCAGCGGCACCAGCACCGCGAAGCCCAGCACCAGCAGCAGCGGCGCCGCCACCGTGCTCGTTCCCGCCAGCGAAACAAAGCCGGCGATGATGGCCAGCAGCCCCGCCGCCAGCAGCACGCCGTTGAGCATGCTGAAGCGAAGGCTGGTTTCCGTGTCGCGAACGGCGGGAGCGGGCGCCGTGGCGCCGCGGGCTCGGGTGCGGGTAGGCTCGGGTCTGGGCATGGCGAAAAAGTAAAGGCTCGGACGCGAAAAACCAACCCCGGCCCGCCGCGGGGCGGGCCGGGGCCGGGCGTCCGGTGGAAACGCGGTCAGTTCGCGGCGGGCGACACCTGTCCGGGCACGGCGGCCACAGGAACGGTGGGCGGAAGCCCCGACTGGCCCGCGGCCGCGCGCTTCATCACCGTGGCCAGGATGGTGTACGCCTCCACCCACGCGTCGCGCACGGCGGGGGTGAAGTCGTCGCCCAGTCCCTTTTCCAGCGTCCACAGCAGCGCGGCGGCCACCGTGTCGTAGTGGCTGTCCTGCACGCCGTATCCGCCATGGCGCCGGCCCAGCGCCTCCACCGCGGGCACCAGCCCGTCCAGGTTGTCGAGGCCCTTCACCACCACGGCCAGGGTCTGCATGAGCTTCTTGCCCTGCTCGGTAATGTCGCCCTTGAACAGGGGGCGCAGCGACGGGTCCAACTCGAACAGGCGGCCGTAGAACAGGCCGGCCGCCACTTCGCTGATGGGCATGACCTTGGCCCAGCTTTCCTGGACGAGCTGCTTGCCGTGAGGTGTCATGGGTCTGTATGGGTGCAGTGCCGATGGGTTCGACTGAGTTCACGCCCTTCCCTCAAGGCAACCCCGGTTCCACTCCCGGCCCCGGAGCACAAGCCGCTGCGGCGCAACACGTTGACCCGAATCGCACACCACCGGCCGGGTGGAAAGCTGAGACAAGCCTGACACACATGGTCCCGCGCACCGGGGCCGGCGTGCCTCACCTCTTTTGCCGGCCCGCGCCCACATGGGTCAACCGACTCTGCGGCGGCTACTTCTCGTCGTGCGCGAACGCGATCGGGTAGTCGACCGTATCCCAATCCGCGCGCGGCGGCGGAAGCATGCGGTATTCCTTTTCCATTTCCGCCACGCGCGCGCGGTTGCGCATGCGCCGCGGGATCCACGCCACCAGCGCGAGGACGAGCGCCAGCGCCCACACGAACCCCATGCTGGCCGCCAGAGAAAGCCAGCCGTAGCGGGAGCGCACGTCCGCCGCCCACTCGTCTTCCAGCTGTGCCGACGTCATGCCGAAGGTGGTGCGGATGGAGCTTTCCAGCGATCCGCTGGCCTGCCAGTTCCGGAGCAGCAGCGCAAAGCCGCGCTCGCCGGTGCGGCGCCGCAGGTGGTCCACCGCCGTCGCGCTCAGCAGGTAGGCGAGGCGCGCGTCCGCCGCGTCCGTCGGCCAGTCCAGCGCCAGCGAATCCAGCGGCGGCGCGCGCCCGGTGAGGAACGCCAGGCGAAGCGCCCACGCCTCGGACGCGTCCCAGCTTCCCGACGCGACCTCCGCGTACCCCTCGTCGAACCACCGCGGAATGCGCGGCAGGCGCTCGTGCAGCGCAAGGTGAACCAGTTCATGCCGCAGAATGGCGTCCGCCTGCCGCCGGTCCACGCCGGGCAGCGGATACGCGGGGATCACGATGCGCCGCAGGTGCGGAATGGCGACGCCGCCGGCCCACTCCGGCACCTGTCCGCCCGTCGCGGCGGAGAAGGCGGCCGGGTTCGGCGCCAGGACGATCACCGTGCTGTCCGCCGCCGCCGCCGGACCCAAGCCGGGAAGCGGAACGGGGGTGCGGGCCTGCGCGGCGGCCTCGCGCGCCAGCACCGCGTGGCGCGGCGCGTACAGCACCGTCACCCCGCCCGAGCGGAGCGCTTCGTACGCACCCTGCTGCGCCCGCGTGGCGGACGGCAGAAACGAGAGCAGCGCGGCGATCAGGAAGGCGAGGCGTGCCCGTCCCTTACTCTGGAGCAGGAGGGCGAGGAGGCGCTTCGCGGGTCGGGTACCCCGTCCGGTGCCGGAACCGGACCAGCTGCTGGATGGCGTGGTAGTCGCGGAAGTTGTCGTGAATGACCTCCGCCCCGATCTGGTTGGCCGTGCAGGCGATCAGGACGTCGTTCGTGAACGCGGACGTGATCGTGTACCCCTGCTTCCGCAGCCCGTTCAACACCGTTCCCGCCCGGCGCCACTCCCAGTGTGTCGGCGCCACGGTTCGTCTTCGCCTCTCGAAGGGTTCGATGTACCTCCGCAGCATCTCCCGGTTTTCGTGCAGGCGCGATCCCGCCAGCAGCTCCTGGGCAACGACGGAGCACAGGTAGATCGAGGGCGAGTACGTCGTCACGAAACTGCGATACCGATCCGCGTCTTCTTCGGACCGCGACGCCCGGACCAGCAGCTGGGTGTCAATCACGTACTTCGACATGGGCTGTCTGGTTCGCGGGAAAAACGTCGTCCAAGTTGAGCCCCCGCAATGCCTCTGCCCCCGCGAGCAGTCCGAGCCGAAACTCCTCTTCGGAGATCTGCGGCTGCGGCGGGCGGTACCTCCGGACCACGGGAGCGTTGAAGAGCGGCTTGGGCAGCGTGTGCCGGGCGGATCCGGCCAGCGTGCGCAGGTTCATGTCGCCACCGTTCCAACCCGCCATGCGCCCGCGCCTTCGCAGCACGGGTCCGCGGGGTGGTCCTCCCCCGTCGAAGCATGAGACAGGTCGACACCGGCCGTCTGATTCGCCGGGAACACGTCGTCGATCTCCAGCGGCCAAGCATCCCAGAACGCGGCGAGGAACGTGTCACGGAACACCTCTTCCGACGGCTCGGGACGCGGGCGGCGGTACTTGCAGGCCACAGGCCCGGGGAAGAGCGGCCGGTCGGCGGCGTGCCGGGCGGACTTGATCGATCTGTGCAGGTTCATCGTCATCTCCGTTTCGTTTGTACGGATCAACGATCACCAAAGTGGATGGAACGCGCAAGGGGAAAAACACACTCTGGACTCGCCGGTACCACACGTGGCGCCTTGCGGGCGCAGGGCGTTACCATCGCGCCAGCGGCGGAACAGAAAGCGGAAACTCCGCGCGGGAGGCGCCCGGGGCAGGGACAAAAAAACGCGGCGCCGGAGAAGAGGCGCCGCGTTCGTGGAATGTCAAGCCGCGTAGTCAGGTTTCAAACGACACGGGCTGGCCCGCGTTCAACTGGGCCAGCGCCTTGCCGCATCGCTCGCCCCACAGGTTGAAGCGGTTGGCTTGGTGCCCGCGGCTCCAGGCATCGGCGGCGCCCTCCTCGTTCCCTTCCAGGTAGTACGTCCGCCCGATCTCCCACCACGATTCCAGCATGTTGGGGCCCAGCTCCAGCGCCTTGTGAAAGAAGCCGCGCGCGTCCTCGAACATCTCGCGCTCCAGGTACACGAGGCCCATGTAGAAGTGGGCGTATAGCTGCGCCTTGCGGTCGCCCTCCTGGCGGATGGCGCGCGACAGGTGCTCGATCGCCTCGCCGAAGATCCCCTTCTTGAGGCAGATGTAGCCCAGGTTCACCCGGGCCAGCGCGTTCTCCGGATCGCGCATCATCACCTTGTAGTAGGTCATGAGCGCGTCGTCGTACTGCTCGCGCAGCATCTGCGCCCACCCCAGCAGGCTTTCGGCGTGCGGATCGTTGGGGGCCAGCTCCAGCGCGCGCTCCAGCTCCTTGACGGCGCGCTTGGCGTCGCCGCTGGCGATGGCGCTCCACCCCCGCTCGATGTACGTGCTGCTGCCGATGTGGTCGCTCACCAGCGCCTGCTGCGGCGCCGCGGCGGCGGGGGCGGGCAGCTGCTTGTAGCGCTCCACCAGCCCGCGGATGCGCTCCTTGAAGGCGGTGAGATCCTCCAGCGCCGTTTCCGTTTCGCGGAACAGCCCCACGATCTCGCCGCGGATGCGCTCACGGTCCCCCGCGGCCACCTTGCCCAGCTCGCCGTCGATGCGGACAAAGCGGGCCTCCATCGCGTCCAGCCACTCCCGGGTGGTCATGCGCCCGCGTCCGCCTCGCCCGCCGCCGGCGCCAGGGCCGCTTCCAGCGCAATGCGCTCCTCGCTGCTCAGGATGCGCTCCAGGTCCATGAGGATGATGAGCCGCCCGTCGTGCCGCACGATGCCGCGCATGAACTCCGCGGCCAGCCCGCGGATGTAGGCCGGCGGCGCGGACACGGCGGTCTCCGGCGCGCGCAGCACCTCCGTGACGCTGTCCACCACCAGCCCCAGCCGCTCGCCCGCGAAGTCCACCAGCACGATGCGCGTCTCGTCCGTGTACGCCACCCCGGCCACCTCAAAGCGGCGGCGCAGGTCGACCACCGGCACCACGGCGCCGCGCACGTCCAGCACGCCTTCCACAAAGGCGGGCGCGCGGGGCACCGGCGTGACCGCCTGGTAGCGAAGGATCTCGTGGACGGAAAACACGTCCAGCCCGAACTCCTCGCCCCCCACCTGAAAGGTCACCAGCTGCACCTGCGGCACCGCCGCCTGACGCACGTTCCTCACGGTTGCTCCCCGGGTTCCAGCGTGGTCCGCTCGCGAAGGATCTCCGCGAGGTCAATCAGGGTCACCAGTCCCGCCGGCACGCGGGCCACCGCCACCACGTACGCGTCGCGGTCGCCGCCGGTGTACGGCGCGGGGCGCAGCGTTTCGGCCGCCACGTCCATCACCTCGAACACCGCGTCCACCGCAACCCCCACGCGCGTTTCTCCCAGCCCGGCCACCAGCACCGGCGGCCGCTCCGCCGTCAGCGGCAGCCCCAGCGCGGCCGACACGTCCACCACCGGCACCATTTCACCGCGCAGCAGCATCACCCCCAGCAGGTGCGGGGGCACGTCGGGGAGCGGGTGAATGCGCTGCTTCGTAACCACCTCGTCCACCAGGCGGATGTCGCAGCCGTGCAGCTCGCCGCCCAGGCGAAAAGCCACCACCTGCACCCCCTCGCCGCGCGCCAGCCAGCCGCGAAAGTCCAGCACCGCGTCCGCCGCGCTCACCGCGCCTCCGTGGCGTTCAGCGCGACGCCGCGCGCGTCCACCCCGCGCTCGATCCCGGCGGCGATGCGGTCCAGCGGCAGCACCTGGTCCGCGCTGCGGGCCGCCGCGGCGGGCATCCCGAAGATGACGGAGGTTTCGCGGTCCTGCGCGATGCCCAGGCCGCCGGCAGCCACCACCTCGCGCAGACCCTCCGCGCCGTCCTTGCCCATCCCCGTGAGCACCACGCCCACCGTGCGCGCGCCGAACACCTCCGCCGCGCTGCGAAACAGCGGGTCCGCGGCCGGGCGCACGCCCCACACCGTGGGCTCCTGGTCCAGCGCAATGCGCACCCCGCGCCCGTCGCGCACCACCCGCATGTGAAAGTCGCCCGGCGCCAGGTACACGTGGTCGGGGCGCACCGTTTCCCCGTCCACCGCCTCGCTCACGGGAAGCCCGCCCATGCCGTCCAGCCGCTCCGCCAGCGTGCGGGTGAAGCGCGGCGGCATGTGCTGCACCACGAGCACGGCCGCGCCCAGCGGCGACCGCAGGCGGGGGATCATTTCCGTGAGGGCGCGCGGCCCGCCCGTGCTGGCGGCGACGACGACGACCGATTCCGCCGAG
>NZ_DASVTX010000205.1:0-3729 GCF_036387355.1 Longimicrobium sp.
GGGGCGGGGCTCGCCGGGAGGCAGCGGAGCGGAAAACACCTCCGTCCGGTCCACCACCGCGTCCCCACGGCCGCGGGCAACGAAGCGCGCCGCCAGCCGCCGGCCGAAGCGGAAGGGTTCACCGCGCCGCAGCCGGATCTCGAACCGCTGCGCCGCGTGGGTGGGCGACATGATGACCCCCGCGTCCGTCGCGGGCCGCTCCTGGGGCGCTTCGCCCGGCCGGCGCGCCGCGCGCAGGGACACGCCCGCGAGCTGTCCGTTGGGCGTGCGGGGAGAAAACTCCACCACGGCGTCCACGCCGCGCATCCCCGCCTCCGCCCACCCGGTCGCCGCCTCGCCGTCCGTGTTCATCACCAGCTGCAGCGTTCCGTCCAGCGCCTGCAGCGACACGGGGCGTTCCAGCACCAGCATCAGGTACACGCCCTCGGCGTCGTCGCGCACCCGCACCTCGCGCACGTCGGCATAGGGCGCGGGCGCGTCCGCCGGGTCCGATACGACCACGGGGGCGGCGCTCCACTCGTCGAACGCGCCGTCCAGCATCACCGGCGCGGCGGACTGCGCATCCGCGGCGGAGATGGCGAGGGCCGCGGCCAGCACGGAAGCCGCCGCCGTCCGCACGGGAATCCGGTGGATACGCATCATCCGCGCGTCTCCTCCCCGCTCGTGCGCGAACCGGGACGCGCGCCGCCGCCGTGGTCCGCCACGATCAGCCCGTCCGCCATCTCCACCCGCCGCCGCGCCCGTTCCGCCACGTGCGGATCGTGCGTGACGATGACCAGCGTGGCGCCGTCGGCGTTCAATCGCTCGAACAGGCTGATGATCTCGTCGCCCGTCCGGCGGTCCAGCTCGCCGGTGGGCTCGTCCGCAAAGATCACTTCCGGCCGGTTGCCCAGCGCCCGCGCGATGGCCACGCGCTGCTGCTCGCCGCCGGACAGGTGCGGCGGGCGGTGCGTGAGGCGGTGGCCCAGCCCCACGTAGTCCAGCAGTTCGCGCGCGCGGTCGCGCCGCTCGCGCCGGGCCATTCCCGCTTCCGCCATGGGCAGCTCCACGTTTTCCGACGCGGTGAGCACGGAGAGCAGGTGAAAGCGCTGAAAGATGAAGCCCACCTTGCGCAGCCGCAGCGCGGAACGGCGCCCCTCGTCCAGCGCGTAGATGGATTCGCCCAGCAGCGACACCGTTCCCGCCGTGGGCGGCTCGATCCCCGCCAGCGTGTTGAGCAGCGTGCTCTTGCCGCACCCGGACGGCCCCACCACCGCGACGTGCTCGCCGCGCGCCACGGTGAGGTCCACGCCGCGCAACGCGCGCACGGCGTCGGACTCGTACGGGTATTCCTTCAGCAGCCCGCGGGCTTCAATGACGGAGGACAAAAGGAGAGTGCGTGGGTGCTGGGTGCGTGAGTGCGATGTACGAAAGTACGAAAGTACGAAAGTACGAAAGTACGAAAGTGGCGCGGCTATTCGGCTTCTTCGCGCAGGGCGCGGCCCAGGGCGGTGCGGGCGGCGTTCCACCCGGGAACCAGCCCCGCCAGCGCGCCCACCGCGATCACGATCGCCATCGCCAGCGCCACGCGGCCGGCGTCCCAGGCAAAGAACGTCATCTTCGCGGGAATGCCGGGAAAGGACAGGAGGATGCGGTCCAGACGGCCCGCCATCCACAGCCCCAGCGGAAGCCCGATCAGGCATCCCGCTCCCGCCAGCACCAGCCCCTCGGTGACGATGGCCAGCATCACCCGCCGCCGCCGCACGCCGATGGCGCGAAGGGTGGCGATCTCGCCGAACCGCTCCCGCACGCCGATGGTGATGATGGTGGAAATCAGCAGCGCCGTCACCGCCAGCGCAATGCTCCCCAGGATGGTCGCCAGCTGCTGAAAGTAGAGCAGGCGCTTGTCCATCTCGGCCATCAGCTCGCGCGTGGAGTACGTCGACACCTCGGGCACCACCGCGCTGATCCGCTTCGCCACGTCGCCGTCGTCCACCCCCGCGTCCGCCGCCACGCCGAACAGCGAGACCTCGCCCGTGCGGCCGGTGACCTGCTGCACGTCGGCGATGGGCATGGCCACGGAGCGCTGGCCCGCGTAGTCGTACAGAAAGTCGGCCACGGCCGCCACCCGCCACGCCCGCGTCTGCCGCGCGCGGCCCAGCGACACGTCCAGGTCCGACGCCAGGCGGATGGTGTCGCCCACGCCCAGCCCCTCGTCGCGCGCCAGCGGCTCGCTCAGCACCACCTGGCCGGGGCCGGGCGCGGTGCCGGAGGTGATGCGGTACAGAAACTGGGAGGCGGGGTCCACGCCGGTGGTGAACAGCGGCTCGCCCGCGCTGTCGCCGCGGGCCAGGTAGAGCTGCGCCCCCAGCACCGGGGCCACGGCGCGCACCCCCGGCACCGCGCCGATCCGCCGCCCCACCTCGTCGCCCCCCGCGATCCCCGCCTCGCTGTCGAAGGGCAGGCTGCCGCGCGGGGTCACGCGGATGGCGTAGCCGCTCACGCCCAGCAGTTCGCCGAACGAGCCGGTGAGGCCCGAGGCGAGCATGGTCATGTCCAGCAGCAGCGCGGCCGACACCGCGATTCCCGCCAGCGCCAGCGCGGTGCGCCCGCCCCGGCGAAAGAGCGAGCGCAGAAAGGCGGATACGATCACCGCTGCCCCAGCTTCTGCGGAGCCACGCGCACCACCCGCCACGCCGCCAGCACGCCGGCCGTGGCACCCAGCACCAGCCCCAGCGCCGCCGCCAGCATCACGATGCGCGGCGTGACCAGGGCGAACTTGAGCGTGGTGTCGTACACGCTGGCGTAGTAGGCATTTACAATGCGCGCCACGAGCATCCCCAGCAGCCCGCCCATGACCGAGCCGATCACGGCGATGCCGATGGCCTCCAGGACGATGGCGCGGAACACCGTCCCCCGGCTCACCCCGATCAGCCGCAGCATCCCCATGTCGCGCTTGCGTTCATCCACCCGGATGATCATGACGCAGAGCAGAAAGATGGCGCTGGCCAGGATGGTGACGATGCCGATGGCGTCGTGAAAGCGCGACACGACGCGAAAGGTGGCGCTGGTCTGCTCGGCCAGCGCGGCGCTGCCGTACGCGCGCGTGCCGAACGCCGTGCTCTCGATCCACCGCGCGGCGGAATCGGCGTCCGCGCCGGGTCGCAGAACCACGGCAAAGCGGTCCACGCGGTCCTGTGCGGGGAGCATGGCTTCCAGGTCCGGGAGGTGCATGCGGACTTCAAAGTCGTTGCGCGCGATGCGGTTGGGGTCCGCCGCGCGCTCGAACACGCCCTGCACCACGAACGGGCGCGGCTGCGCGCTTCCCGCCAGCGCGCGCACGCGCACGGTGTCGCCCACGGCGAGCGGCACCGACTCCGCGAGCCGGCGCTCCAGCAGAATTCCAGGGGTCTGCGCGGGCGACGCGCCCAGCAGCCCCGCCATCATCATCGCGATCACGCGTTCCCTCCGCTGCCCGCAAACTAGCCCGGCGCGGCGTGCCGCGTCCAGCGGGGGCGGCTCCTTGCCCGCTCATCGCGCCGGAGCCGGGGACGTCATTCTGAAGGAGCGTGCGCCGCGCTTTCCCCGGCACCGCGTTCCTGCGCGACTGAAGAATCCCGGACCGAAGCATCCGCCGCGCCCGGTCCGGCGCGGCGTGCTCCAGCCTCTCCCGCCGCACCCGCAGCGTCCGAGCGCGGCGCGCAACCGGGCGTGCATGGGATGCGGTGGCGCGGGATTCTTCGGTCGCGC
>NZ_DASVTX010000206.1:0-4721 GCF_036387355.1 Longimicrobium sp.
AGCTGGTGAAGTCGCCCGAGCACGTGCACACCTACCGCATCACCCCGCTCTCGGTGTGGAACGCCTGCGCCGCGGGCACCCCGCCCGACGACATCCTCGCCGCCCTGCGCGAGTACGCCAAGTATCCCGTTCCGCCCGTGGTGGAAGCGTCCATCCGCGACGCCGCCACGCGCTACGGCCGCCTGCAGCTTGCGCGCGACGCGGACGGCCTGGTGCTCGCCGCGGACGAGCCGGAACTGGCGGAGGAGATCGGCCGGGTGCGCGGCGTGGCGCCCCACCTGGGCGAGCGGCTTTCGCCCACGTCGTTCCGCGTTCCCCCGGCCGAGCGCGGCCGGCTGAAGCTGGCGCTGGTCAAGGCCGGCTGGCCCGCGGAAGACCTGGCCGGCTACACCCCCGGCGAGCCGCTCCCCATCTCCATGCTCCCCGTCACCCGCGCGGGCGAGCCTTTTCATCTGCGCGCGTACCAGAACGATGCGGCGGGCGCCTTTCACGCCGGCGGCAGCGAGCGGGGCGGCAGCGGCGTGGTGGTGCTCCCCTGCGGCGCGGGCAAGACGGTGGTGGGCATGGAGTGCATGTCGCGGGTGGGCAGCTCCACCCTGGTGCTCACCACCAGCGTGACCGCCGTGCGCCAGTGGATCCGCGAAGTGCTCGACAAGACCACCCTGCATGAGGACCAGGTGGGCGAGTACACGGGACAGGCCAAGGACGTGCGCCCCGTGACCGTGGCCACCTACCAGGTCCTTACCCACCGCGACCGCAAGGACGCCGCCTTCAAGCACCTGGAGCTGTTCGATTCGCGCGACTGGGGACTGATCGTGTACGACGAGGTGCACCTCCTCCCCGCGCCCGTCTTTCAGGTCACCGCCGCCCTGCAGGCCCGCCGCCGCCTGGGGCTCACCGCCACGCTGGTGCGCGAGGACGGGCGCGAGGACGACGTCTTTGCCCTGATCGGCCCCAAGAAGGCCGAGGTGCCGTGGAAGGTGCTGGAGGGACAGGGGTGGATCGCCACGGCGGAGTGCACCGAGGTGCGCGTGCCGCTCCCCAAGTCGCTGCGGATGCCGTACGCCGTGGCGGAGGAGCGCGACAAGTTCCGCATCGCGAGCGAGAACCCCGACAAGGTGAACGTGATCCGGCGCATCCTGGAACGGCATCCGGATGAGCCAACGCTCGTGATCGGGCTGTACGTGGAGCAGATCAACGCGATCGCCCAGGAGCTGGGCATTCCCGTGCTCACCGGGAGCACCGGCCAGCGCCGCCGCGACGTGCTGTACCGGGACTTTCGCGAGGGCCGCATTCCCGTGCTGGCGGTGAGCAAGGTGGCCAACTTCGCGGTGGACCTGCCGGACGCGTCCGTGGCCATCCAGGTTTCCGGCACCTTCGGCTCGCGGCAGGAGGAGGCGCAGCGGCTGGGGCGGATTCTGCGCCCCAAGCGCGGCGCCAACCAGGCGCACTTCTACACCCTGGTGAGCCGCGACACCACGGAGCAGGAGTTCGCCCTCAAGCGGCAGCTGTTTCTGTGCGAGCAGGGCTACGCCTACCGCATCGCCGACCCGCGCGACATCTGACCCATGAAGCTGGCCGCACTGGACTGGACCCGGATCCTCCCCGAACTGCCCCGCTGGGACACGCTCTCGCCCCGGGCCCGGCGGGCGTTTCTGCAGATCACGCCCGGGATCGCCGCGGCGCCCGGCCTGCTGGACGGCATGGAAGACGAGCTGGTCGCGGCGGGGTTCATCAGCCGCCCGGGGCCGCGGGGCACCAACTTTCCGCACGCGCCGGAACTGCGCGACCTGCTGGCGGCGCTGCGCGCCATGCACCGCCTTCACCCGCTGCACGGCCCCACGGGCCGCCTGGAAGAGCGATACCTGCAGGACCAGTTCAGCCTGACCGAAATGGGCGACCTGGTCCGCCAACACGGGTTCGGAGGGTGGTACGACCGCCAGACGACGGCGTCCGCCGTGTCGTCGGTGGCGTGGGTCAACGAGTTTCTCGCGGCCGGCACCGGTTCCGGTGCGCTGAAGTGGGAGAACGCCCGCCGGCCGTACGCCGTAAAGCCCCACCTGACGTCGGCTCCCCTGATCACGGCGCTGCACACGCTGGTCAAGCGGCTGAGCACGCTCCCCGCCGGCGTCCCCCTGCGCACGGTGGGAGAGCTGCTGGCGAAGGACACGCCGCAGACGCGTGCCGCCGCGCTGGCCGCGGGGCTGCGGTACGAGCTGATCTTCGTCTCGATGCATGACGAGGCGCTGGAGCCCACGCTGGGCGTGCTCCCGGCGATCGCCCGGCGCCTCGGTCCGCCGTCCCCGCCGCCTGCGCCCGTCGTGGCGACGGAAACGTGGGAGGATGCGTTCCGCGTGTCGGACATGACGGTGATGCTGGTGGAGGCCGCCGCCGAGCCCATCCCCGTGCGCGGCACCAACGGGCGAATGTACGTGCGCTCGCTCCGCGCCATGGCGCCCCGGCTGGCCTCCGTTCCGCGCTGGGCCGAGGACTTCCTTCTCGGCGCGGACGAAGACGAGGATGAGGACACGAAAGAGTCCGCGGAGGATGCGGGCCGGGCGGAGGTGCGGCTCGGCTCGGCCGCGCGCATGCTCCAGGCGCTGGGGATGGCGTCGATCGCAAAGGCCGGCGACCGCTATCACTTCGCGCCCACCGCGGCCGGGCGGAAGTGGCTGGCCCGCCCCGAACACGAGCGCATCCGGCAGGTGGTGGATGTGCTCCGCGAGTCGCGGCAGCTGAACCCCGCCGCGTCGGGCCAGGACAGCGGAACGCTGGACTACTTCGGCATCTGGTTCCCGTTTTCCGTCGGAGAGACGCTGGACCTGCGTGCCCCGCTGGCCGCCGCCTTTCTGGCGGTGCCCGCGCAGGGGATGATGGACCTGGAAGAGTGGGCGCTGCACCAGGGCGAAGCCGCCAACCCGCTGCTGGCGCTGGAATCGCAGCCCCGCCCGCGGGCCTACGCCTACTCGTACGCCCCCGCGCCCACGACCCGCGAGGGGTGGGAGGACGCGTGGGCCCAGGTGCTCACGGAGTTCCTGCGCACCCGGCTGGCTCCGCTGGGCGGCGCGCGCCTGGGCCAGGGCCCGCGGGGCGTGGCGTTCGCGCTCACCCCCGTGGGCCGCTACCTGCTCGGGGCCACGGACAAGTTCCAGCTGGCGCCGCAGGCGGAGGGCGACGTCGTGGTGAAGCCCGACTTCGAGATCGTTTTTCTGGCCGCGGCGCCCCGGCTGGAGGCGGAGTTCAGCCGCTACGCGGAGCGCCTGGGCAGCGGGGTGGGAGCGCTGTTCCGCCTGACCCGGGCATCGGTTCTTCGGGGCGTGGAGCACGGCCTGGGCGCCGACCGCATCCTGAAAGCAATGGGTGCGGCGTCGCGCTCTCCCGTTCCGGACAACGTGGCGCGGCAGGTGCGCGACTGGTGCGCCGCCACCCGCCGGGTGCGCGTCGGCCCCGCCGTGCTGGTGGAGTGCCCCGACATGCAGACCGCCGCCCGCGTGGCGTCACTCGCGGGAACGCGCGCGACGGCGATCAGCCGCACGGTGCTCCGCCTGGACGGGGACGCGAAGGCGAACGCCGCCCTGCTGAAGAAGATGCGGGCACAGGGCATCTTTCCGCAGGATTGATCCCCCGCGGCCCGTCCGCCGCAATCCGGTACCGGCGCCCACATCGCTTTCGAGTCCGCCGGGGAAACTACCGCAGGGCGCAGCGCAGGGCGGGCGCCTGGGCGGGCACGTGGTCACGGCCCACCACCGCGAACACCCGCTCGCCGCGACGGACCTCGCGCGCAATCACCTCCACCATGTGTCGGTTGCGGAACTCGCTGGACGCGCGGTTGATGTCGTTGGTAAAGACGCCGCCCGTCTCGGCGGAGTTCGCCAAGGGATCGAACCACGCGGCCGGCGCCTCCCACCAGTTCGCCGGCGCCGTCCAGTACCGGCGATATGCCGCCTGCAGTTCCTCGGTGTTCGTGATCAACCCGCTGATCTCCGGAATGCGCTGCGCCACCTGCGGCAGCAGTGCATCCATCGCCTCGCGAAGCTGCGTCTCGTTCAGGCCACGCCGCTCGCGAAGGCGCGACGCCTCGCGCAGCAGGTAGAACAGCTTTACCTGGTCGAGCGGAAAGCGCGCGGCCACAAAGCGCGCCTCGTCCCGCGGATCGGGCTCCAGCCGCTCAATGCGTGCCCCGCCTGCCCTGGCCAGAAAGCGGACATAGCCGGACTCGCCGTACTGCCGGATGGTCTCGTCCCCGGTCGCGGCCTCGGTGCGCGGCGGGCCTTCGTAGAACGCCACCGTGGGCCGCACCCGCTCCCACTGCGCGCGGAGTGCGGCGAACTGCGGCTCCGCGGGATCGCTGCTGTGCACGGCGCCAAAGTACAGCAGCCGCCCCGGGCCAGCTGGCAGATCCAGCAGATACTCGGGCGCGGCGCCGGACCTGGCGCGCGAAGCGTACTCCACGATGCGCGCGACACACGAGTCGGGCACCGGGCCCTGCGCGGTGGCGGCGGGCGCGATCAGGACGAGCGTAATAAGCGAGACGGAAGCGAATCCTTTGACGTGCATGTCGGGATGGGCCTGGGTGCAGAACAAAACCGGACGCCCGTCGTACGGCGGTGCCGGTGGCGGTGTTTCAGTCGCAGGCGCCAGCGGGTGCCTCCGTGCCCAGGCGCGGAGGCATTTTCACGTACGCCGTTTTTCCGGCGTAAGCGGCGCTACGGCCGGCCCCC
>NZ_DASVTX010000207.1:0-8201 GCF_036387355.1 Longimicrobium sp.
GAGCGGTCCGCCCCGACAACCCTCCCCCAGTCCGTTTTGGGGGAGGGTGGGCCGGTGGTGCCGGCCCGGGTGGGGGCCGCCCCGAACCCGCCCCCTCGCACCGGTCCATCCCCCGCGTGCTGGTGAAGTCCCCCCGTCCGTTTGGGGGGACTTTCCGCCGTTGTTGCGGCGAATTCATTCGCTCCGCCGGCAAGCCCCTCCGTCTCCGGATCCCCACCCACCCCTCAGCGGCCCGGCCCCACCGCCGCGCGCGCCCGCTGCAGCGTCCACTCCTGCACGTGCGCGGGCGGCCAGGCGCCCTGCCGCGCGCCCTGGATCAGCCGCTCCGCCTCGGTGAACGCGCGCTCCGCATCGGCGGCGGACACCACGCCCTGCGCCACCGCCGCGTGGAACTCGTCGCGGTCCAGCAACTCCACGTGGCCGTCCGCACCCAGCCACACGTCCAGGAACAGGTCCGTCGTGTCCCACCGCGCGCCCGCCATGCGCACCGGCGTCAGCACGTTGGCGTAGATGCCGGTAAACGTGCCGTCCGCCAGGTGAAAGCGGCCGACGTCGTGCCACGTCTCGCCGCGGTAGGTGAACCACACCACGGGCGCGCCCGGCTCCAGCACCACGCGCCCGCCCGCCGTCACCGGCTTCTTGAGCTGCGCGGCGTCCAGGTACGTCACCACGACGGTGCCGTCGTCATCCACGACCTCCTGGCGGAACACCTGCACCCGGTCCGGCGGGCGCAGGTAGTGGATCTCCACCATGCCGCCCGCGGCGTAGGCCGGCTCAGCCACGGCGGCCGGCGTGCTCCTGCGCGTCCACCACGGCCAGCGCCGTCAGGTTCAGCACGTCCGCCGCCTCGCTCCCGCGCTGCAGCACGTGGATGGGGTGCGCCATCCCCAGCAGAATGGGGCCGAACGCCTCCGCGCCCCCCATTCTCCACATCAGCTTGTAGGCGATGTTGGCCGAGTCCAGGTTGGGGAAGACCAGGATGTTGGGCCGGTTCCGGAGCGAGGTGAACGGATAGTTCTCGAGCCGGAAGTCGTCCATCACCGCCGTGTCCGCCTGCATCTCGCCATCCACCTCCAGCTCCGGCGCGCGCTCCTTTACCATCTGCGTGGCGCGGGCCACCCTGTCCGACGCCGGCCCCCGCGCCGACCCGAAGCTGCTGTACGAAAGCATCGCCACCCGCGGCTCGATCCCCAGCCGCCGCACGAAGTCCGCGGACAGCAGGGCGATGTCGGCCAGGGTGGCGGCGTCCGGGTCCGGGTTCACGGTGGTGTCCGCGAAGAAGACGACTTCCTGCTGCAGCACCATCATGTACAGCCCCGCCACGCGGCGCACGCCCGGCGCCGTGCCGATTGTTTCCAGCGCGGGGCGGATCGTTTCCGGATAGTACAGGTCTTCCCCCGCCAGCAGCCCGTCGGCGTCGCCGGCCAGCACCATCATGCAGCCGAAGAACACCGGCTCCCGCATGCGCGCGCGGGCCTGCGCCAGCGTGACGCCCTTGCGCTGCCGCCGCCCGAAGAAGTCGCGGGCGTATCGTTCGCGGGCTTCCTCGCTCCACTGGTCCACCAGTTCGGCGCCGTCGATGGCAACGCCCAGCGCGGCGGCGCGGTCGCGGATCACGTCTGGGCGGCCGAGAAGGATGGGGCGCGCCACCCCTTCGGCCAGCACCAGCGCGCAGGCGCGAATGATGGCGTCGTTCTCCCCCTCCGGGTACACGATGCGCCGCGGGTCGTTGCGGGCCCGGCGCATCAGGTTGCGCATCACCTCGCGGCCGCGGCCCAGGCGGGCGTCCAGCTCCGCGCGGTAGTGCTCCAGGTCAATCTGCACGCGGGCCACACCCGTTTCCATGGCCGCCTGCGCCACCGCCGGCGCCACCCACAGCATGATGCGCGGGTCGAACGGCTTGGGGATCAGGTACTCGGGGCCAAAGCGGAATCGCTCGCCGCCGTACGCCTTTTCCACCGCCTCGGGCACGTCCTGCCGGGCCAGCTCCGCGAGCGCGCGGGTGGCCGCCATCTTCATCTCGTCGTTGATGGCGCGGGCGCGCACGTCCAGCGCGCCGCGAAAAATGAAGGGAAAGCCCAGGACGTTGTTGATCTGGTTGGGATAGTCCGTGCGCCCCGTGGCCACCATGGCGTCCGGCCGCACCGCGAGCACATCTTCCGGCAGGATCTCCGGGTCCGGATTGGCGAGGGCGAACACGATGGGGTGGTCCGCCATCCCCGCCACCATCTCCCGCGTGACCGCCCCGGCCACGGACAGGCCCACGAACATGTCGGCGCCGCGCAGCGCTTCTTCCAGCGTGTGCAGGTCGCGCGTGGTGGCAAAGCGGCCCTTGTAGCGGTCCAGGTTGCCGCGGTCCGCGCGAATCACGCCCTTGCTGTCGGTCATGGCGATGTTCTCGCGGCGCACGCCGAGCGACACGTAGTGCTCCGCCGTGGCGATGGCCGCCGCGCCCGCGCCGCTGAAGACGACGGTGATCTCGTCGATCTTCTTGCCGCTGATCTCCATGGCGTTCAGCAGCGCCGCCCCGCTGATGACGGCCGTGCCGTGCTGGTCATCGTGAAAGACGGGGATGTCCAGCCGCTCCTTGAGTGTTTCTTCGATGTAGAAGCACTCCGGCGCGCCGATGTCTTCCAGGTTGATGCCGCCCACCGTGGGCTCCAGCAGTTCGCAGAAGCGGATGACGTCGTCCGCGTTCTTGCTCGCCACCTCCAGGTCGAACACGTCGATGTCGGCAAAGCGCTTGAACAGGACGCCCTTGCCCTCCATGACCGGCTTGGCGGCGAGCGGCCCGATGTCGCCCAGCCCCAGCACCGCGGTGCCGTTGCTCACCACCGCCACCAGGTTGCCGCGCGCCGTGTAGCGAAAGACGTCTTCGGGATTGGCGGCGATCTCGCGGCAGGGCTCCGCCACCCCGGGCGAGTACGCCAGCGAAAGGTCCCGCTGCGTGCTGGCGGGCTTGGTGGGAACGACGGCGATCTTGCCCCGGCGCCCCTGGCTGTGGTAGTCGAGCGCGTCCTGCCTGCGGTCTGCCATGCGTGTGCTGCCCTCGTGCGGAAAAGGATCCGGTGCGAAGGGGTACACTGGGCCGGCGGGCGGGGGGTGTCAAGCAACCGCAGGCTCCGTTTTTCGTGGATGATGACGGTCCGTGGGCCGGGGGCGCATCCGTTCGCCGGGCGCGCGCCGCGGATGGCGCCCCGGGCGCACGGCTCGCGGAGTGCGCCGCCCCGCGCGGGGCGCCATCTGTTCCTATCCGCACCATAGCAGTGCATCGCCTATTCGGACAATAAAACTCAAGATGATGTCCGGAGGGGGTTTGCGGAATCGTGCCGCCGCGGTCCGGACGATGCCTTTACAGACATCGTTCGCACGACCGGCGCATTCCGCTCCACCTCGGGAGCCATCGCGCCAACGACCTTCCGGAGGAGCTCGTTGATGAAGCGCAACACGTTCGCACTCGCCTCGATGATCGCCCTGGCCGCCTGCGCCGACGGGCAGGCCCCCACGGCCGCCGTGGACGAGGCGCCCGTCCTTTCGCAGTCCGCCAGCGGCCGCTACGTCGTGGTGCTCAAGGACGGCGCCGACCCGCGCTCCGTGGCCGCCGTGGCCGGGGTGAGCCCGCGCTACGTGTATACCGCCGCGCTCAACGGCTTTGCGGGCACGCTGAACGCCGGCCAGCTGAACGCGCTGCAGCACAACTCCAACGTGGCGTACATCGAGGCGGACCTCCCGATGGAGAAGTCCACCCTGCAGACCGGCGCCACCTGGGGGCTGGACCGCATTGACCAGCGCGACCTGCCGCTCAGCACCAGCTTCACCTACACCAGCACCGGCGCCGGGGTGAACGCCTACATCCTGGACACCGGCATCACGCTGGGCCACACGGAGTTCGTGGGCCGCGCGGTTTCGGGGTACGACGCGGTGGACGGCGGCAGCGCGGACGACTGCGACGGGCACGGCACGCACGTGGCCGGCACGGTGGGTGGCACCACGTACGGCGTGGCCAAGGGCGTAAAGCTCGTGGCGGTGCGCGTGCTGGACTGCGCCGGCAGCGGCACCACCTCGGGCGTGGTGGCGGGCATTGACTGGGTGACGGCCAACCACGTGAAGCCGGCGGTGGCCAACATGAGCCTGGGCGGCGGCGCCAGCACGGCGATCGACGACGCGGTGCGCCGTTCCGTCTCGGCGGGCGTGACCTACGCGGTGGCGGCGGGCAACGGCACCCGCGCCGGCCGCCAGGACGACGCCTGCAAGTACTCGCCGGCGCGCGTGGCCACGGCCATCACGGTGGGCGCCACCACCAGCACCGACGCGAAGGCTTCGTACTCCAACTACGGCACCTGCGTAGACATCTTTGCGCCGGGCAGCAGCATCAAGTCGGCCTGGTACACCAGCGCCACGGCCACCAACACCATCAGCGGCACGTCCATGGCGACGCCACACGTGGTAGGCGTGATTGCGCAGTACCTGCAGGGCAACCCGGGCGCCACGCCGGCCCAGGTGGAAGCGGCCATCGAGGGCGGCGCCACGGTGGGCAAGGTGACGTCGGCCGGCACGGGGTCGCCGAATCTGCTGCTGTTTACGGCGTTTTGAACGGCAGGGAATAGGGAATAGGGAATAGGGAATAGGAACGACCAAGGACGATGAGTCCGAATCCCAGTCCTGACCTGCGCGGGAGCCCCGCCGGATGCGAATCCGGCGGGGCTCCCGCGTTCGCCTCCGCGCGCGCCCGGGGCGCCGCCCGGTGAACCAGAACGGTGCACGTGCACCGCGCCGCGCCTCAGCACGGGCGCACCTCCCGATGCGATTGTTTCCCAAGTAGTTGTCGGGAAAGAAGTTTGCTCAGGGTGGGTTGTGGTCCGGCGCGTGCCTTTGCTGGAGGCCGGAGCAGACGGGCCGATGCACCCGGATGGCACAAGGGGATCGGTCCCGGTCACCCGACGTGGCGGCGCTTGGGGCGCTGCCTCCCCCGGGCACGGCGCCGCGCCGCGCCCACCCTTCCATGCTGGAGGAACTCGTGACCAAGCGTACCCTCACCCCCCTTGCCGTACTCGTGCTGGCCGCCGCGGCCGCCTGCGGCGACCAGAGCAGCATGCCCACCGCCGCGCACGACGACGGCGCCGCCCCGCTGCTCTCGGCCGCCCCCGGCCGCGGCGTGGACGGCAGCTACATCGTGGTGCTCAACGACGGTGCCGATCCGCGCTCGGTGGCCGCGGTGGCGGGGGTGAGCCCCCGGTACGTGTACACGGCCGCGCTCAACGGCTTTGCGGCTGAACTCAACGCGGGGCAGCTGAACGCGCTGCAGCACAACCGCAGCGTGGAGTACATCGAGGCGAATGCCACCGTGCAGGCCTCCGTCATTCAGACCGGCGCCACGTGGGGCATCGACCGCATCGACCAGCGCGCGCTCCCGCTCTCGGGCACGTTCAGCTACACCGGCACGGGGCTGGGCGTCAGGGCGTACGTCATCGACACGGGGATCCGCTTCAGCCACAGCGAGTTCGCGGGACGCGCGGTGTCCGGCTACGACGCGGTGGACGGCGGGACCGCGGACGACTGCAACGGCCACGGCACCCACGTGTCCGGAACGGTGGGCGGCACGCTGTACGGCGTGGCCAAGGCGGCAACCCTGGTGGGCGTGCGGGTGCTGGACTGCAACGGCAGCGGCACCAACGCGGGCGTGATCGCGGGCATCGACTGGGTGGCGGCCAACCACACCAAGCCGGCCGTGGCCAACATGTCGCTGGGCGGCGGCGCCAGCACCGCCGTGGACGACGCCGTCAACCGGCTCATCAACACGGGCGTCACGGTGGTCGTGGCGGCGGGGAACGGAAACTTCTTCGGCATCGCGCAGGACGCCTGCAACTACTCGCCGGCGCGCGTCGCCAACGCCATCACCATCGGCGCCACCACCAGCAGCGATGCCAAGGCGTCGTACAGCAACTACGGCAACTGCGTGGACCTGTTCGCCCCCGGAAGCAGCATCAAGTCGTCCTGGTACAACGGCGACACCGCCACCAACACCATCAGCGGCACGAGCATGGCGACTCCGCACGTGGTGGGCGTGGCCGCGCTGTACCTGCAGGCCAACCCCGGCGCCACGCCGCAGCAGGTGCGCGACGCCCTGTACAACGGCAGCACCAAGTCGGTGGTGACCAGCGCCAAGTCCGTCAACAACCACCTGCTGTTCACGGCCTTCTGAGCCGCGGCCGCACCCGGAACCATGGAGCCCCGCCGGATCCCCGCGATCCGGCGGGGCTCTCCCGTTCCCGGGGCGTCCCAGGCCCGCATCAGAGTGAACCAGAACAGTGCAACTGCACCGCCCTGCGCCCCACGGCGGGCGCGCAGTCCGGCGTCATGAAACTGCAAGTGGTTGCGGGAGGGGTAGTTACGATTGTGTGGAACATGGTCCGGCGCGTGCCTTACCGGGGAGCACTCAAACCAACGGATGCGCATGGGTTCACGGACCCGGGCCGCGTTCACGGTCAACGCACTGGCGGCCGCTCCGGCGTTCGCCTCCCCCGGGCACGGCACATCCGCCGCGCCCACACGTTTCCATGCTGGAGGAGCTCTTGAACAAGCGTACCCTCACCCCCTTTGCCGTACTCGTGCTGGCCGCCGCGGCCGCCTGCGGCGACCAGAGCAGCATGCCCACCGCCACGCATGACGACGGCGCCGCCCCGCTGCTTTCGGCAGCCGCCGGCCGCGGCGTGGACGGCAGCTACATCGTGGTGCTCAACGAGGGCGCGGATCCGCGCTCGGTGGCCGCGGTGGCGGGGGTGAGCCCCCGGTACGTGTACACGGCCGCGCTCAACGGCTTTGCGGCCGAGCTCAACCAGGGCCAGCTGAACGCGCTGCAGCACAACCGCTCGGTGGCCTACATCGAGCAGAACGCCACGGTAGAAGCCAGCACCGTGCAGAGCGGCGCCACGTGGGGGCTGGACCGCATCGACCAGCGCGCGCTTCCGCTGGGCGGCAGCTACATCTACACGCCCACCGGCGCCGGCGTGCGCGCGTACATCATCGACACCGGCATCAACTTCGGCCACACCAACTTCGGCGGCCGCGCCACCAGCGGCTACGACGCGGTGGACGGCGGGAGCGCCGATGACTGCAACGGGCACGGCACGCACGTGGCCGGCACCATCGGCAGCACCACCTACGGCGTGGCCAAGTCGGTGAACCTCGTGGCCGTGCGCGTGCTGGACTGCCAGGGCAGCGGCACCAACGCCGGCGTGATCGCGGGCATGGACTGGGTGGCCAACAACCACGTCAAGCCGGCCGTGGCCAACATGAGCCTGGGCGGCGGCGCCAGCACCGCCACCGACGACGCGGTGAACCGAATGCACAACGCCGGCGTCACCGTCGTGGTGGCCGCGGGCAACGAGAACCAGAACGCCTGCAACGTGTCGCCGGCCCGCGCGGCCAACGCCATTACCGTGGGCAGCACCACCAACACCGACGCGCGCTCGTCGTTCAGCAACTACGGCACCTGCGTGGACGTGTTTGCTCCGGGCAGCAACATCCTGAGCACCTGGATCGGCAGCACCACCGCCACCAACACCATCAGCGGCACCAGCATGGCCAGCCCGCACGTGGCCGGCGTGGCCGCGCTGTACCTGGAAGGCAACCCGTCGGCCTCGCCGGCGACCGTGGCCAGCGCCATCGTGAGCACCAGCACCTCGGGCAAGGTGACCAGCGCCGGCACCGGGTCGCCCAACAAGCTGCTGTTCTCGGGGCTCACGGCGGAAGGCACCACCACGCCGCCGCCGTCCACGGGCACCACCTACACCGGCACCCTGTCGTCGGGCGGCTCGGCGATCCAGCCGAACGGCTCGTACTACCAGAGCACCGTGTCCGGCGCCCACACCGGCGCACTGACGGGCCCGTCCGGCACCGACTTTGACCTGTACCTGCAGAAGTGGAACGGCAGCAGCTGGGTGCAGGTGGCGGGCGCCGAAGGCACCACGTCCACCGAGAACATCAACTACAGCGGCACGGCGGGCTACTACCGCTGGCGCATTGTGGCCTACAGCGGCAGCGGCAGCTACACGCTCGTGACCACCAAGCCCTGATCCGCTCCGGCTGATCCCGGGAACCAAAGAACCGCCCGGCGCGATCCTGCGCCGGGCGGTTTTTCGTTGCGCGGAACGGGCTGTTCAGCGGAGTCGGATGAAAAGCGTTACCCGTCGAAACGTGAC
>NZ_DASVTX010000208.1:0-6375 GCF_036387355.1 Longimicrobium sp.
GACGAACGGCGTGTCCTTTTCCAGCCCCTGCCGAAGGATGCGCTGCACGCGCCGCAGATCGCCGGCCAGCCACGCCTCTACGATGCGGTTGTCGTTGGCGTTGCCGCGCGCCGCCACCGAGAGCAGCTGGTCGCGGTCGTCCCACTGGCTCTGCACGGACGCCGCGGCCAGGTCCAGCTCGTCGCGCGCCCGCTCGTACACGCCGCGCTCCACCGCCCGGGCAATCAGCAGCAGCGCCGGCACCACGATGAGCAGCGCGGTGACGGCAAAGAGCAGAAAGACCTTGGCGCGGAGGGGAAGCCTCATGGGGCGTGTTTGTGCGGGTTCGGGCGCCGGGCCGGGCGTTCACTGAACGGGCGCGCACTGTTCACTGAACACCCGCCGCTGTTCCGCACGGCGCGCGAACGGGGCTCCGGGCCGGGTGCGGACAGACGAAAGTTAAGCAGCGGCGCGGGTTTTCGCCACCGTGGCATGCGGAGACGTGTTCGGCATACCCGTTGCCAAATGGGGATGCCGACCCCGCATGCTTCGCGAGGAGCGGTGACGGGCGGAGTGCAGGACGTTTCGGAGCAGGACCACGGGCCTGGACGGGCCCGATGACACAACCACTCAAGGAGCACTACCATGAAGAAGCTGATCGCGGTTTTCGGTCTTGCGGCGCTGGCCGCCTGCGGCGGTGGCGACAAGGCCGCCGAGGGTGAAGGCGGCGGCGCGACGGTGGACAGCTCGGTGACCACCGTTCCGGGCACCGACACGGTGAGCCAGCCGGTTGTGGTTCCGACCCAGGACAGCGTGGTGACCACCACCACCACCACCTCGGACACCATGCAGGGCCAGGCGACCGCTCCGGCGACCGCCACCCCGGCGACCACGACGACCGACACGGCCGCCAAGATGTAATTCCGCTTCCGGGAGCCGCGTACCTGCGCGGCTCCCGGATGCTGGATCCCTTTCTGTTCGGAGAACGACCATGAAGAAGCTGATCGCCGTTTTCGGCATCCTGGCCCTGGCCGCCTGCGGCGGCGACGCCAACGAAGGCGCCGCCACCGAGGATACCACCACCGTCGTGACCCCCGCCGCGGAGCCGGCGCCGGTGACCACGATGCCGTCGGACACCACGATGGCTCCCCCGGCCGCCGCCCCCATGACGGGCGACTCGATGGCCGCCGGCGCGACCACGACCCCGATGGGTGGCGACACCACGAAGGGCGACAGCGCCAAGATGTAATTCAGGCCCCGCCTGGATTGCTCGGACGGGTCCGGACCGCACGCGGTCCGGACCCGTTTTCTATTCCGCTTCACCCCAGTGCAGGGGGCGACGCCCCGAGCCGAGTGGTTGAAAATCCGCCGCTCGAACCGCCGCAACGGACCAAGCGGACCCGATGTTCTCGGCAGAGTGATCCGTGTGACGACGCGGGCCTCCTGAGCGGATGAACCCGCCGCTCCGAAAGCGGTACGCCCCGACTCGCGGCCGCTGTCGCGTCCACGATCGGGGCTTCAAGCGACCCGGCGGCGGCCCTGCGCGCGTCGCGTGCAGACCGCAGGCGGACTTCGTGTCCTTCGAGGTGCGATTTTCACCGGCGGAAGCGGAGCCGGCCACATGCGCCGTCGCCCCACCCCACGCCGAACGGCTCCCCCTCGCCCGCTTGCGGGAGAGGGGGTTGGGGGAGAGGGGCGGCCGCAGCATGCGCCAAACCTCGCCCGACGCCCGTCCGCTCACTCCCGCACCTTCGCACTCCGCACTTTCGCACCTTCACACTCAAAGAAACGCCTCCCGCGCCGAAGCACGGGAGGCGTTTCATCCTCCATCCATCCATCCATCAAACCAGCCCCGGTGCCCCTAGCGGCGCACCATCCGCTCCGCCATCTGCACGGCCGCGTACAGGTTCACCACGCCGCCCGTGGACGAAAGCTGGGCGAAGGGAACCATCTTGTCCTCGCTGCCGGGCTGCAGAACGTTCAGCCCCGGGTAGCGCGTGGCAGACTCCATGATGATCTGCCGCACCTGCGCCGCCGTCAGCTCCGGAAAGTACGAGAGCAGCGTCGCCGCCACGCCCGCCACCACCGGGCTCGCCATGCTGGTGCCGTTGTTCCGCTCGTAGCCGCCGTCCGTCACCGTGGAAAGCACGTCCACGCCGGGCGCGAACACGTCCACCAGCGCCTGGTCGTAGTTGCTGAACTCCGCGGCCAGGTTGCGGCCGCCCTTCCACGACGACGCGCCCACCTCGATCCAGTTGGACGCGCGCTGGCCGCCCTGCGTGTACACCGGCGTGGGGTAGCTGGGGTGCTCGCTGGTGTCCTCATTCTCGTTGCCCGCGGCGTGCACCAGCAGCACGTTCTTGCTCTCCGCGTAGCGCACCGCCTCGTCCACCAGGCTCTTTTCCGGCGAGTAGCTCTTGCCGAAGCTCATGTTGATGACGCGCGCGCCGTTGTCCACCGCGTAGCGGATGGCGTTGGCCACGTCCTTGTCGCGCTCGTCGCCGTTGGGCACCGCGCGTACCGACATGATGCGCACCGCGCCGGCCACGCCGTCGATCCCCACGCCGTTGCCGCGCCGCGCCCCCACGATGCCGGCCACGTGCGTGCCGTGGTCCGCGCCGGGGCCCTCGTAGTCGTTGCTGCCGTAGTTGCGCTGGGCGCCGTTCGCCGGGTCGTCGCCCACGATGCCGCGCGGGTTGAAGTCCGGGTTCAGCGAGAACTGCACGGCCTCGCCCAGCTCCGTCACCGCTTCCTGCAGGCGGGGAAGGGGATAGCCCTGCCCCACGAAGCTCACGTACGCCTCCTGCGCCTCGCGCCCCTGCGGCGTCGTGGGCCGGAACGCCCGCACCGCGGGCAGCGTGAGCGAATCCGCCCGCATCTCCTGCCGCAGCACCCGCTCCGCCTGCGTAAGGATGGTGACGTACTGCCGGTACTCGTTCAGCAGCTCCGTCTGCGAGCGGCGGCGAGCCTCCAGGTCGGTGCGCACGCGCTGCCACAGCTCGTAGTCCGTGCGGGCCTGGCCGCGCAGCGTGTCGGCGTTCACGTTGGCGAAGCGGGCGCGCAGCCGGCCGTACAGGCGCGTCACCTCCAGCGTTTCCACCGAGATGTTCTGCCCGTTGGGGCCGCCCAGAAAGTTCCAGCCGTGCACGTCGTCCACGTAGCCGTTGCGGTCGTCGTCCACGCCGTTGCCCGCGACCTCGCGGCGGTTGGTCCACATCACCGGGGCCAGGTCGGGGTGGTCCACTTCCACGCCGCTGTCGATGATGGCCACGATGATGGTGTCGCGCACCTGCCGGTTCTGCAGCAGTTCGCGGTACGCGCGCTCGGCGCTCACGCCGGGGACGTTGTCCGCGCGGGCGTCCAGCAGGTGCCAGTTGCGCGGCGCCGTGTCGGACGCGGTCTGCTGCGCGTGCGCGGCCGGGGCCGCGGCGGCCACCGCCGCGGCCACGAGAAGGGGACGGATCGGCTTCATTGGTACCATGAACCAGAAAGGGGAATTCGGTCCTGCCGGGCGCGTGTACCCCGCCGGACGCCAAAAAGAGCCACCGGACACGCGCTCAGCCCGCGTCCTCCAGCGCCAGCGCGGCGGCGGCCAGGGAGCGGTGCATTTCCGTGTGGGCGAACAGCACGGCCGGGTCGCGCCGGCGCACCCGCTCGTAGCGCGCGGCCTCGGTCTCGTCCGCCAGGGGATCGTGCGGGCCGGAGTCCGCCACCAGGGCGTGGGCGCGGTCTACGTAGCCGCGCGCGGCGTCCATGGTCATCGGCTCGTCTTCGTGCATGGCGCCGTCGATTTCGGTGATCAGCCGCGAGAAGGGGCGCAGCCAGGCAAAGAACGAGTCCTCCATCAGCGCTTGCAGCAGCTGCACGTTGGTCTGCGGCCCGTTGCTCTGCTCGTAGACCCCGCGCTCGGAGTCGATCAGCGCCTTGTGCAGGCGCATCAGCCCGCGGCGCAGCTCCACCATGGCGGGGCGCAGCGGGTCGTTCTTTCGGGTGGGGAGGGCGGTCATGCGCGTCCGGTGCGGTGCGGGAACAGGATGTCGTGCGGATGGATCGAAAGAAGCGCGCCGTCCCGCGTCAGGCGGCGCGCGGCTCGGCGAAGAAGCGGGCGATGCGGCGGATCCCTTCGCGCAGCGCGTCCTGCTCGGCCACCCAGCTCAGGCGCAGCCACCCCTCGCCGCTGCCGCCGAACGCCAGCCCCGGCGTGGCCACCACGTGCGCGCGCGCCAGCAGCGCCTCCGCCGCGCCCAGCGAATCGGCGGACCACGCATCCGGCAGGCGCACCATGCAGTAGAACGCGCCTTCCACCGGCGACGCGTGCAGCCCGTTTTCCGCCAGCGACGCGTTCAGAAGGTGCAGCCGGTCCGCGTAGTGCGCGCGGTGCTCCGCCAGGTTGCGCGGGTCGGCGAACACCTCGCGGGCCACCACCTGGCTGAAGGTGCTCGCCGCGGTGTTCACCAGCTGGTGCACCTTGACGGCGGCGGCGATCTCCGCCGTGCCGGCCACCAGCCAGCCCAGCCGCAGCCCCGTCATCGCGTTGCTCTTGCTCAGCGATCCCGCGACCAGTGAGTGCGGCCACAGCGCGCCGATGCTCGCGGGCGGCTCGCCGAAGTACAGCTCGCGGTACACCTCGTCGCTCAGCACGTACACCGGCGGGCCGGGCCGCGCGGCGAGCCCGTCCGCCAGCGCCTGCAGTTCCGCCCGCGGCCACACGCGGCCCGTGGGGTTGGCGGGGCTGTTGAGAATGAGCATCCGCGTCTGCGGCCGCAGCGCCTCCAGCACCCGCGCCGCGTCCGGGCGAAAGCCGTCGTCCTCGTCCATCGCGACGGTGCGGTGCCGCAGTCCTTCCAGCGCGCACAGCTTGGGATAGGCGAGGTAGCAGGGCTCCACGATGAGCACCTCGTCACGAGCCGGGTCCAGCACCGCCTTGAGCGCCAGGTAGATGGCCTCCTCCGAGCCGACGGTGACGCACACGTTCTCCGCCGACGCGCGTTCAGGGAGGGCGTGGTACGCGGCGATGCGCGCGCGCAAGTCCGCAAAGCCGGCGTTCACGGTGTAGGGGCAGCCGTGCTCGCGCACCCAGGCGGTAGCGGCCTCGAAGGGGCGCGGGTCGGGCCGCAGCGTGGGCTCGCCGAGCCCCAGGTCGATGTCGCCCGGCTGCTTGCGGGCGTTGAGCGCGCGGATCAGCGACGGCGCGATGCCGTCCAGTACGGGGTTCACTGGGCGAACCAGCGGCGAAGGGCGCCGTAGCAGTGCTCCAGCGAGTCGATGCTGGCCCACTCGCCGGCCTGGTGTGCCTGCCCCGTCTCGCCCGGGCCGAAGTTGACGGCGGGAATGCCGTTGGTGGTGAAGCGCGCCACGTCGGTCCACGCCTGCTTGGGAAGCACGGCAAGCTGCTCGCGGCGGCACCAGTCCGCGATCAGCGGGTGGTCGGCGTACACGTCGCCCGCCGGCGCGGTGTCCGTCACCGTCACGATGCACTCGGGGCCGGCCAGGGCGCGAAGCTCCGCCTCGGCGCTCTCCGCCGTGTTGCCCGGGGCGAAGCGGAAGTTGACGTTCAGGTCCAGCGCGTCGGGGACCACGTTGCGCGAGTTGTGGGTCGCGGCGGCGGTGGCCACGATCACCTCGTAGAACGACAGGTCGCCGAAGCGCACCTCGCGCCGCCCCCAGTCGCGCAGCTTTTGCAGAAAGGGGATGGCGTTGTACAGCGCGTTCTGCCCCTGCCAGGGCCGGGCGCTGTGGGCCCGCACGCCGGGGATGGTGACGGTGGCGTGGATGAGCCCCATGCACCCCGGCTGCACCCCGCGGTCCGTGGGCTCCAGGATGAAGGCGAAGTCGATGGCGGGGAGCGCGCCGCTGGCCAGGACGGGGCCCAGCCCGTTGCCGTGCGCCGGGCCTTCTTCGCCGTCGTAGAAGATCCACACGGGGCGCCCGTGCTCCAGTTCCCGCCACCGGTCCAGCAGCGCGAGCATGACGGCGATGCCGGCCTTCATGTCGCTGGCGCCGCAGCCGTACACGCGCCCGTCGCGGATTTCGTACGGCTGCTCCTCCGCGCACTTCACCGTGTCGGTGTGGCCCACCAGGGCGATGGTCGGCTGGCCGGGCCGCTCGTCACGGCCAAACGGCTCGCACAGCACGGAGTTGCCCAGCCGGGTGACGGCGTGCGGGCCGGCGGCCGCGGCGCACCGCGCCTGCACCCACGACGCGATCTGCGCCTCGTGGCAGGTTTCGCTGGGAATGCTGCACAGTTCCAGCGTGAGCCGCGCGAGCTCGTCCCGGATGGATTCGGTCATCAACTGAAAGAAGTGCGTGAGTGCTGGGTGCGTGAGTGCGACAGAAAGTGCCCGGTGCCAAGTGCCCGGTGCCAAGTGCCCGGTGCCTAGTGCCCGGTGCCAAGTG
>NZ_DASVTX010000209.1:0-2572 GCF_036387355.1 Longimicrobium sp.
GCTCGGGGACCAACCGCTTTACCGGCTCGTTCTCGTCGCGGCTGCGCAACGACGCGCTGCAGGGCGGCACCGGGCGCACGCCCTGGTCTGACGGATACGGGCAGTACCAGTTGAGCGGCGGCGTGGGCGGGCCCCTGATCAAGGACCGGCTGTTCTACTTCGTGAGCGGCGCCGTGCAGCGCCGCGCCGACGACCTGTACGCGCTCCTTCCGCGCACCCCGGCCGGCTACCAGCAGCTGGGGGTGGAGGCGGATTCGGTGTCGCGCTTTCTGGACATCATCCGCACCCGCTACGGCGTGGACCCGTCCGGGCAGACCGGCCAGTATGAGCGCATCGGCGACGCGGCCAGCCTGCTCACGCGGATCGACTACTCGCCCAACGAGCGGCACACCATCGCGCTGCGGGGATTCGGCTCGTTCTACGACCAGCAGAACACGCGTCTGGGCTCGCTGGAGCTGCTGCAGAGCGGCGGCGAAGGGCGCAACACCGACCTGGGCGGCGTGGCCACGCTCACCTCGCGCTTTCGCGAGGGGTGGATCAACGAACTGCGCGTTTCCGCCACCCGCGGCGCGCGCGATTCCGATCCCACGGTGAACCTGCCCGAGGTGCGCGTCCGCGTGACCTCCGCGCTGGAGGACGGCGGCACCGGGATCTCCACCTTCTCGTTCGGCGGCGACCGCCAGCTTCCGTCGGGCAGCCGGGAAAGCACTTTCGAGCTGGCGAACGAGCTGTCGCTGCTGCTGGGCGACAAGCACCGGGTCAAGGGCGGGCTGCTGCTGAACAACACCAGCTCGCGCCAGGAATCCGTCCCCAACTCGCTGGGCAGCTTCAGCTTCAACTCGCTTGCGGACCTGCAGAACGGCAACCCGGCCTCGTTCACGCGGACGCTGCAGGGCCGCACCGTGGCGGGAAGCGGATGGAACGGCGCCCTGTACCTGGGCGACAACTGGCGCCCGCGGCAGACCATCCAGCTTACCTACGGGCTGCGGCTGGAGGGCTCGCGCTTCGGCGGGCAAACGGCGTACAACGTCAACGTCGACACGGCGTTCGGGCTCCGGACGGACCGCCTTCCCAGCGAGGTGCGGGTGAGCCCGCGCGCCGGGTTCTCCGTCCGCCTTTCGGAGCAGGGCGCGCCGCTCCGTCTGGTCCGTGGCGGATTCGGGGAGTTCCGCGGGCTGCCGCCGTACGCCCTGTTCGCGGACGTGCTCGACAGCAACGGCGGGCTGGGCGGGCAGGTGCTGCTTTCGTGCGTGGGGCGGGGCGTGGCCCCGGTGCCGGATTTCGAGGCGTACGCGGACGACCCGTCCACCATCCCCACCGTGTGCGCGAATGGCGCGGCGCCCGGGCTCCCGTTCACCACGCCCGCGACCGTGGCGGCGTTCGGGGAGGGCTTCGGCGCGCCCCGCTCCTGGCGTGGCTCGCTGGGCTTTCAGGGGCAGTACCTGGGGATCAACGTGTCGCTGGACGGTACCTACGCCCGCGGCGTGAGCCAGTACGGCGTCCGCGACCTGAACCTGCGCACCGAGCCGGTGTTTCTGCTGTCGCGGGAGAACGACCGCCCCGTGTTCGCGGCGCCGGGCGCCATCGTCCCCGCCACGGGCGAGGTGCCGCTGGCCGCGTCGCGCCTGAAGGCGGACTTCGGGCGGGTGCTGGAGCTGAACAGCGACCTGGAGACGGACGCGACGCAGCTCACGCTGGGGCTCAGCGGCGTGCTGCCGCACCGCATCTTTCTGCAGGGCTCGTACACGCTGGCGTACACGCGCGACCAGAGCTCGTGGGGCTTCGGCGGGCGTGCGCTGCAGGGCTTCGGCGCTACGCCCACGCGGGGCAATCCCAACGAACTGGCGTGGGGCCCCAGCGACGCGGACCGCCGCCACCAGGTGAACGCCATTGTGGGCATGCCCGTGGGGCGCTGGCTGGAATTGTCGCTGGTGGGGCGCGCCTCGTCCGGCTCACCCTGTACGCCGCTGGTGGGCGGAGACGTGAACGGCGACGGCGCGCGCAACGACCCGGCGTTCATCTTTGGCGCGGACGCGGCGGACGCGGAACTGGCAGCGGGGATCAGCCGCGTGCTGGCCAGCGTGCCCGGCGGGGTGCGCGATTGCCTGCGCGACCAGCGGGGTCGGGTGGCGGAACGCAACTCGTGCCGCGGGCCGTGGTCGCACTCCGTGAACCTGCGCGCCACGGTCACGCCCACGCTCCCCAACCTGGGGCAGCGGTTCTCGGTGGGGATCGAGGCGTTCAACCTGGAGGCGGGCGCGGACCTGCTGGTGAACGGCTCCGACAACCTGCGCGGCTGGGGCCAGCGCGCGCGGGTGGACGAGGTGCTGCTGTACCCCACCGGGTTCGACGCGGCGTCGCGGTCGTTCCGCTACCAGGTGAACGAGCGCTTCGGCACGTCGCGCACGGACCGGTTCGGCACGCGCTCGCCGTTCGGCGTGCAGATCACCGGCACGCTGGCCGTCGGGGCGCAGCGCGGGCGGGGCGGCGGGCTGGCGGGGATCGCGTTCGGCGGGGGTGGAGGCGGTGGGGGTGGAGGTGGAGGGCGGTTCGGCGGCGGCGGCGAGGGTGG
>NZ_DASVTX010000210.1:0-5567 GCF_036387355.1 Longimicrobium sp.
GCCCCGACTCCCGCGCCGAAGCCGGACTTCGCACTTCCGCACCCCGCACTCCCGCACTTTCCCTGAACATTCGGGACAGCTTCGGGGTATGAATCCAAGCTGATGGCGGCCCGGCGGCCGCCGCTCCAACCGCACCAACCAGAGGCCATGTCTACCAACGGCGCCGAGAAAGACTACAACGCAGGACAGATCCAGGTGCTCAAGGGCCTGGAGGCGGTCCGCAAGCGCCCGGGCATGTACATCGGCTCCACCAGCGCGCGCGGCCTGCACCACCTGGTGTACGAGGTGGTGGACAACTCCATCGACGAGGCGATGGCCGGCTTCGCCACCTCGGTGGACGTCACCATCCACGCCGACGACAGCATCACCGTGGTGGACGACGGCCGCGGCATTCCCGTGGACGTGCACCCCACGGAAAAGCTGACGGGCGTAGAGATGGCGCTCACCATGCTGCACGCGGGCGGCAAGTTCGACAACGAGGGCGAGGGCTCGTACAAGGTATCCGGCGGCCTGCACGGCGTGGGCGTCTCGGTGGTGAACGCGCTTTCCGAGTGGCTGCGCGTGACCGTGCGCCGCGGCGGCAAGGTGCACGAGATGGCCTTCAGCCGCGGCGACAAGACACAGGAACTGCTCGTTACCGGCGAGGCCAGCACCACCGGCACCACGGTGTCGTTCAAACCCGACGCGCAGATCTTTGAGGAGACCGTCTACTCGTTCGACATCCTCAGCAACCGCCTTCGCGAGCTGGCGTTCCTGAACAAGGGCGTGCGCATCTCGCTTACGGACGAGCGCAGCGGCGACGGCCAGACGCCGCACCGCGACGAGTACCACTACGAGGGCGGCCTGCGCGAGTTCGTGGAGCACCTGCGCGGCACCCGCAAGCCGCTGCACGACGCCGTCATCTACATCGAGGCCAACCGCCCCGAGGCCGAGATCGAAGTGGCGCTGCAGTACGACGACGGGTACAACGAGAACACGTTCACCTTCGTCAACAACATCAACACCCACGAGGGCGGCACGCACCTCACGGGCTTCAAGGCCGCGCTTACCCGCAGCATCAACGACTACGCCCGCAAGACCGGCCTGTTCAAGAAGGGCGGGCTGGATTCGCTGAGCGGCGACGACGTGCGCGAAGGGCTCACGGCGGTGGTGTCGGTCAAGGTGCGCGAGCCGCAGTTCGAGGGGCAGACCAAGACCAAGCTGGGCAACAGCGAGGTTAAGGGCGCTGTGGAAACCGTGGTGAACCAGAAGCTCAGCGAGTTTCTGGACGAGACGCCGGGCGTGGGGCGCGCGATTATCGAAAAGGCGGTGTCGGCGGCGCGCGCGCGCGAGGCGGCGCGCAAGGCCCGCGACCTGACGCGCAAGAAGAGCGCGCTGGAAACCGGCGTGCTCCCCGGCAAGCTGGCGGACTGCTCCAGCAGCAATCCCGAACTCACCGAGCTGTACATCGTGGAGGGCGACAGCGCCGGCGGCAGCGCCAAGCAGGGGCGCAAGCGCGAGTTCCAGGCGATCCTGCCGCTCAAGGGCAAGATCCTGAACGTGGAAAAGGCGCGCTTCGACAAGGTGCTGAGCAACGACGAAATCCGCGCCATCATCACCGCCATCGGCACGGGGATCGGCGAGGACGAGTTCGACCTCAAGAACGCGCGCTACCACAAGGTCATCATCATGACCGACGCGGACGTGGACGGCAGCCACATCCGCACCCTGCTGCTCACGTTCTTCTTCCGCCAGATGCGGCAGCTGATCGACAACGGCTACGTGTACATCGCGCAACCGCCCCTGTACCTGGTCAAGAAGGGCAAGCAGGAGCAGTACGCCTACAGCGACGCCGAGCGCGACGCCATTCTGGCGCGCTACAAGGGCACGGGCGAAGACGGCAAGGAGCAGCGCGGCATTCACGTGCAGCGCTACAAGGGCCTTGGCGAAATGAACCCCGAGCAGCTGTGGAAGACCACCATGGACCCGGACGTGCGCACCCTGCTGCAGGTGTCCATGGACGACGCCGTGGAAGCGGACAGCGTGTTCACCAAGCTGATGGGCGAAGAGGTGGAGCCCCGCCGCCTGTTCATTGAGCAGAACGCCAAGTACGTCCGCTTTCTGGACGTCTGATCCCGCGACCGGCGGTACCGTACGGCGGGTGAGAAGCAAGGCCGAGGGGCGCTCCCCTCGGCCTTGCTTGCGCTGGTTGGACGGGCTCGTTCTCCGGGTGAGCTCTAAATCGGATCGCGCGTGGGGCAGCGCCGGCCGGGCAGGGCTGTACGAACCGCGCGCTGCACAATACGTTACGGGACAACACGAAATGTGTACCCGTGCCGAGGAACGCCATGCCGGGAGCCCGGTTCAACATTCAGCTCGATGATCGCCATGCGCGCACTCTGCGGACGCTTGCGGAGCGCACGCACGTGAATCCGGGCACGCTCGCCCGCTCGCTTCTCTGCGCCGCACTGGACGAAGCTGATCCGAGCGCGGCGAACATCGTGGCCTTGCTCGATTCCATTCCGGGCGCGATCGAGCGAGCGGAGCAGGGCCTGCGGCAGATCGAATCAGGCCAGGGAATCCTGCTCGATGAGCTCTGAGCATGGCGCGGATCGTAGTAGCACCGTTCGCCAGAGACGATCTCAGAGACCTCATTGAGATCCTGAAGCTCCCCAAGAACACTCGCTCCCGCGTGCGCGAGTTGATCCGGATCCTGGAGACGGCGCCGGAGGCAGGCGCTCCGCTCGAGGGTCGGTGGAAGGGGTTTCGCTTCATCCTTGGGCCGTGGCCTTGGATGCTGATCATCTACGCATACGACCACGACGCCGATCAGGTCAGCGTCGTTACCATCCAGGACGCCCGCCGCGCACAGGCTGCAACCACCAGTCGTTGAAGAAACCAGGCTTGATTTACCGCCCCGCGCCCGGGCGGCTGGATCGCTCTTCTGTAAGCCGCCAAGCGCGGGAAGTATCATGAGGCCGGGGAACCCACACTCCCCGGCCTCTGCTGTTCGTCCATACGAATGCCTGCTGGCTCGACTCCATTCGCCGACCGGCGTCCGTCGTTCGGGCGAGAGGAGCTTGACGCGGTGTACCTTGTGCGGTACACTGGAAGGAGTGTCTGATGGCGGAGGCACTCAAGAAAGTTCCTGCATCCTTCTGGCGCAGCAATACCGGAACGGAGCCAGTGCGAGACTGGCTGACCGGGCTGGACAAGGAAGACAGACGGATCATCGGGACGGACATCGCGACTGTGGAGTTCGGATGGCCGGTCGGGATGCCGACGTGCCGGCCCATGGGAGACGGTCTCTTCGAGATCCGGAGCAATCTGACGGACAAGCGGATCGCCCGGGTACTCTTCTGCTTCACCCAAGGCCGCATGGTTCTCCTGCATGGCTTTGTGAAGAAGACGCAGAAAACGCCGGACGAAGACCTTGAGCTCGCCCGACGACGCAAACGGGAGGTTGAACGATGACGAACCCGCACATCGGCAGTTCCTTCGAGGACTTCCTTGAGGAGCAGGGCATTCGTGAGGAGGTCGATGGCCTTGCTCAGAAGCGGGTTCTCGCCTGGCAAATCGAGCAGGCCATGGAGGCGGATGGATTGACCAAGGTGGACATGGCCAAGCGGATGCACACCAGCCGGACGCAGGTAGACCGCCTTCTGGATCCCGAGAACAACAAGGTGCAACTCGACACCATCCAGCGTGCGGCGCAAGCAGTTGGCCGTACCCTCAAGATCGAGCTGGTCTGATCGCGGATTCGGCGAGTGCAGAGCGCGGAGCGTTCCGCGACGGACCTCGCGCAGATGGATGGAGAGTAAGGAGTGATCGAGGCCCGCGGGGTGCACCCGCGGGCCTCGTCCGTTCTGCTCCTGAAGCACTGCCGAGGGTGGCGGTTCAGCCGAGGCCGAGGAACGCCATGAGTTCGCCGGCCGCGGACGACAGATGCGGCAACATCGCGCATCCATGAACGCCGGCGGCTGCGGGGGAAGTGGATGCCGCAGACGCCGCGAGCCGGCCCGGGGGCATGCTCCTTGTATCGGGTTCCACGGCGCAAATCGCATCCAGCAATGTAGATCCGCGCCGGGAATCCCGATTTCATCGACCCGACGGTACGGTTTGCATCCATCCCCGAACTGAGTGGCCCCGCGTGACTAGGGCCCGCTGGAAGTACCGGCGGCCCCCGCGGGAACGAGTCAGGAGAGATCGAACGTGAGCATGGACGAGAGCCGGGGTCCGCGCCGGGTAACAAACAGGCACGCCGCGCGTCCGAACAACCTTCGATCCATCATTCGCTCCCGCGGCGTGCAGGCGCTTCTGCTGGGGACGGCCGCGGTGCAGGCCGGCGCCACCCTTACTGGCGGCCTGCACGACGAGCGCGGCAAGGTGCGCCGCGGCGTGGTGCAGCAGGCGGTGCAGAACGGGGTGGCGCTGCAGATGGCGGCCAACGTGGTGCAGGTGCCCGTGCGCATTGCGCGCGCGGCGGCGCCGGGCAACGCCGAAGCCGCCATTGCGCTTGCGGAAAAATACCGCGCCATGGGCTACGAGGTGTCTGACGAACTGGCGCTGGAGATCTACGACGCGGCGGTGGAAACGGGGATCGACCCGGAGCTCGCCTTCGGGCTGGTGCGCACGGAAAGCGAGTTCAAGGACTATGCAACGAGCCGCGTGGGCGCCATCGGCCTTACGCAGCTCATGCTGCCCACCGCCAACTGGTTCAAGAAGGGGATTACCGAGATCGAGCTTCGCGAGTCCGGGACCAACCTGCGCATCGGCTTTCGCTACCTGCACGAACTGATCGACCGCTACGACGGCGACGTGGAGATGGCGCTCACCGCCTACAACCGCGGCACCGGCACCGTGGACCGCGTGCTGAAAAAGGGCGGCAATCCCGACAACGGCTACGCCGACAAGGTCCTGGGCCGCGACCTGGAGTAGCTGTTCCAGCTGTCCACGACGGAATCGTTCCTCCCATCTGATCACCGCCTCCCTCCCCGTCCCTCGCGCCTCTCGGACGTACGTGGGGAGGCGAATTTGCTCCCGTGACTGATGAATTCTGCTGTCCATTGTGTTAGATTGCGGGCGATGGGACTGTCGCCCGGCGGATCCCCATCGATCTTGATCGCGTTCTGAACAGGAGGCCATCGGTGAGCACAGATGCAATCTCCACCACCTCTGCGCCGGCAAACGTGTTCGCCGCGATGGGCTTTGCGGATGCAGGCGAACGGCTCGCCAAGGCAGAGCTCGCCAAATCCGCAAGGAAGTCGCGAGCCGCGGATGGATGGACGAGGCTGCTGGAGTCGTAATGGCGCTGCGCGGCCCGGAAGCCGCCGACCTCCTGCGCGGCCGTCTCGGGCGGTTCAGCATTCTTCGTCTGAAGGAGTGCCGGGCGGCGCTCGGCGGGTGAGTGTTCCGTGTTGACGTGCCGGAGAAGGGGCCGGAGAGCGTGACGCTCTCCGGCCCCTTCTCGTGATGCCACGGCCGACGGTCAGCGTGGTCGCGGGCGCTCGGCGAAGAGGATGCGGATGGCGGCAATGACGCCGATGAACAGGCCGAACGATCCGCCCATCATGGCGCCGGAGCCCACG
>NZ_DASVTX010000211.1:0-11821 GCF_036387355.1 Longimicrobium sp.
CCCGCATCTTTCACCTGGCCGCCGCGCCGGACCTCCCCGGGATGGCGGACACCATCGCCACCATCGGCGCGACGCTGCGCACCACCCCCGTCCTGTGCGCCAGCTGCGGCGAGCCTCTGTGCCAGCGCGGTGATCCGCGCCGCCCCGGAGGCCCCGTGTACGCGGTGGTTCCCGACGACCTGCGGTCCATCCTCATCTGCCCGTTCTTCTTTTCGCCGGAAACGTCCAGCGTCTTCCGCCGCCGCACCCTTCTGCACGAGGCAGGGCACGCCGCCGGCATTGACGACGCCGCGGACTACCGGCATCCGCCCTACTGCAGCGACGCCGACCACGACTGCATGGACCCCTGCCCCGCGGGCGGCGACACGCTGCGCAACGTGGATGCATGGGCGTGGTTCATCCAGTGCATGGCCGGCCCGCAGTCCACGGACCCCGAGCCCTGCACCTTCAACTCGCGGCAGCGCGCCCTGGTGACGGCCTCGCGGTTCGACGCGCTCTCCGTGGCCGGACGCGCGGCGCAGGCGGCCAGCTCGGGCGACCGCCACGTCGCCCGGATGGCGAGCCGCATCTTTCACGTGGACCCGGACCTCCCGGTCCTCGCCGGCATCGCCGTCCGCATTCACCACGCGCTGGGCGGCACCCCCGTGTCGTGCGGCGCGGAGGGGGACGGCAACTGCGGCAGCACCGATCCCGCCAGCGGCCGCGGCCAGACGCTTGTGGCGGTGCCGGCGGACATGGGAACGCTTTTCGTGTGCCCCGCCTTCTACGCCGCGGGAACGGGGGAGCGGCGGCGCGCGCTGCTGCGGGAGGCGGCCCGCCTGGCGCGGATCGACGCGGACCACCCGGACGGCGCGCGGGAAAGGTGCGGCGCATCCGCCACCGGCTGCGCCGACCCGTGCCCCGCCGTGATCGGGCTGGGCAGCGCCGACGCGTGGGCGCGGTTCCTGGAATGCGCCAGCTTCAGCTCGTAGGCCGCGCGGGCCTCCTCCTCGCGCCCGCGCTTCGGGGGCCGCGCCGCATCCGTCCCCGGCACGTTGTATCCCCCGCCCCGGCATCCTACATTCCCGCCGCCATCGCATTCCCTCCGTCCCGCACGCCCGTACAGGCCATCAGGTGAGCGAAAATACGCCGCGCGTCGGCATCATCATGGGCAGCCGCTCGGACCGCGAAACCATGCAGGAGGCCGCGCGCGTCCTGGACGAGTTCGGCATCGCGTACGAGATGCAGGTCGTGTCCGCCCACCGCACGCCGGACCTCATGTTCCGCTACGCCGAAACGGCGGAGGAGCGCGGCATCGAGGTCATCATCGCCGGCGCGGGCGGCGCGGCGCACCTGCCGGGGATGACGGCGGCCAAGACGACGCTTCCCGTCATCGGGGTCCCCGTCCTTTCCTCCACGCTGAACGGCATCGACTCGCTCCTTTCCATCGTGCAGATGCCCCGCGGCGTTCCCGTGGCCACGGTCGCCATCGGCAAGGCGGGCGCGGCCAACGCCGGGCTGCTGGCCGCGCGCATCCTGGGGAGCCGCGACCCGGCCCTGCGCGCCCGCCTGCGCGATTTCGCGGAGCGGATGGCGGCAGACGCGCTGCGCACGGAACAGGAAGGGCACGGATGACGGCGCGCGACGCTCAGGCGCCGTTCCTTCCGGGCGCCACCATCGGCATGGTGGGCGGGGGGCAGCTGGGCCGCATGTTCGCCCTGGAGGCGCGGCGGATGGGGTACCGCCTCATCGTGCTGGACCCGGGGGAGGACACGCCGGCCGCGCAGTTCTGCGACGGCCACATCCGCGCCCCGTTCGAGGACCTGGACGCCTGCCTGGAACTGGCGCGCCGCTCGGACCTGGTCACGCTGGAGTGGGAAAACGCCGACGTGGCCACGCTGCGCGAAATGGAGCGCATCGTCCCCGTGCGCCCCGGCCCGGCGGTGCTGGAGGTGGCACAGCACCGCGTGCGGGAGAAGGAGACGGCCCGCTCGCTGGGCGTGCTCACCGCGGACTTCCGCCCCGTCCGCACCCGCGCGGATCTGGATGAGGCGCTGCGGGAGGTGGGCACGCCCGCCATCCTCAAGACCGCACGGATGGGGTACGACGGCAAGGGCCAGGCGACCATTCGCACCGCGGCGGAGGCGGACGCGGCGTGGGAAGCGGTCGCCGCGCAGGGGGACGAGTTCATCCTGGAGGCCCGTGTCCCCTTTCAGATGGAGGTGTCCGTCGTCTGCGCGCGATCCGTCAACGGCGAGACGGCCTGCTTTCCCGTGGCGGAAAACGAGCACCGCAACGGCATCCTGCACCTGACGCGCTGCCCGGCGCGCATCCCGGCCGGGGCGGCGGAGCAGGCGCTGTCGGTGGCGCGCACGCTGGCGGAGGGGCTGGGGGTGATCGGCCTGCTGGCGGTGGAGATGTTCGTGGACCCGCAGGGGCGCATCCTGATGAACGAGATTGCGCCGCGCCCCCACAACTCCGGCCACCACACGCTGGAGGCGTGCGGCGTGTCGCAGTTTGAGCAGCAGCTCCGCGCCGTGTGCGGGCTGCCGCTGGGCTCCCCCGCCCTGCTGCGCCCGGCGGCCATGGTGAACCTGATGGGCGAGGACGCGGGCACGGGGCTGGACCGGCCGGGGGTGGTGGATGCGCTGGCCGTGCCGGAAACGGCGCTGCACCTCTACGGAAAAGGCTCCGCGCGCCCGGGCCGCAAAATGGGCCACCTGACCTCGCTGGCGGACGATGCAGACACCGCGGCCGAGCGCGCCATGCGGGCCTGGACGGCCATGGCGGGAGGGGGCTGAACAAGGCCCTTGCGTCCGCGGGGCGCCCGTCGCCATTGTAGAAACACACACCTCAATCGCGGCCCACGCTCCACCTCACCTCAAGCCGCGGCGCCGCCCTCCAGGCAGGTCACGGGGGTGCCGCAGATGTCCTCGGGCGGCCGCATTCCGCGGCCCGCGGCGGATTGAAACAAATCCCGCCCCCCGGCGTAAAGACAGATAGCGAAACGGCTTTGCGTTCGTGCCAGCGGGTGGCCCGGCGCTTGCCCTTTCACACGGCAGGATTGAGCCTGGGGGAGCAAAATGATCCTTCACTGCAATTTCGAAGAGCTGCGGGCCCTGGCCTCGGCGGGCGAGGCGGTGGTCGCGGCGGCGGAGGGCGAAAGCCAGTCGGGCGCCGTGCAGGCCCCGGCCGAGGGGATCGCCCGCGTGGAGATGCTGCTGCCCCGCCTTACGGGTGACTTCAGCATCGAGACGCTTCAGGACCAGCGCCGGGTGCGCGCGGCCGTCGGCCTCATCTGCGACGACCTGCGCGGGCGCATGGACCAGAGCATCATCGAGCACAATCCCGCGCACGAAGAAGCGGTCACGCTCTACTTCGACTACGGGCACTCCCGCTCGGTGCTGCACCGCCTGGACGTGATGGGCTCCGAAATGGAGGCCATCGTGGACCTGATCACCGGCGGCCACCCGGAGATCGGCGAGTCCATTCCCTTTCCCGACTGACGCGCGCCTTCTGCACGGCCCGCGACGCACGAAGCCCCGCGACTCCCGGTGAGTCGCGGGGCTTCGGCGTTCGCTCAACGCCGATTAGAAGCAGGCGGCGCAGTCGCTGAACCAGACGTGGCAGATGTCGGGCTCGCTGATGCCGGCCCCCACCAGGAGCGCGGCCTGCGGCTCGGGCTCGGTGGCGAAGGTGACGACTTCCAGGGTTTCGGGATCCAGCTGCATGGGAACTCGCGGAGTGCGGGATGAACGAAAAGCCGCCCGCGGGGGGCGGGCGGCGGGGCCGGCTTACAGCGCGGCGTTGGTGCCGTCGGGGACGCACGACACGCAGTCGCTCACGTACACGATGCAGATCGGGTACGCGCTGTCCTGTAGAATGACGGTGGACGGCTCGGTGCTGCTGGTGCTGGTCTGGAAAGAGGTGACTTCCAGCGACTCGGGATTCAGCTGCATGGTGCAGGCTCCTGATTTGGAGGGCGAGGGTGCGGCGCGGGTTCCGGCGCCGTGAAAAGGAGGCCGCCGGCGCGCGGGCGCCGGCGGGTCGCGCAAGCCGCGTTACTCCACACCCGTGGCCGGGTCCGGGAAGCACGAGACGCAGTCGCTCACGTACACGATGCAGTCCGGGCCGCTGCCGGTGGTGGGCAGCGACTGCGACGAGGCCGGCTCACCGGTCACGAACGAGCTGACGTTCAGGCTCTCGGGGTTCAGCATGGGAGTCCTCCGGGTGGGTGATTGGGGGTGCCCGCCAGCAGAATCCGGCGGGTTCCGGAACATAGCGGCCCCTGCTCCTTTGTTCAATAGGAGGCGTAAAACGTAAGCAGAGAAAACAGCCGCCCCTCTCGTACTCTCGTACTCTCGTACTCTCCTACTCTCGTACTCTGGTTCATCCTACCCTGTCCGCTTCCCCGCCCCGCGGCGATCCTTCCGCAGCCCGGAAGGGACGGCGTCGTTCCACGACGCCGCGCATTTCCGGTTCACCCGAGATCAAGACGATGCTTCGGATTGCAGGATATGCGCGCCGCGCGCTGCTGGTTGGCGCGGGGCTGGTTCTGGCGGGATGCTCCGCGGCGGACGGCCGCGGCGAGGCGGGCCCTACGCTTCCCGACAGCGGCGCGCACGCCACGGCCGCGCTGCCGGTGGTGAACCTGCGCGTGCTGGTGGATACGGCCACGCGCGGGCTGATCAAGAACGGAACCGGGGCGTACGTCGTTCCCGGCGTTGCGGCGCTGGACACCTTTCGCCTCGCGGTGGATTCCGCCGTCGCCGGGCGGGTGGCCGGCGCGGACGCCCTGCTGGACCGCTACGGCTACGACGTGTACGCCATCCGCGAAGCGGTTACGCAGGACTCGCTCGTCGTCATCCGCGAGCGCATTCCGGCGGGCGGGCAGGTGGCCCGCGGGTGGGGCACGTACGTCTTCAACCCGCGCGGCCAGAACGCGGCGGACATCCACGTGAACCATCCGGTGGACGACGAGTTCTCCGAAGACATCGCCGCCGACCTGTACCGCTCCTGCCGCTGCCGCTGGTTCCTGATGGCCGGCGCCCGGCGCGACGCCAATGCCGGCGAGACGGCGGACATGGCGCGGCAGACCGCGAGCGTGTTTCACACCATCCACGACCGCGTGGCCGTCGCGGGAACGCGGGCGCTCTCCATCCACGGCTTCCGGGTCGAGAACCACACCGGCAACCTCCCCGCCGGCACGCGGCTGGTGATGAGCAACGGCCGCAGCACCGCGGTGTCGCAGCCCGTCTACACGGCGGCGGAGCTCACGGTGCGCACGCGGATGAACCAGGCCGGGTACGCCGCCGGGCTGTTCGGCGCGGACACGGCGTACAAGGCGCTGAGCGCCACGCAGAACCCGCAGGGCCGCACCAGCAACGACCGGCTGGGGTGGGGGCACTGGCTGCACCTGGAGCACGAGCGGGTGCTGCGCGAGGACTCGGTGGCGTGGAAGCAGTCCAACGCCGTGCTGCGCCAGTGGATCATCGACCACCCCGCGCCCTGAGGGAACGCGCGGATGACGACGTGAACGGGGGCGCCGCGATTCCGCGGCGCCCCCGTCGTGCCTGCCTCCATCCGGCCGAGCACCGGCGCGCAGATACCCGGGTACGCGCAAGGCGGATGAGGAACACCCGCCGAGCGTCGTGGCGCATCCGCGCGCCAGGAGAAGAGACGGGGCGCCGCACTGCGGGCGGTGCCCCGTTTCGCGTCATTCATCCCGGGCCAGTCCCGGCCATGCCCGCCACCCGTCCGGATCGCCGGGCTGCTCCACGATCCGGTATTCGCCCCCGATCACCACGAAGCGCAGCTCGATGCGCGGGCCGGCGTTGTCCGCCAGGTGCAGGTTCCAGTCGTCCCGCGACCACCGCCCGGCGGACTGGCGCATGCCGATGCGCCGCAGCGCCGTACCCTGCGCGTGCAGTTCGTACGTTCCGTCCCACCTCAGCTTCAGCCATGACGCACCCGCCCTCCACTCGCCGGGAACGTCATCGGTGCGGGGAACCGCATTCCAGGCCTCCACCGACGTTCGTGGCACGAGCACCCCGGCCAGCACCACCGCGCCCAGTAGCCCGGCACCCCCCATCACCCGCCGCATGCGGCGGGGACGCCGCAGCCCCGAAGCGGCCAGCGCCGCGCCGCAGAGAAGGGCAAGTGACGCCGCGATCCAGAAGCCGGTGCCGAGGCCGGAAAACATGGCTCCGCGACCCGGTCAGCCGCGGAAGACGAAGAACACCGCGCCGGCCATGCAGCACGCGGCCCACAGGTAGTTCAGCGAGACCGGCTGCTTCATGTAGAAGACGGCAAAGGGGACGAACACGGCCAGCGCGACGACCTCCTGCAGGATCTTGAGCTGCGGCAGCGTGAGCGCCGTGTAGCCGATGCGGTTGGCGGGAACCTGCAACAGGTACTCGAACAGGGCAATCCCCCAGCTTGCCAGCGCCGCCACGATCCACGGCCTGGCGCTCAGGTTTCGCAGGTGCGCGTACCACGCGAACGTCATGAACACGTTCGACAGCAGCAGAAGCCCCACCGTCTTGAGGATCGTCGCGTTCATCGCAGCAATACGAGAGTTGGATCCGGCGCCGGGCGGGGGCCGTCAGCGGGAGCGCAGGACGCGCTCGCCGGTGCGCAGGTCGTAGACGCCGAACCCGACGTACTCCCACGGGCCGGTGTCGCGGGCCAGGATGTAGGTGCGCGCGTCGCTCCCTACACGAAAGAAGAGCAGCGGCTCCACCGCGCAGACCGTGTCGCGCTGGCGCATGGGCGCCCACTCGGGGTGCCCGAAGCGCGCCGAAACCACCCGCCGCGCGCCCGGATCGTACACAAAGAAGAGCGAGGCGCGGGTGTCGCGGTCGGAGCCGTAGGCCAGCGCCGCGGGCCAGTACACCGCCACCCGCGACTCGCCCTCCACCACGCGAACCACGGGCGTGCCCAGCACCAGCGACTCGCTGCGGTCACCCGGCGCGCGCAGCGCCTCGGCGCGCTGGTACAGCCGCACCGCTTCCGCGCGCAGCAGCGCCAGCGCAGCCGTGTCCAGCGTCACCGCGCGGGGCGCCAGCAGCCGTACCCCCGCGTCCGCCTGCCAGAACAGCATGGGCGCGCCGGGCTCCGGGCCGGCGTCATGAACGGACAGGGCGTACGGCGCCTCGTACAGGTCGCCGGTGCGGGCGTACACCTGCTCCACGCGCACCCGGGCCGTGCGCCCGCTGCCGTCCACGGCGCGCATCTCGTCGCCCGTGCTCATGGTGTCCACGCGCACGGGGCACCCCGTGGAGTGGAACTCGCGGCCGTCGTGGCAGCCGATGAAGCGGGTGGCGTTGCCCTCGATGAACGAATCGGGATCGTACACGCCGAAGAGTACGCCGCGCTGGCCCAGGGCGGGCGTGGACGCCAGCAGCGCCGGCAGGAGCAGGCGATGGTACTTCATGGTGGCTGTGGTGCGTGGGTGCGCCGCCCCCGGGAAGCCCCGGGGGCGGCGCGGGTGCATCAGAGGATGTACTTGCGCAGGTCTTCGTCTTCCACGATGTCCTTCAGGCGGTCGCGCACGCGCACGGCGTCCACGGTGATCGTCTTGTCGGCCAGGTCGGGAAGGTCGAACATCACGTCTTCCAGCAGCGTGGTGAGCACCGTGTGCAGCCGCCGCGCGCCGATGTTTTCCATCCGCTCGTTCAGCTGCGCCGCAGTGCGGGCCACCTCGCGTACCCCCTCGTCGGTGAACACCAGCTCGGCGCCGTCGGCGGCGGCCAGCGCCCGGTACTGCGACACCAGCGCGTGCTTGGGCTCCTTGAGGATCCGCACGAAGTCGTCTTCCGACAGGCTGCTGAGCTCCACCCGGATCGGGAAGCGCCCCTGCAGCTCCGGAATCATGTCCGACGGCTTGCTGACGTGGAACGCGCCGGCGGCAATGAACAGCATGTGGTCGGTGCGCACCATGCCGTACTTGGTCTGCACGGTGGAACCCTCCACCACGGGAAGAAGGTCCCGCTGCACCCCTTCGCGCGACACGTCCGGGCCGGGCGCGCCGCCGCGCTCGCCCGCGATCTTGTCGACCTCGTCCAGAAAGATGATCCCCGTGTCTTCCACGCGGTCCAGCGCCTCGTTGATCACCTCGTCCATGTTCACGAGCTTGTCGAGCTCGTCCTGAAGGAGGATGCGGCGCGCTTCGGCCACGGACACGCGGCGGCGCTTGGTCTTCTTGGGCAGCCACTCCTGCAGCATGTCCATCAGGTTGCCGTCCATGCCGCCGCCGCCGTCCATGCCGCCGCCCATGGGCACCATCATGTTCTCGATGGGCATGCTCTGGCTCACCTCCACCTCCACCTGCCGCTCCTCGAGCTTGTTCTCGCGAAGCAGCTGGCGGAACTTCTCGCGGGTGCGCTCGCGGCGCTCGCGGCTGGCGGCGTCCTCCACTGGCTCGGCCTGGCCGGAGGGGGAGGCGAACCACACGCGGTCCTTCTTTTCCCCGTCTCCCGGTGTGGGCGCCGGGGCCTCGGCGGGGGGAATGAGCAGGTCCAGGAGGCGGTCCTCCACCCGCTTTTCCGCCTCCTCCTGCACCTCGTCCTCGCGCTCGGTGCGCACCATGTTCACGCCCACGTCCACCAGGTCGCGGATCATGGATTCCACGTCGCGGCCCACGTAGCCCACTTCGGTGAACTTGCTGGCCTCCACCTTGACGAACGGCGCGCCGGCCAGGCGGGCCAGGCGGCGGGCGATCTCCGTCTTTCCCACCCCCGTGGGGCCGATCATGATGATGTTGTTGGGGACGATCTCCTCGCGCAGGTCTTCGGCCACGCGCTGGCGCCGCCAGCGGTTGCGCAGCGCGATGGCTACGGCCTTCTTGGCGGCCTGCTGCCCCACGATGTACTTGTCCAGCTCGGCAACAATCTGCCGCGGAGTCATTTCGTCCAGCCAGAGCGGCTCGGCCGGCGGGCCGTCGGGCGCGGGAATCACGCCGCCCTCGGGCGCGGCGCCCGGCTCCGCGGGCGCGGCCTCGTGGGCCACCGCCGCGCCGGGCGTGGAATCGTCCGGCGCGCCGGGAACGTCCGTCTCGTTGATCGCCATCATCTCACTCGATTTCAAAAACGTGGGAGCCGGTCAGTCCAGCTCCAGCACGGTGATGTTCTTGTTGGTATAGATGCAGATGTCGCCCGCGATGCCCAGCGCCTTGCGCACGATCTCGTCCGCGGGGAGGTCCGAGTGGTCCTTGAGCGCGCGGGCGGCGGCGAGCGCATAGCTCCCGCCGCTGCCGATGGCGACGATGTCGTCGTCGGGGGCGATCACGTCGCCGTTGCCGGAGAGCATGTACAGGTTCTCGGCGTCGGCCACGGCCAGCAGCGCCTCCAGGCGGCGCAGGTAGCGGTCGCTGCGCCAGTCCTTGGCCAGCTCCACCGCGGCGCGCGACAGGTTGCCGGGGTAGCGCTCCAGCTTTTCCTCGAACTTCTCGAACAGGGTAAAGGCGTCGGCCACGGAGCCGGCGAACCCGGCCAGCACCTTGCCGTCGCGCAGCTTGCGCACCTTGGTGGCCGACGACTTGGCGACCACGTCGCCCATGGTTACCTGCCCGTCGCCGCCCAGCGCCACCTTGCCGTCACGGCGCACGGCGAGAATGGTCGTGGCGTGGAACGTGGGAATGCTCATCTATCCGTCTGTCCGTCGTGTCTTTTTCGTTTGATTGGGGCGCAGCGCGGCGCCACCGGGCACAAAGTCGCGCGGCGCCGCACCTTACGCAACCGTGTCCGCCCCCGGGCCGGTTTGGCAGAGAGCGCAGGCGGAGCGCGCCGTGCATCCGCGGCCCCGCGTGGCCCTTGCCCGGCCGCGCCCTCACCCGTCCGCACTGAGACGCGTCCACCCTTCCCCATGAACAGATGTGGGAGAGGAGGCACACGGCAACGGCGCCCCTCCCCCGGCCCCTCCCCGTGCAAACCCCGCACGCAGAGGGGAGAACGGCAGACGGGCGTGCTCCGCAAGGTGCCGAGCGGTCGGAGAGGCCCCCTCTCCCCGGCCCTCTCCCCCGCTCCGCGGGAGAAAGGGAGACCTCACTGTGAGGGCGGCGGTCGGCGCCGAACTCCACGGCCGCGCAGGTGCCAGCCTCACGGCAGTATCGTGAGGCTTTCAGCCGTTGTTGCGGGCGACTTCAGTCGCTCAGCATTCCAGCGGCGCCGATCCCTGCCGCGCCCCCGAAACTCGCCCTCCCTCAACCCTCCCCCAGTCTGTTTTGGGGGAGGGTGGGCCGGTGGTGCCGGCCCGGGGCGCCGCCCTGAGCTCCGCACTCCGCACCCAGCACTCACGCACCCAGCACTCACCCACTCCGCACTCGCCCTTTACGCCCGCGGATGCGCGAGCCGGTACACGGCCTTGAGCCGCTCCTTGCTGGTGTGCGTGTAGATCTGCGTGGTGCTCAGGCTGGCGTGCCCCAGCAGTTCCTTCACCGCCAGCAGGTCCGCGCCGGAATCCAGCAGGTGCGTGGCGAAGCTGTGCCGCAGCGAGTGCGTGGACAGGCCGCTTTCTCCCCCGACGACGCGCAGAAACTCGCCCACGATGTTCTGGATCTGCCGCACGGAAAGCCGCCGCCCCGTCTGCCCCACGAACACCGCCCGCCCGTCCGGTCGCGTGGCCGCCGCAATCACTCCCTCGCGCGCCTCGTAGTACCCGCGCAGCGCGCGCAGCGCCATCCGGCCCACGGGCACGATGCGCTCCTTGCGCCCCTTGCCCATCACCCGGACGCGCTCGGAAACCAGGTCCACGTCGCCCACGTTCAGCCCCTGCAGCTCCGAAAGCCGCAGCCCGGCGGAGTAGAACAGTTCCACGACCGCCAGGTTGCGCAGCCCGTGAAACCCGCCCGCCTCCGCCCGCAGCAGCGCCGCCTCAAAGATGCGGTCCATCTGCTCGCGGGTCAGAAAGCCGGGGAGCACCCGCTGCTTCTTCGGCGTCCGCACGGCGCGGGCGGGATTGGCCTCCACCCGCCCCTCCACGTGCAGAAAGCGGTAGAACGAGCGGATGGACGACAGCTTGCGCGCCACGCTCGTCCGCGCCAGCCCGCGGCGGCTCACGCAGTCCCCCATCCACGAGCGGATGGCCAGCCGGTCCACCCCCCCCCACGTCCACTCCGGCGCGCCGTAGTAGCGGTCCAGAAAGTCCTGGAACTCGCGCAGGTCGTCCGCGTAGGCGCGCACCGTCTGCGGAGAGAGCTGGCGTTCGTGCGCCACGTAGCGCAGAAACTCGTCCAGCTCGCCCCCGCGACTCGCTTCGGCGCCGGCGGACGAGGCGCTCACCGCGCGGCGGCCGCGGCTTCCACGCCGCCCGTGATGCCGTGCTCCTCCATCCACGCGGCAAACGCCGCCCGTCCGCGCTCGGCGAGCTGAATGCGCTTCTCGTCCTTGTCCTTCACGCGGTGCGGCAGCGGGTCCAGCAGGCCGAAGTTGCTGTTCATCGGCGCGAAGTGCTTGGGCTCGCTCTCGCGCAGGTAGCGCATCAGCCCGCCCATCATGGTCGTGGGCGGGGGCACGACGGGCTCCTCGCCGCGGACGATGCGGTCCAGGTTGGCGGCGGCCAGAATGCCGGTCGCGGTGGATTCCGTGTAGCCCTCCACCCCCGTGATCTGCCCCGCGAAGATCAGCTCCGGCCGGTCGCGCAGCGAGCCGTGCGCGGTCAGCGTGGCGGGAAAGTTCAGGTACGTGTTGCGATGGATGCTGCCCCAGCGCAGAAACTCGGCGTTCTCCAGCCCCGGGATCATCCGGAACACGCGGCGCTGCTCCGGGATCTTGAGCCGGGTCTGGAAGCCGACCAGGTTCCACAGGTTCCCCGCGCGGTCTTCGCGGCGAAGCTGCACCACGGC
>NZ_DASVTX010000212.1:0-15811 GCF_036387355.1 Longimicrobium sp.
GCTCCGCCAGCAGCACCCCCGGCTCGCGGATCTGCTTGGAGGTGCTGTACAGCATCACCGCGCCCAGGCACGCCGCCAGCCACACCGGCGTCTTGCCCAGCCCCGTGGTGATCAGCGCCACCAGCGCAAGCGCGATCACCACGAAGAGCGTCGGCGCGACGTCGTTCTTGCTGGACGCCAGGTACAGCAGCGCCGCCGCAAAGCCCGCCGCGCGCAGCCCGGCCCACAGGTGGCGGCGCCACCCCAGCGCCTCCGGCCAGGGGCGCGCCAGGCAGGCCAGGGCCAGCGCCAGCGAGTACTCGTACACGTTGTTGAAGATGACGGGCGCCACCAGCACGTTGAACACGCCGCCCAGCACGCCGCCCACGCTGATCCACAGGTAGAACTCGGTCAGGTGGCTCACCGGCGGCCGCCGCCGCGCCAGTTCGCCGTGGCACACCAGCGCCGTGATGAACAGCCCGGCAAGGTGCAGCGGAATGGCCCCGATCGCGTCTTCCACAAAGCCGCTCAGCAGCATCAGCACCACGACGCCCACGACCGCCGGCTGAATGGCGACCATGTAGGCGTGCGGAAAGAACGGCCGCCGCGCGAACGCGAGCGTGAACGTGAGCAGGTACAGTGCGAGCGGAAGGATCCAGAGCAGCGGAACGGGGCTCAGGTCCGTGGTGATGTACGTCGTAAGCCCTAACAGGTAGGTGGACGGAACGAAGGCCAGGAACACCCAGATGGCCCGTTCGCGCGCCGTCACGGGCACCCCCGCGGCCGCGGCGGGCGGAGCGGATTCCGCCGCCGCGGCGGCGGGCGCGCGCCCCGTGCGCCAGATCCACGCGGTGCACCCCGCGATCCCCAGCATCAGCAGCCCGAAGCCCCATCCCCACGTCTCGCTCTGCCCCGCCAGCCGCATCCGCGGTTCCATGACCGCGGGGTAGGCCAGGAGCGAGATCATGCTGCCCAGGTTGCTGGCGGCGTACAGCGGGTACGGGTCCGCCGCGTGCCTGTGGCCGCTGTGCGCAAACCAGCGCTGCAGCATGGGCCCCGTGCCCGCCAGCACGAAGAAGGGCGGCCCCACCGTCACCAGCATGGTGCCCAGCAGCCAGGGGATGGGGGCGGCCCCGCCCTGCGGCGCGCGCCCGGCGACCGTAATCGGAAGAAGGAGCAGCGTGCAGGCGAGCAGCCCCAGGTGCAGCACGGCCTGGTTGCGCGCGCTCAGGTGGCGCGTCGTGAGGTGCGCGTACCCGTAGCCGCCCAGCAGCGCGGCCTGAAAAAAGAGCATGCAGGTGTTCCACACCGCCGGCGAGCCGCCGAGCAGGGGAAGCACCATCTTGCCGAACATCGGCTGGATCAGGAACAGCAGGAACGCGCTGAGGAAGACGGAGCCCGTGAACGTCGCCACGACCGCCATGGACCGGGCCCGCACCCCCGGCGGAACGGGCGGCGGGGGAGGCGGCATGATGGAGAAGCGTCCGGCCGCCGGCGGGGGCTGCTGCTGCGTGCTCACGGGCGTACCGTTGCGCGTGGGGAGGGTCGGTGGGGTGAAGCGGTGATCTTCGCCCGCGCGCCGTGGCCCGTCAAGGCGCCGCCCTGCGCTCGCCGTGGTCGTGCGTTCCTCCGGCTCGGGGCCCCTCCCCCGGCCCCGCCCCGTGCAAACTGCCGCACGGAGAGGGGAGACCTGCGCTCGATCGCCGCCGCCTCGTGCAGGTGAAGTCCCCCGCTGTCCGGGGATCTTTCCGCTGTTGTCGCGGCGACTTCACTCGCTCAGCCCGGGGCCGGGCACAACCGCTCGAGGCCCCGGTCCGACGGACGGAGCGGCGGGCCCGGGTCCCGGAGCCCGCGGACCGTCGGCGTTGGCGCGGGCGAACGGGCCATGCGCCCCGCCGGCTCCGTGCGAGATGGGGTGTTCTTCGCGCGCTCGGCATTCTCCGAAGCGCACGCGGACGCCGCCGCCCTTGCCGGGATGCGGCCGCGATGCAAGCTTTGCAGAATGGTGCACCCGGCGTGATCTGTTTCCCGCCGTCCCCTGCCATCCCCGCCCTGCACGCGCATGCACTGCAGGACGGCGCGATCCCCCGGCTCGTACCCGACGCCCGCATGACCACCCTGGCATCGCCCGCGACCGCCGCGCCGTCCCGCATCGAGGCTCCCGCGCTGTTCCGGGCCCCGCACCCCATCGACCCCGGCAGCGCCCTGCAGGCCGTGTACGCGCGCGGCGACCGCTGGATGCGCTCCTTTGTGGCGTTCCACACGCTCGTGGCCCTTCTGCTGGCTCCCGTGCACCGCACGTGGGATTCCGCGGTGGCGCTGGGCGGCGGAATGGCGCTCGTCTTCTTCGTCTGCGCCTGGCTGGCGCCCCGCACGGCGCTGACCCGCGTCACCGCCGGGCTCGTGCTCCAGGGGTTCTGCGCCCTGCACATCTACCAGATGCAGGGGATGGCGGAAATGCACTTCTGGTTCTTCACGGCCGTCACCATGATGGTCGTGTACCAGGACTGGAAGGCCCTGTGGCCCGGCGTGCTGGCCATCATCGGGCAGCACACCGTGTTCGCCGTGTGGCACAACGAGGGGATGCACCCCGGCGGAATGAACTACTTCGAGGGCCACGTCACCCTGCTCAAGATGACGATGCACTTCGGCATCGCGCTGGTGCAGGTGGGGGTGGCCTCGTACTGGGCGCACACGCTCCGGGGGCAGACGCTTTCCGCCGCCGGCCGCGACGCCGAGCTGCGGGAGACGAACGCGCGGCTGGTGCAGCACCAGGAAGAGCTGGAGAACCAGGCGGCCGAACTGCAGAGCACCGCGGCCGAGCTGGAATCACAGGCGGCGCAGCTGCAGGAGCAGGCCGCCGAGCTGGAGATGGCGAACGACGAGCTCACCGAAAGCAACGCGCGGCTGGAGGCGCAGACCGCCGCCGCCGAGGACGCCCGCCGGCGCGTGGACGACATCCTGGACAGCACGAGCGACGGCTTTCTGGGTCTGGACGCGGAGTGGCGCCTGACGCACGTGAACCGCCGGGCGGCCGAGATGCTGTCGGTGGCGCCCGCGGACGTGGTGGGGCGCGAGCTCTGGGCGGTCTGGCCGTACATCGCGGGAACGGAGATCGAGGCGGCGTACCGGGGAGCCCGGGACGACGGCGCGCCCCGCGCCGTGGAGTACCAGAGCTCCGTGACCGGGCGCTCGTACGACCTGCGCGCGTTCCCCACGCAGGACGGCCTGGGCGTGTTCTTTCGCGACATCACGGAAAAGCGCGTGCGCATCGAGGCGCTGGCCCGGTCCGAGGCGCGGCTGCGGCTGGCGCAGGAGGCCGCCCGCGCCGGCGTGTGGGACGTGGACCTGGAGGGCGGCACCGTCTTCTGGTCGCCCGAATACTACGCGCTCTACGGGCTGGACCCCGAGGCGGTGGCGCCCTCGTACGAGGCGTGGATGGCGTGCGTGCACCCGGAGGACCGCGACCGTGTGGCCGCGGCCTTCGACGCCTCGCGCGCCAGCGGCGAGCTGAACGTGGAGTTCCGCTTCACCACACGCACGGACGGCGACCAGCCCTTTCGCTGGGCCGTGGCCATCGGCCGGGTGATGGAGGAGCGGGCCGGCGCCGGCGTGCGGATGGCGGGGATCGCCATGGACGTCACGGACCGCGTGCGCGCGCGCCAGGCCCAGCGCGAGGCGGAGTTCCGCTTTCAGCGCGTGCTGGAGGCCGGCGTGGTGGGCGTGCTCTTCTGGACGCTGGAGGGCGGCATCACCAACGCGAACGACGCGTTCCTGGAGATGCTGGGGTACACGCGCGCCGACCTGGAGGCCGGGCGCGTGGACTGGCGCGCCATGACGCCGCCGGAATACGCCGCGCAGGATGCCGCCATCCTCCGCGAGCTGGTGGAAACGGGGCGCACGGATCCGTTCGAGAAGGTGTACCTGCGCCGGGACGGGGGCCGGGTGGACATCCAGATGCACGTGGCCACCTACGAGCACCGCCGCGACGAGGGCGTGGCCGTGGTGGTGGACGTCACCGAGCGCAAGCGGGCCCAGGCGGAGCGCGAGCGGCTGCTGCGCGAGGCCGTGGCGGCGCGGGCGCAGGCGGAGGCCGCCAACGAGGCCAAGAGCCGCTTCCTGGCGACGATGAGCCACGAGCTGCGGACCCCTCTGAACGCCATCGGCGGCTACACGGACCTGCTGGAGATGGAAATCCAGGGGCCGGTGAACGACCGGCAGCGCGACTTCCTGGTGCGCATTCAGCGGGCGCAGCGGCACCTGCGCGGGCTCATCAACGACGTGCTGGACTTCGCGCGCATCGAGGCCGGGCGCGTGGAGCTGAACCCTACCGGGTTCCTGCTCTGCGACGCGCTGGGCGACGTGGAGGCGCTCATTGCCCCGCAGGCGGAGGCCAAGGGAATTCGCTACGCCCGCGGCCGCGACGCGGGCACCCGCGTGCGGGCCGACGCGGACCGCGTGCGGCAGATTCTGCTGAACCTGCTCTCCAACGCCGTCAAATTCACGGACGCGGGGGGATCGGTGTCGGTGGATTCGGAGGCGGCGGAGGGCGTGGTGCGCGTGCACGTGCGCGACACGGGGCGGGGGGTGCCGCCGGAGATGATCGAGCGGATCTTTGAGCCCTTTGTGCAGGTGGACGCGGACCTCACGCGCACGGCGGACGGTACGGGGCTGGGGTTGGCCATCAGCCGTGAGCTGGCCCGGTCCATGGGCGGTGAGCTTTCCGCCACCAGTGTGCCGGGCGAGGGCAGCACCTTCACGCTCCACCTTCCGTCGATGGGCGAGACGGGCGACCGAAGTGGCCGCGGCAACCGCTGGAACGCTCACGATCGGGCTGTGAGGCTGCGCACGTGCGGGCGATGAGGCCGGCGCCGCACGCCCTCCGCGAACGGATGTCTCCCTCCGACAGAACCGCACCGGCACTTCAACCTCCGGGCAGGTGAAGTCCCCCCGTCCGCCCGGGGGACTTTCGTCGTTGTGGCGGCGGCTTCCGTCGCTCACCCGGCCTCCCGCCGCTGCCGATCCCATCCCTCCCGGCCGGGCCGTCCCTCCCCCGATCGACGGGATGCGGGTGGCCGGGCACTGCCCTTGCCATCCTCGCGCGCGAAGCAGGATTTCGGCATCCCCCAACGAACCATCGAGGCACGTGGAGATCAGGGTTCTGCCCGGAGGGCGCTCGCCGCTGGGCGCGACGTGGGACGGTGAAGGCGTCAACTTCGCCCTGTTCAGCGAAACCGCCACGGGCGTGGAAGTCTGCCTGTACGACAGCGACGACCCCACGCACGAGACCGCGCGCGTGCGCCTGCGCGAAGTGACCGCGCACGTGTGGCACGGATACGTTCCCGGCCTCAAGCCCGGCCAGCTGTACGGATTCCGGGTTGACGGCGAATACAATCCGTCGCAGGGCAAGCGGCTCAACGCGACCAAACTCGTCCTGGACCCGTATGCCAAGGCCGTCGCCGGCAAGGTGAACTGGGACCATCCCGTTTTTGCCTACACGCTGGGCGCGGAAGAGGGCGACCTGGCCCGCGACGACCGCGACAGCGCCCCGGGCATGCCCAAGGGCGTGGTGATCGACCCCGCGTACGACTGGGAGGGCGACCGCCCGCTGCGCACGCCGTGGCACCGCACCGTCATCTACGAAGCGCACGTGAAAGGGCTCACGATGCGCCATCCGGACGTGCCCCGGGAGCTGCGCGGCACGTACGCGGGGCTGGCGCATCCGTCCATCATCCAGCACCTGCGCGACCTGGGCGTGACCGCGCTGGAGCTGCTGCCCGTGCACGACTTCGTGGACGACAGCTACCTCAAGGACAAGGGCCTCACCAACTACTGGGGATACAACACGCTCAACTTCTTTGCCCCGGACGCGCGCTACAGCGGCAGCGGCGACCGCGGCGGGCAGGTGCGCGAGTTCCGCGACATGGTAAAGGCCATGCACCGCGCCGGGATCGAGATCATTCTGGACGTGGTGTACAACCACACGGCGGAGGGGAACCACCTGGGGCCCACGCTGTCGTTCAAGGGGATCGACAACGAGGCCTACTACCGGCTCATGCCGGACAAGCGGTTCTACATGGACTACACGGGGACGGGCAACTCGCTCAACGCCCGCCATCCGCAGGTCATCAAGCTGGTGAACGACTCCCTGCGCTGGTGGGTGCAGGAGATGCACGTGGACGGCTTCCGCTTTGACCTGGCGAGCACGCTGGCGCGCGAGGAGCACGCGGTGGACCGCCTGTCGTCGTTCTTTGACGTGATTCACCAGGACCCGGTGCTCAGCGAGGTCAAGCTGATCGCCGAGCCGTGGGACATTGGCGAGGGCGGCTACCAGGTGGGCAACTTTCCCGTGCTGTGGACGGAGTGGAACGGCAAGTACCGCGACGCGGTCCGCGCGTACTGGCGCGGCCAGCCCTCCACGGTGGCGGAGCTCGCGTACCGCCTCACGGGGAGCAGCGACCTGTACGGCGACGACGGGCGGCACGCGTACGCCAGCATCAACTTCGTCACCGCGCACGACGGTTTTACGCTGCACGACATGGCGGCGTACGAGAACAAGCACAACGAGGCCAACGGCGAAAACAACCGCGACGGCCACGACCACAACCTGAGCCTGAACTTCGGGGTGGAGGGGCCCACCGACGACCCCGCCATCGTGGCGCAGCGCGAAAAGCAGAAGCGAAACTTCATCGCCATGCTGCTGCTGTCGCAGGGCGTGCCCATGATCTGCGGGGGCGACGAGATCGGGCGCACGCAGGGGGGCAACAACAACGCGTACTGCCAGGACAACGAGATCTCGTGGCTGGACTGGGAGCTGGACGAGCCCCGGCGCGACCTGCTGGAGTTTACGCGGCGGGTGGCGGCGCTGCGGCGCGAGCACCCCATCTTTCGCCGCCGCAGGTTCTTTCAGGGGCAGAAGATCCGCGGCTCGGAGCTGGAGGACGTGTCGTGGCTGCGCCCGGACGGGCAGGAGATGGATGACGACGACTGGAATGCGCCGCTGGAGCGTGCCTTCGGGATGATGCTGGGCGGCGACGCCATGATGGAGTGGGACGACCAGGGCGAGCGCGTGTACGACGACACGTTTCTGCTCCTGTTCAACGGCGCGCCGGAGCCCGCGGAGTTCGTGCTGCCCACGACGCCGCTGGATGCCCGGTGGGAGTCGGTGATCGACACCGCGCACGCCGCCGCGGAGCAGCCGGACGAAATGCTGGACGAGGGCACCACCCTCGAGCTTCCCGGCCGCTCGCTCCGCGTTCTGCGCCGCGTGGCCCCCGACGGCGGCCCCGCGGGCGCCCACAGCGACGAAGAATCCGAAGCCGCCGCGCTCGAGGCCTGAACGGAAAGGGCATCCCGCAAAGGCGCGAAGAAAGCCAGAAACGACGGAGGGAGAAGATGATCCGGTTCATCTTCTCCCTCCCGTTTTCCTCTCCCTGTCTTCCGCCTCTCGCAAGAATGATGTTGCCGTACCGTGACCTCCGTGAAACCTCCGTGTCCTCCGTGAGAGACGCGGTTTTCCCGTAAACTCCGAGGACGCAGAAAGGGCCGCCGATCGTGCTGATCGCCGGCCCCCGCTGTCCTATTCCCTATTCCCTATTCCCTAGTCCCTGCCCGTCAAGCCCGGATCCGCACCGGCACCGGCCTCGGCAGCACCACGTCTCGCGACGTCGTCCGGTTCGCGATGGTCTGCTGGAACCACTCGGGATTGCGCGGATCGCCGCCGTTGATCATCACCAGCCGCGCAAGCTCCACCGCGTCCTCGTTGCGCATGCGGATGCACCCGTGCGACCGCGCGTTGCCCAGCGAACTGATGGCGCCGCTGCCGTGGATGTAGTAGTCCGGCTCCTGAAAGAACATCTTTACCCGGCCCATGGGGTTGCCCGGAGAGCCCGGCTCCTCGCGCTTCTTGCCGCGCGCCCAGCTGCTGGGCGGCGGCGTCCAGCTGGGGTTCCAGATCATGTGGCGGATGCGGAACGACCCCGTGGGCGTGGGCCAGTTGTCCTCGCCCACCGACACGGGAAAGCGCCGCACCACCCGCTCGCCGCTCATGACGTACAGCGCGCGGTCCGACACGTCCACCGTGAGCGCGAAGTTCTCGATCCGCGCCGCGGGCTGGCGCACCGCCTGCTCCACCGACGACACGATGAGCCCCGAGTCGCGCGCCGCCTGCGCGTTCGCGGCGGCCGGAGCCATCGCCAGCGCCGCCGCCATCACCATCCATCCGCTCTTGTACGAGATCCGCATCGCCTTGCTTCGCTTTGAGTTGGCCCTACATCACCTGTTCCCCGATGAGCCAGGATCGTGCCAGGGACCGGCCCGCCGCGGGGCTGACGAGCGTGCATCGCAGCCCGTCACCGCGCCCGGCCGCACGCGCGCCGGGGACAACAATCTGCCATCCGCCATCCGCTTCTGCAACGGGTGCAGATTCACTCCACGGGCGGGGCGAGCGCGCGAAAGACGCGGCGCCGCAGCATCTGCATGTCCACGTCTTCCCTGGGCAGGTACGTCTTGTTGGTCAGCAGCACGAACCAGGTGCGCGACGCGGGGTCGATCCACAGGCAGGTGCCCGTCACCCCGGTGTGGCCCATCGCCAGGATCTGCGTGCACCCCTTGGAGTCCGGCACGACACCCTCGCGGCAGTACACCTCCCACCCCAGCGCGCGCGTTCCCGCCCCGGGCTGCGGGCGCGAAAAGCCGCGCACCGTGCGCCGCTGAAAGACGCGGATGTCGCCCAGGCGCCCCTCGTTGGCGATCATGGCCGCAAAGCGCGACAGGTCCCGCGCCGTGCTGAAGGCGCCCGCGTTGCCGCCGTACCCGTTCAGCCGCCGCCCCACTTCGTCGTACGACCCGCCGGTGTACGGCTCGTCTTCCTTGTCCAGGTACAGCGTCGGCGCGCAGTCCGCGCAGGGCGACGGCACGCCGACGTCGGTGGAGTTCATTCCCAGCGGACCCCAGACACGCCACTTGAGGTAGCGCCGCAGCGGCTCCCCCGCCGCGCGCTCCGCCGCGGCCCACAGGATGGCGAACCCGATGTCGGAGTACAGCACCTGCTCCCCCGGCTCCGCCAGCAGCGGGCGGGTGATGAGGTAGCGCCGCACCGCCGCGGGATTGTCGCTGGCGATGTCCACCGCGCCCGCGCGCAGCCCGGCGGTGTGCGTGAGCAGGTGGCGGATGGTGACGCGGTTCTTGGCCCCGCCGCTGAACTCGGGCAGGTACTCGCGCACGGGATCGTCCAGGTTCAGCTTGCGGTCTTCCACCAGCGCCATGACCGCCGCCGTCGTGGCGACCACCTTGGTGAGCGACGCCAGGTCGTAGCGGGTGCTGTCGGCGCTCACGGCGCGCGCGCTGTCGCCCCACGTGGTACGCCCCCACGCCTGGACGGACTGCACCAGCTCCCGGTTCCCCGCGGCGAAGGTGGCGCCGGGAAAGGCGTTGCCCCGCACGTTGCGCGCGATCAGCGATTCCGCCCTGGCCAGGGACGCGGCGGGGATGGGGACGGCAGCGGGGGTCAGAAAGCGCTCCACCGCGCCCGCCGGCATGGGCTGGGGCGGGCCCGCCGGGCGCCGCTGCCCGGCCGCCGTCGCCAGCCCCAGCGCCAGCCCCAGCACCGCGCCGCCCGCCAGCATTGCATCCACCCGCCCCACCCGCCCCGGACGCTTCACGGCCCCTCCCCGGTGTGTCCCGTCGCGATCCTCCGTCATTGCGCGAGGGAAATGCAGGGAGCTTGCCGCGGTGCGGGGTGAGCGGGGCGGGATGCGCGGGGGATTTCGCGATCCGCCCCGCGCCGCCACCTTTCATCCACCCCCAACACGCCCAACGGAGAGCGGCGGATGTCGATCGAAACGGAAACGGAACTGGAAGGTCTGCGGCGCGCCGGCCACGTGGTCGCGCTCGTGCTGCGCGCCATGCGCGAGGCGGTGCGCGAAGGGATCACCACGCTGGAGCTGGACGACGTGGCGGCCCGGGTGATGGCGGAGCACGGCGCGCGGCCGGCCCCGCGGATGATCTACGGGTTTCCCGGCAGCACCTGCATCAGCGTGAACGACGAGGCCGTGCACGGCATTCCGGGCCCGCGGCGTCTGGAAAAGGGTGACGTGGTCACGCTGGACGCCACGGTGGAGCTGGACGGATACTACGCGGACGCCGCCATTACCGTCGGCGTACCCCCGGTGTCGGACGTGGCGCGGCGGCTGATGGTGGCCGCCGAAGCCGCCTTTCACGCCGGGGCGCACGCGGCGCGGGCCGGCGGGCGGCTTTCCGCCGTGGGCGCGGCGGTGGAAAAGGAGGTGGAGCGCCGCGGCTTTCGCGTGCTGCGCGAGCTGTGCGGCCACGGCATCGGCCGCGCCATTCACGAGGAGCCCAGCGTCATCAACCACGGCCTGGCGGGCAACCACCGCCTGCTGACCAACGGGCTGGTGATCGCGCTGGAGCCGGTGATCGCCGCCTCCACCCGCCGCACGCGCGAAACCGGCGACGGGTGGACCATCAGCACGGCGGATGGCAGCATCAGCGCGCACTTTGAGCACACGCTGGTGGTCACCAGGGGAAAGCCGCTGCTGCTCACGGCAGCGTGACCTGAATCCACCGGGGCACGTCCCCTGCCCTCTCCCGCCACGGGCCGAACGGGAGGAGGCGAATGCGGGGGACGACGCGGGGACGGGCGCGCCGGGCGGCGGTGCTGATCGGCGTGGGGATGGGCGGGTTCGTGGACGGGATCGCGCTGCACCAGATCGCGCAGTGGCACAACATGCTTTCCGCGCGCGTTCCGCCGCACGGCATGGACGCCATGCGCACCAACATGACGGCGGACGGCTGGTTTCACGCCGGCGTGTGGTTCATCACGCTCGCCGGCGTGCTGGCGCTGTGGAGCGCCGGGCGGTCCGGGGAGCCGCTGCCGCCGCTGCGGACGGGGCTGGGGTGGATGCTGGCGGGGTGGGGCGCGTTCAACCTGGTGGAGGGGATCATTGACCACCACCTGCTGAAGCTGCACCACGTGCGCGACGTTCCGGTGCACGTGCCCGCGCTGGACTGGCTGTTTCTGCTGATCGGGGGCGTGGGATTTCTGCTCGCCGGCTGGGCGCTGGCGCGTTCGGACTCCGGCAGGGGATAGACGGAGGATCGTCCGAGGAGGGAAGAAAACAGCACGGCCCCGCACCGGAGATCCGGTACGGGGCCGTGCGTTCAAATAGCGGGGGCGGGATTCGAACCCGCGACCTTCGGGTTATGAGCCCGACGAGCTACCAGGCTGCTCCACCCCGCGGCCAGGACATGTCAGAGAGCGGTGTTTGAAGCCTGATACGCGAGTATCGTTGGGTGACATCCCCCGCTGCTTCCGCGATGCACTCTCGAGCTCCGCGTCCACGCGAGGATCAGCCCCCGGCTTCAATGATATCGGCTCAAACAGAGAAACTCTCTGCCATGTCGACGCACAGAATGTATACCACCCATAACCATCTGTCAACCCGTGGGTTACGGCGCCGCGGGATGTGCACGGGATGAACTTGCTGCGCCATGGCGGGCATGGTGCGTGCCCCTTGTGGTCCGCGTGCGGGCGACGACGCCCGCCAGCACCCCGAAGTCTCATGCCGGTCTCCCGCGAACCGCAGAACGACCCCGGCGCCCGCCCCGCCGACGCGCACACGGAGCGCCGCCGCTACGACCGCAAGATCGACTGCGCGCCCGCCGCCCGGCCACCGCTGCGCGCAGCGCCGGACGCCACACGCCCGTCGCAGGACCGGTCCCGCGACGCGTAGCGCATGCGGCAGCGACGGCTGGCGCGGCCCCGGGCCGCGGGACCTAACCCGGCCGCGGCCCTCACCCCGCGTGCTGCGCACGACGACCCTCTCCCACGAACAGATGTGGGAGAGGGGGCACACGGCAACTGCAGTTTGGAGCAGGTCGGAGGGTTTGGCGCGGCGGAGAGGGGCCCCCATCCCCAGCCCTTCCCCCAAAACAACCCTGGGGGAAGGGAGCACCGGGTACACGCTCGAGAGCTTGTCGCCCGGACCAACCCTCCCCCAGTCTGTTTTGGGGGAGGGTGGGCGAGTAATGCGAGCCCGGGTGGGGGCCGCCGTGAAGCCCGCCGCCCACCCTGGCACCATCCCGATTCCATCTGACCGGCAGGACTGACGACGTGGCGATCCGATTCGAGTCCCGCACGGTGGATGGCGTGCCGCTGCTGCTCGCGTTTCCCGACAGCAACGGCGCGCCGTGGCCGACGGTGTTCTGGTTCCACGGGTTCGGCGTGGACAGCGAGGTGCACCGGCCGGAACTGCGGCGCATCGCCGAGGCCGGGTTCCTGGCCGTGGGCGTGGACGCGGCGGGGCACGGGCGGCGGCGGCTTCCGGACCTGCAGGAACGCATCGACCAGCCGCACGAGCAGGCGCTGCGGACCATGACGCGGCTCGCCGCGCAGACTGCGGCGGAGATCCCGGGGCTGGTGCGCGCGCTGGCGGATGAGGGGATCGCCGATCCGGACCGCGTGGCGCTCGTCGGCGTGTCCATGGGCGGATACCTGGTCTACCGCGCGCTGCTGGAGCCGGTCGCCCTCCGCGCCGCCGTCTCCATCCTCGGTTCGCCGGAGTGGCCGGAGGGGGACAGCCCGCACCAGCACCTGGACGCCTTCTGCCGCACCGCGCTGCTTTCCATCACCGGCGAGCGCGACGAGAACGTTCCGCCGGACGGCGCCCGCGCGCTGCACCGGCGACTGGACGAACAGAACCCGCGATCCGTGCACCGCTACGTGGAGATCCCCGGCGCGCCGCACCTGATGGACGGCGACCAGTGGGCGGTAGTGATGGATGAGATGCCGCGGTGGCTGGAGAGGTACGTGCTCCGCCCCGCGCACACGACCCCTTCCGAGTGATAAGATGAAGGTGACGATCCGCCCGGCGGTCCCGGCGGCCAAGCTGGCGCACATGGTTCCGCCCGCCTACCGCGACGCGGTGCAGGCGGCCACGGGCGGCGAGGGAACGTGGTCGCTGCTCCTGTTCGCCCACTCGCCGCGCGACGTGGTTCCGTCGCCGCCCGTCCGCAAGTCGCTGCGGCGGTTGAAGATGCCCTCTGCGGACGGCATCCTTGCGGTCGGCACGGTGTTTACGGAAGAAGCGCTGGCGCTGCTGCAGGAGGCCGGCGCGCGCCCGGTCGCCTTCCGCAAGGCCAGGTGGACGGACGAATCCGCCCGCGCGCGCCAACTCTGATCCCTCCGCCGCGCGGATGTTCGCGGCGCCGTCGTCATCCGTACCTGTCGCCCGCTGCCGCCGAGGGAATCGAGGCGGCAGCGGCGCTTGTCATCCTCCGAGCACGAGAACGATGCGCTCCACCGCGCTTGTGGGACTCCTGCTGATGATTCTCGCGGTGCCGGCGCGGGCGCAGACGGCGGAAGCGCCGCGCGTGCGGGCGGTACGGTTCACGGGCGCGCGCGTGATCCCCGTGCGCGTGCTGCGCGACAGCATCGCCACCCGGCGGGGGTCGTGTGCATCCGTCTTTCTGGCACCGGTTTGCGCGGTCTCCGGCGCCGGGCGCGAGACGGTGCGGCTGGACACGGCGGCGCTGCGGCGGGATGAGGCGCGCATCGCCGCGCTGTACGCGGCGCGCGGCTATCCCGACGCGCGCGCCGTCGCGGAGGTGGCGGCTTCCGGGAACGACGAGGTGACGGTGACGTTTCGGGTGACGGAAGGTGAGCCGGTCCGCATCCGCACGGTTCGCGTCACCGGCGGGGAAGATCTGCTCGGCACGGAGGTGGATGCGGCGCCGCTGCGGGCCGGCGGCATCTACGCGCCGGCGGACGTGGAGGCCGCGCGGCGGCGGATCGGGCGGCGGCTCACCGGGACCGGGCGCGCGTTCGGGCAGGTGGAGGTGCAGGCCGCGCCCGTGGAGGGCACGCGCGAGGTGGACGTGACCCTGCAGGTGATCCCCGGCCCTGTCGCCGTGTTCGGGCAGACGGCCGTCTCCGTCGCGCGCCCGCTGCGCGAGCGGGACGTGCGGTCGCGGCTCGCCTTCCGACCCGGCGAGCGATTCGACCCCGCCAAGCTGGACCGCACGCTGGAACGGCTGTACGCGCTCCCCATCATCCGCACGGTGCAGATCGTTCCGCGCGCCTCCACGCTGGGCGACACCGCGATCGAGACGCTGGTGGAGGCGCAGGCCGGGCCAATCGGCGCCTACAACTTCCTGGGGACGGTTTCGTCCAGCACCTGCCTGGGCGCCGACGCGCTGGTGAGCCGCCGGTACGCGTTCGGCGGGCCGCGCACCATCACCCTCGGCGCGGGTGGCAGCAACCTGGGGCGCGGCGTCCTGGGCGGCGCGGGGTGCAGCACGCGCGAAACGGGCGACTTTGCCGATCCCAACTACTACCTGCGCACGGCCTTGCAGGAGCCGCTGGGCCCGGACACCTGGCTGCTGCTGCGCGGCGCGGTACAGCGCGAAGCCGCGCCGGGCGCGTACGTGCGTGAGGGGGTGCAGGCGCGCGCGGAGGTCACGCGCACGCTCGCTGGCGGGTTGCGTGTGGGCGTGGCGTACTCGCCCGAGCGCGGGGACAACCGCCCGGCCGCGCCGGTGTTCTGCGCGGTCGCGGGCGAGTGCACGGAGGACGCTCTGGACCGGCGCCTCACGCTCGCGCCGCTGGAGGTGAACGCGACGTGGAACCCGCGCCGGGCGCGCCGCGTCGGCCTCGCGTGGCCGGGGCCGGACGCGCTGGGCGTTGCGCCGGTGTGGCTGTATTCGCTGCGCGGCAGCCTGGCGGGCGCGGACGCCGTCACCGGCTCGGAATATCGTTTTGCGACCGCGCTGCTGGACGGCGCGGTGACGCGGCGGGCCGGCGGGCGCGGGGAGATCGCGGCGCACGCGCGGCTGGGCGTGCTGGCCGGCGGCGGCGACCGGCTGCCCGCGCAGGCGCGGTTGTACGGCGGCGGCCCGCGCGGCGTCCGGGGCGTGCCGCAGAACCTGCTCGGCCCGCGCGTCCTGCTGCTTCCCGACAGCGACGTGCTTCCGGACGGCTGCACGCTCGCCACCGGCGGCTGCGACGGCATCAACGTGGATCCGCGCGACGTGCGAGTGCGCGCGGTGGGCGGCGACGCGATGGCGGAGCTCAACCTGGAAGGCCGGCTCTGGGCATCGCGGCGGGTGATGGTGGCGGCGTTCGTGGATGTGGGGATGCTGCATTCCGACATCCCCGCCGGGTCCAGCCTTCCGCGCACGGAAACGGTGGTGTCGCCGGGGATCGGCGTGCTGGCGCAGCTACCGTTCGGCCCGCTGCGGCTGGACGCGGCGTTGGACACGCGCCCCGCCCGCACGCTGCCGCTCGTGGTGCGCGACGAGGATTCCGGCGCGTACATCAACCTGGGCGACGTGCGCTACGACCGCACCCGCGGCGCGACCGGCTTCGATGCCCTCCGCCGACGCATCACCTTCCAGATCTCCACCGGCCTCCCGTTCTGAGGATCGCATTCCAACTTCCTGCAGCACCTCAACCTGCCATTGTGAGTTTGCGTATCCAACCTGTTGTCGGGCATGAACTTGTCATCCTGAGGAGGCGCCGGAGGCAACTTGCCGCTGGATGGTACTCTGGCGCCGACGAAGGATCTGCTATGCCCCCGAGAACGGGCGTGCATGTCGCGACGTTGGCTCGGCGGAGAGTAGATCCTTCGACTCCGCGCCACAGTTTGGCGCGGCGGAAGGTACGGTGCAGCGCTCCGCTCAGGATGACAGCGTTTGTGCGTCCCAACCTGTTGCCGCGCATGAACTTGTCATCCTGAGGAGGCGCCGGAGGCACGTGCACCGGCACGGCACTCTGGCGCCGACGAAGGATCTACTACGCCCGCGAGAACGGACG
>NZ_DASVTX010000213.1:0-11407 GCF_036387355.1 Longimicrobium sp.
CTTCATGAAGCCGAACGGCTTGGTGGCCGCCGCCTCGATCACCTCCCACACGTCCACGTTCAGCCGGTCGCACGCCTGCGCCAGCTCGTTGGCCAGGGCGATGTTGATCATGCGGAAGGTGTTCTCGTACACCTTCACCAGCTCCGCCGCCTCGGCGCTCTCCACCGGCACCAGCGTGTCAAAGATCTTGTCGTACAGCGCCCTGCCCCTCGCCAGGCACGCCGGCGTGATGCCGCCGATGACCTTGGGGGTGTTGCGGGTGTGCCACACCGGGTTGCCCGGGTCCACCCGCTCGGGGCTGAAGCACAGGAAGACGTCCTCGCCCACCCGCAGCCCCGTCTGCTCCAGGATGGGGAGCATGATCTCACGGGTGGTGCCGGGGTAGGTGGTGCTTTCCAGAATGACGAGCTGCCCGGGGCGCAGCGTCCGGGCGATGGCCTCGGAGGCGCTCACTACGAACGACAGGTCCGGGTCCTTGATCTTGTTGAGCGGCGTGGGGACGCAGATGCACACGGCGTCGCACTCGCCCAGTCGCGCCAGGTCGGCGGTGGCCGACAGCAGCCCCTCGCCCACGAAGGCGGCCAGCAGTTCCGACGACACGTCCTGCACGTGGCTGTGCCCGGCGTTGATGCCGTCCACCACGGAAGGGGCCACGTCAAAGCCGAGCGCGCGGAAGCCGCTGCGGGCCACTTCCACGGCGAGCGGAAGGCCCACGTATCCCAATCCCACGATTCCGACCACCGCGGTGCGGTCGAGAAAGGGGTCCATCAGGCTGCTGGCCCGGATCATATGTATACCGTCTGCGGAAACGGGTGAGGTTCAGTTGTGTTCCGGCGAGCCGGAACGAACGGGCGGTGCCGGCAAGGAGATTTGGTCGGCGGCCCGGAGGCCGAGCAATCCCCGCCGGGCAGGCGAGTCTGCGCGATACGGCTGGTGGGGTGGAACGCGGGCGCATCGGGAACTGCAGCAGCTCCCGAAGGGAGCAAATCCCGCAAGTTGCGCTCGTTGCTAAAGCTACACCGTCTGGACAGTGTTTGTCAATCCACCGCCCCTTCCCGCCGGCTTCCCGTGCTACACATCTGCAACGCCTTTGTGCCGCGCTCCACAGGCAGGACGCGGACCGGCGCCGGCGAGGGACCGCCGCCGGAGTGAAGTGCAAGCAGCGCAGCGCATTAGAGGAAAGCGGCAAGCGGGCCGTGCACCCCTCCGCGACACGAGCGGGTCAGGCACGCCCCGGGAAAGTGTACCGTAACTGCCCCAGAACGCCGGACCGGAGCGCGTGGCGGGAAAGGAGGCGTACTTTCATCTCGTCAGCGGCCCAGGATGCGCCTCCACAGCGGGCGGCTGCGCTGGCGGGGGGGAACGGGGAGGGGCGCCTCGCCCCGCAGGAGCCGCGCGGGGTTCTCCTCGGTGAGCAGGCGGGCCTGCTCACCGTACCCGCGCTCCTCCATCAGGGCGCGGCACGAGGCCACGGGGCAGCGGCCCCGTGCGTGGTAGTCGCTGCACAGATAGTCGGCGAGCCCGGCGCGCACCAGCCCCCAGCCGCGCCGGGCCGCGTCGGGGCCATACCGCCCCAGCAGGCTTCCCGCGTTCACCTGCAGCAGGGCGCCCACGCGCTTCCACTCCGGCGCCTCGTGGAGGTCCGGCGCGGCGTTGGCGTACCGTTCGGGGTGGGCCAGCACGGGGGTCCACCCCTGCATGCGCAGGGCGAACAGCGCCTCGACGGCGTTGGGCGGCACGGACATGAAAGGAAACTCCACCAGCGCGAAGGCGGTTCCGCCCAGCCGCAGCCGCGGATCGGAAAGGTCCGGGCGGGGGGTGTCGAGCATGACCTCCGCGCCGCGCACCACGCGCATGGCGGGGTGGGCGGAGGCCGCCGCGGCCAGCGCCTCCCACCCGCGGTCCAGTTCCGCCAGCCGCGCGGCCAGGGCCGCCGGATCGGCCGTGAGCGCGCCGCTCACGTGGGGGGTGCAGACCACGGTGCGCACCCCCTGCTCGTGAAAGGTGGCGAGCGCGGCCGCGCTTTCCGCCGCGTCCGCGGCGCCGTCGTCCACGCCGGGGATCAGGTGGTTGTGGAAGTCGGTGATCATCTGGCCGTTCCGCCCGCGCCGTTCAGAAGTGGAGCCGGAGCCCGGCGCCCGCCGTGAGGTTGAAGGCATCGTCCTCCAGGTGGCGGTTCAGCTCCCAGGTCGTGCGCACCTGAAACACCGCGTCCATCCCGCGGCCAAAGACCAGCGCTTCGCCGCCCAGAGAGTGCAGCACGTCGGTGCGCGGGTCCGGGTCCGGCACCGCCGCGGCGCCCAGCCCCCAGTTGTCGCGCACGCGGGTGCGGGTCCAGTCCACACTCCACCCGCCCCGCGGGGTGAACGCGTCTACCGCCACCACGCTGCCGCCGCCGCCGTACGCCGCGGGAGAGCCCAGCAGCTGGCCCCGGTGCGTGTGCCCCTGGCGCTCGGCGAAGTGGCGGTACCAGCGGCCCTGGTTGCGCGCGGTCTGCAGGTGCGAAGCCTGGCTGTTCAGGAGCTCGGCCCGCGCGGAGTACAGGGTGCCCCCGCGCCGCCACGCGCGCGAGCCGCCCAGGACGTACGACGCCGTATGGTCCGGCTCCAGAAAGGAATCAAGGAGGTCCCAGTTGTGGTCTTCTCGCCCGTACTCGCCGTACACCTCCAGGCCCGCGCGGGGAAAGACCCAGCGGGCAAAGACGGAGGCCAGCTGGTTTTCGGCGTCGCTCCGGTTGTCGGGCCCCTGGCCCGTTTTGCCCAGGTGGGCCTTGAAAAACGTTTCCAACGGGCGCAGAAAGTCGTGCACCCCTACTCCGTCGTCGCCGTAGGGGATGTGGAAGAAGCGGCTGAACCCGATCTCCAGCCCGTCCACGCCGCGGGGGGTAAAGACCCCGACGGCCCCCGCCATGAAGCGGCGGGCGGAATCCGGGTCCGCCGGCGACCAGTCCGACTGGCGCAGCGAACCCCACACCAGTCGTCCGTGCACCCGGCCGATCCCCGCTTTCCACGGAGACGAGGTCCCCAGAAAGGCGTGCGCGTACCCCGGCGCGTTGGCGCCCAGGATCAGCGGCTGGTCCGCCGCGGGCCCCCACGCCTGGCCCGCGGTGCTCACGCCCGCGGCAAGCCCCAGCACGTCCAGCCGGATGGTGCTCTGCCCGGGGTCTACCCGGCGGTACGCCCCGGTGCCGAAGCGCTGGGGAAGGTCGATGTTGGCCGGGTTGTCAGGATCGGCCAGCGGCTGCGGGCCGGACGCGCGCATGAGCGTGAACTCCGCGTTCTGCGCCCAGAACACCTCCGGCTGCAGCCGGACGGAGAGCGCCCGCCACCGCGCCGACACGCCCAGCGAGCCGCTGGCCGTCACGCCGCGCCCGGCCCACACCACCCCGTCGTTGGCCCCGTACGGAAAGGCGGAGTTGTACACGAGGTCCGCGCGTGGGGAAAGCAGGTGCACCCCGTTCCCCGCCGGACGGGTGCGCGCGGACCAGGGGTGCGCCGAATCCGGCAGAAGGCGGTCCGTTTCGGCCTGGGAAAAGCCGCGGATGGACCAGGGATGCAGCGGCACGGCCCCCGACACCTGCAGGGCGCGCAGGTACGCCTCGGACGTGCTCCCCGGGAAGACGTCGAGCGCCACGTTCTGCGCCCGCGCCGCACGGGGGGCAAGCAGAAGGCACAGGGCCACCCCGGCTCGCCGCGCGGTGCGCGCGCCGCGGGAGTGGAACGATGAAAACGGGGAGGGCACGTGGGGGAGGATGCGGCGGAAGTGGTTGGACGCAAACGAGAAAGGATGTTATCATGATACACCCGATCCTGTCCAGCGCCCCTCCCTGCCCTCCATGCCGCGTACCCTCCGCACCGCCGCGCTCGCCGCGGCCCTGCTTGCCTGTGCCCGCGCCGAAGCGCAGGCTCCCGGCGCCGGCTCATCCCCGGCCCGCGACTCCGTGCCCACGGCGCCCGCGGCCTTCCGCCCGCTGGTTCTGCTGGGCAGCGTGGCCGAAGACCGCGCGCGTACCGCCGCCCTGCGGGGCGGGCCCGCGCCGGGGCTTCTGCGCTCCGCCTCTACGGCCACCCCGCGCGCGCCCGGCGCGTCCTTGCGACTGCTTGCTCCCTGGATGGAGGCGGGGTGGAACAAGGAGATTCCCCATTCACTGAACGACGGCGCGCTGTACGCGGGCCGCGGCGGGTCCGGCCGCCTGTCCGCCGGGGTGGAGGCGGCCGCGGGGCCGCTGCGCCTGGTGCTGGCGCCCGAGGTGGTGTGGGAACAGAACGCCCAGTTTGATTCCGTGCTCCCCGACGCGTGGGACGCGGGACAGCGCGCCCGCTTCACCACGCCGTGGTACATCGGCGCGCACTCCGCGGACCTTCCGTACCGGTTCGGAGATGGGGCACGGACGCGCGTGCTCCCCGGCGAGTCGTCGCTGACCCTGCGCCTGGGCGCCGTGGAGGCGGGCGCCGCCACCGAGGCGGAGTGGTGGGGGCCGGGGATCCGCAACGCGCTGGTGCTGAGCAACAACGCCGGCGGCTTTCCCCACGCGCTGCTGCGCACCTCGCGCCCGCTCCGCACGCCGCTCGGCGGGCTGGAGGCGCGGTGGATCGAGGGACGGCTCCGGTCGTCCGCGTGGGACACCGCCTCGGCGGGGCGCCGCCGCTCCCTGAGCGCCGCCTCTCTGGTGCTGCATCCGGCCGCGAACCTGTCGCTGGGAGTCGCGCGGGCCGTGTACGCCCCCGCGGACGGCGGAGCGGCCGACGGCGCATTCGGCGTGTTCAGCCGCTGGGCGGGCGCGGGCGATACGGCCCGGGCCCATCCCTTCGACCAGGTCAGCACCCTGTTCGGCCGCTGGATCCTGCCCGGGGACGGGGCCGAGGTCTACGGGGAGTGGGGGCGCCACCGCCTTCCGTCTTCCCCGCGCGAGATGCTGGAAACGCCGGAGCACACGCAGGGCTACACGCTGGGCTTTCAATGGGCGCGGCCGGCGCTGCGAGGAGTGATCCGGCTGCAGGGCGAGCTGTCGGACCTGGAGAAGAGCGCCACGTACCGGGCCGAGCCCACCGGCAGCTGGTACGCGGGGCGCGCCGTCCCGCAGGGGTACACGCACGAGGGGCAGCCGCTGGGCGCGTCCATCGGACCGGGGGCGTCGTCGCAGTGGCTGGCCGTGGATTACATGCCCCGCACGGCGCAGTTCGGCGTATTCGCCAACCGCATCCGCTGGGCGAACGACGCGTATTACGACAAGCCCGGGGGCCACAACAGGTATCGCGCCCACGACGTGAACATCCTGGGCGGCGCGCGGGCCGGCGTTGCGGCGGGGCCGTTCTGGGCGCAGGCCGAGTGGACGGCGGGACGGCGCTACAACTACCTGTTTCAGAACCCCGCGGGCGACTGGCCGCTCCGGCACCTGTCCACCAGCCCGTTCAACCACTCGCTCCGGCTGCAGCTTTCGGCCCGGCCCTGACGCGCGGAGAGCCCGCCCCGCGCAGGGCGCCGCCTTGCTCCGGGGACCGACTTCGCTCCGGGACCCGAAGAGCACTGCGACCCAGGAGAGTCGCAGTGCTCTTTCGCTTCGCCGCCCTGTCCTGTACTTTCAATCCACCTCTCCACACCTCGCGGATCTGATCGCGCGCGGCACTCTGTCCGCGCACGCCCCCGGCGCGTTGCCCGGATCCGCCCCCGTCCCGACCGGCCCAGCCCTCATGCACAGCGTTCTTTCGTCGCCCGCCCGGCGGCTTTGTCCCGCCGTCGTGATCGCCGCGCTCGCGGCCTGCTCTCCCTCCAGTCCGTCGCCCACGCTCCCCCTGCGCACCGCGGTGCAGGCGCGGCCGGTGGCCTCCGTGGTGGTCGCCCCGGCCTCCGCCCGGCTGGGGCTGCTGCCGGCCGGGCGTTCGCTGCGGCTGACCGCCACGCTGCAGAACGCCGACAAGGAGACCGTCACCGGCCGCCGCGTTACCTGGGCGAGTTCCGACCCGTCCTCCGTCGCCGTGGACGAGACGGGGGTGGTGCGGGTGCTGCGGCCCGGCCGCCCCGTGCGGATCACGGCCACCGCGGGCGGCGTGACGGGCGCGGCGATGGTCACCCCCGACGTGTACCGAAACGACTTCGAGGACCAGGCACCCGGCCCCCTGACGGTGGCCGCCCTGAACGCCGGCTGGAACCGACCGTTCTACAGCCAGGGGGTGCAGGAAGGCCGGGTTACCGTCGTGGGTGGCGATCTCGCGTACGGCGGCGGCCGCTCGCTGCGGGTGGCGTTTCCGCGCGGCGGGGTAGGGCCCGCGGCCGGGGGGGCGCTCTGGGTGCTGCCGCTGGGCGGTACGTACACCGACCTGTACGCCTCGTATCGCGTCCGCTTCGCGCCCGGCTTTCAGTTCGTGCTCGGGGGCAAGCTCCCGGGGCTCGCCGGCGGCGCGGGCAACACGGGCGGCAGCCGTCCCACGGGGCGCGACGGGTGGAGCGGTCGCGCCATGTGGTCCGGCAACGGGCGCCTGCTGCAGTACGTCTACCACCCGGAACAGCCGAACGAGTTCGGCCAGAGCCTGAACTGGACCGTGGCCGGCAAGGCGGTGACCGCCATCCCCGGCCGCTGGTACCACTTCGAGACGCGGGTGGTGATGAACACCCCGGGGCGGCACGACGGAGTGGTTCAGGGCTGGGTGGACGGGGTCCAGGTGCTTGACCAGCGCGGGATGCGCTTTCGCGACGTGGACACCTGGGCCATCGACGCGTTTCACATGACCACCTTCTTCGGCGGCAGCGAGGCGTCCTGGGCCCCCGTCAGGGACGAGTTCATCCTGTTCGACGACGTGGTGATCTCGCCCGAGCGGAACTCCCCCCTGGTTTCGCCGAACGTGCCCGCCCGGCGCCCGTAATTCCGGCCTTCCGGAGCTGGCGCACCGCCGCACCGCGATCTCCGGGGCGGCGGAAGCACGCACTCGGGCACGGCCGCGTCGTCGCCGCTGTGCTTCTCCCGGTCGGAGCCCGCCTTCCGGCCGCGATCAAAACGCCCCCGGTCCCGCTGTGGACCGGGGGCGTTCCGCCGTCGTGAGCCGGTTCATCCGCCGTTGGCGGCGCTCCCGCTCTCCCTGTACTCGTGGTAGCGGTATCCGGCCAGTGCGGCCAGGCAGCCGGCCCCGTAGCATACGTTCCACAGCGCGCGCATGGCACCGCGGCGGCCCCGCAGCAGCGCGGCCGGGAGCAGGGCCGCACCCAGCACGAGCCTCGCGCCTCCCTTGGCCACGCGCCTGGCCGTTCGCCGCAGGGGGGGGTCCAGCGCGCGCTCGCACCAGAGCGCGCCGTTGCCCACACGAAAGGCCCGGCGCAGAATCCACCCGCCGCGGGCACGCGACGACGGCACCGTTTCTTCCACCCACGCTCGCGCCGCCCACACGATGCGCGCGCCGCGCCTCTGCGCGTGCATGAAGAAGAGCGAGTCGCCGCTTCCGCTGGTGCCGAACCGCGGATCGAACGGGCCCTCCTCGCCGCGCAGCAGAGCGGCGTCCACGAGAACGTTGTTGGTGGCGGCGGTCACCCGTTCGGAGCCGTCCGCCCCGCCCGGCGACTCGAAGAACCCGCCCCGGGCGATCCACCCGGGAACCGGGCCGGCGTAGCGCGCGCGCACCGGCCCCGAAACCACCCGGGCCCCGGTGCGCCGCTGGGCCGCCAGCAGTTCGTCCAGCCACTCGGGGGACACGGTTTCGTCGTCGTCCACGAACGCCACCCACTCGGCCCCGCGGGCGAGCGCCCATCGCACCCCCTCGTTGCGGGCCAGCGAGATGTTGCGCTCCGCCTGCACCAGCCCCGTGAGGGCGAACGGAAAGCCGGCCGCGCGAACCCGCTCCAGCACCGGCGCGGCCGAGCCCTGGGCGTCGTTGTCCACCACCACCACGGAAATGCGCGGGGCACCCTCCCGAAAGCGAACCCCGGCCAGGCTGCCGAGCAGCGCGGCGAGCAGCCCCGGGCGCCGGTACGTGGCGATGCAGATAACCACCCGCGGCGCGCCCGCGCCGTCGCGCGGCGCCGTCACCCGGCCTCCAGCGCGGCCCGGGCGAGCGGAAGCAGGCGGGCGCGAAGCGCCGCGGCCCCGGCCTGCTCCAGAAACCAGGCGCGCGCCGCGCGGGCACGCCCCGCGGCCTCGGCGGGGCGTGCCGCGACGGCGGCCAGGGCCGCGGCCAGCGCGGCCGGATCGTCCGGAGGCACGAGCCAGCCCCGAACACCGCCGCCCAGCAGCTCCGGAAGGTCCCCGACGGCGGTGGCGACCACGGGAACCCCCATGGCCATGGCCTCCAGCGCCTTGGCGGGGAGCTGCGCCCGCGCGGAGGCCGTGTCGCGCTGGGGAACGGGAGCGGCGTCACACGCGGCCAGCAGCGCGGGCATGCGCCCGTTCTCCACGCTGCCGACAAAGTGGAACCGCCCCCCGAGCGCCTGGCGCGCCTGCTCGAACTCGGCGCGCCCCGGAGGCCCCGCGGCCACCAGTTCCCACCCCGCGGCGGCAGGGTGCGCCAGCGCGGCCAGCAGGGTCGCCCATCCCTTGTGCGGGCGCGGAACCCCGGCGAACAGGGCCAGCGGAGGCCCGTCGGGAAGGCCGAACCCGCGCCGGAGCGCCACCCGGCCGGCCAGCCGCGGATCGGCGGGGTCGAACACCGCCTCGTCGGGGCCATGGCGCACCAGGGTGCCCCCGTACCGCGCCTGCAGCGACCGCGTGGCAACGGTCACCCCGCGCACCCCCCGGGTGAGCGGGTGCGCGGCGCGCGCCATCCACCGGTGGGTATCCGCGGCTCGCTGCAGAAGCCCGCGCGCACCCGGGCGGGGAGCATCGACGGAACGCGACGCCCACTCGTCGTCTTCCACGTCCAGCAGCACGGGTCGCCCCCGCGCGGCGTACAGCGCGGGCGCCAGCGTGGTGAACAGGGGCTTGCAGGCGTACAGCAGGTCGCCCGAGGCCAGCCGCGCCAGCCGCGGGATGGCGGCGAACCGGGCGGCGGCTCCGGGCGCGCAGCGCAGGGCGCGGACGGCAAAGCGGCCGCGGAACGGCGCGTACACGTCCGGGCCGCTCAGCAGCAGCCCCGCGAGTTCCACGTCGAATTCGGATTCCAGGGCGGCGGCCAGCGGAGCCGCGCGAACAATGGCGTTGCCCGCCAGGTCGTGGACGAACAGCGTGGCCCGGGGGCGGCGCCCCGCCGGCACCGTCACCCCGGCTCCGGGCGGGGAGCCGACGGTGCGCGGGCGCCCGGAAAGGGGCGGGACGGCGGCACGGGAACGCGCGGGCTCAGCCGGTGGCGCGGAACCATTCGACAAAGCGGGGGATTCCCGCCTCGATGGGCACGGAGGGGCGGTAGCCCAGCAGCGCCCGGGCCCGCGACACGTCGGCGCAGGTGCGCTGCACGTCGCCCGGCTGCGCGGGAAGGCGGTTGAGCACGGGCTCCACGCCCAGGGACGACGCCAGCAGCGACACCAGGCGGGAGAGCGAAACCGTGCCGTTCTCCCCCAGGTTCACGATCTCGAAGCACCCGGGGTGCGCCAGGGCGTAGCGGATGGCGCCCTCCACCCCCTGGACGATGTCGTCCACGTAGGTGTAGTCGCGCTCGGTGCTTCCGTCGCCAAAGAAGGGGATGGGCTCGCCGGCGCGCATGAGCCGGGCGAACTTGTGGATGGCCAGGTCCGGCCGCTGCCGGGGGCCGTAGACGGTAAAGAAGCGCAGGCAGACGATGCCCGTTCCGTACAGGTGGCCGTGCGCGTGGCAGAGCAGTTCGCCGGCGCGCTTGGTGGCGGCGTACGGGGAGATGGGCGCCGCGACGGGATCGTCTTCGCGAAAGGGAACCGAGGCGGCGTTTCCGTAGACGCTGCTGCTGCCGCCGAACACGTACGCGGGAATGGACAGCCGGCGCGCCAGTTCCAGCGTGGCCGCCGTGCCTTCCACGTTGACGCGGCTGTACAGGAGCGGATGCTCGATGGACGGCCGCACCCCGGCCCGCGCCGCCAGGTGCACCAGCACGTCGGCCCCGTCGTCCAGCCCCGCGGCCCGCAGCGCCTCCCCGGTGGCGGCGGGCTCGCACACGTCGGCCTCCACCAGGCGGAAGTTCTCGCGCCGCAGCAGGGGCGCGACGCCCGCCCGCTTGACCGTCTCCGGATAGAACGGATCGAAGTTGTCCACCGCCCACACGCGGTGGCCGCCGTCCAGAAGCCGGGCGCAGAGGTGGCTGCCGATGAATCCCGCGCCGCCGGTCACCACGACGCGGAGGGGGCGGGTCCCAGAACGCTCCGTCACCGGATCAGGAACGCCCGTACCGGTCTTCCAGCCGGATCACGTCGTCGAGTTCGGGGGTGCTGACCTCCAGCAGAACCGAATCTTCCAGCGCCTCCATGCGGTGCACGTCGCCGGGCCGCACGGTGATGCACTGCCCCGGGGTCATCTCGTAGTCGGCGCCGTTGAAGTGGAACCGCAGGCGGCCGCTCTGCAGCAGCATGGTTTCCTGCTTGCGCTCGTGCTTCTGCAGCGAGAGCGCGTGCCCGGCGGTGACTTCCAGCACCTTGCCCGCGTAGCGGTCTTCGTGCGCGTACCAGACTTCGCGCCCCCACGGCTTCTCGACGATCTTGGGAGTGGCGAAGGGGGTGGCCGGCGTCTCAGCGTGCATGTACGGACGGGGTTCGGTTCGGCAACGTCGCGGCCCGTCGCGAAGCTTCGCGCGACGGGCGGGTCAGGAACGCAAAGCTAGTGGGAGTGCCGCGGACGCGACAGGGCGGCTACAGAATCGTGCCCGCGGTCTGGCCCGGGGCGGGCCGGTGGGACGCCGGCGCTGGCCGGTGAGACACCGGCGCGGACCGGGGGACGGGGGCAGTGGCCGTGCGGGTGCGCGCGCTGGCGCCACCGTCAGCCGCGCGGCGGAACAGCTCGCGGTTGCTGAGCTCTGCCTGGCTGTCGGCCGCGTGGGCGGTTCCCATGGCCAGCGCGCCCGCGGACCAGGGGCGGTACTCGCCGTCGTCCATGTCGGCCAGGCGCTGCAGGGCATCACGAAACGCGGACGGTCGCGCCAGGGGCAGGTCCCACCCCGCGCGGCGGGCCGCCAGGGCGCGCCAGGGCGTCTGGTCGCTCGTAAGCACCGGGCATCCCTGCACCAGGGCCTCGATGATCACGTGGCCGAAGTTTTCGCCGAGCGTGGGAAAAAGAAAGACGTCGGCGGCAGCCAGCGCGCCTGGCACCTGGTCGTGCGAAAGGGGCCCGTGGTACCGGGTCCGGACGTTTGCGGGAAGGCGCGCGAGCAGGGCCTGGCAGCGGGCCCAGTACGCCGCGTCGGTCACCGGCCCGTAGATGTCGAAGCGGATGTCGCCGCGCACCCCGTCCAGCATCTGAATGGCGCCGTGCAGGTTCTTCTTCTCATCCACCCGCGACAGAAAGGCGACCCGTAGTTCGCCCGGGCGC
>NZ_DASVTX010000214.1:0-27689 GCF_036387355.1 Longimicrobium sp.
GCGCGGTCCGTGGCGGGATCCTTCAGTCGGCGCCAGGCACGGAGCACGCGGAAGGCACGCGCGGCGCCTCCTTCAGGATGACGCTCAAGCGCCGAGGTGATCGGCGAGCGAAGTCGCTGGCCAAGCTGGAGGCACGCAGATGCACTGCGCGGCGCCTCCACCAGGATGACACTCGTGCTCCGGCGTGCTGGGCGGGCATAGCCGGTGGCACATGCTACGTGCTCGCGAGTCATCGGACGCAACCGCTTGTCGTCACGACGGCGCGGCAGGCGCAACAGCTTGGGGTCGGCGAAGCCGACCCTGCGGACGACCGTGCTCGCCTCGCACCTCGGCGCCTGAGCGTCATCCTGAGCGGAGCGCTTCGCCGGATCGTCAGCCGCTCCGAATCGTGGCGCGGAGTCGAAGGATCCCGCCGGGAATGTCAGGCACACCATCGACTGCGTGGCGTGCCCCGGACTCCCGGCCGCGTCTCCTGGTGCGCCGCGCGCCACGCAGTCACTCGTTCATGGGCGCGGTCCGTGGCGGGATCCTTCAGTCGGCGCCAGGCACGGAGCACGCGGAAGGCACGCGCGGCGCCTCCTTCAGGATGACGCTCAAGCGCCGAGGTGATCGGCGAGCGAAGTCGCTGGCCAAGCTCGAGGCACGCAGATGCACTGCGCGGCGCCTCCTTCAGGATGACACTCGTGTTCCGGCGTGGTGGGCGGCGGAGTCGCTGGCCAAGTTGGAAGACACGCAGATGCACTGCGCGGCGCCTCCACCAGAATGACGCGCAAGCGCCGAGGCGATCGGCGAGCGAAGTCGCTGGCCGAGCTGGAGGCACGCAGAGCACTGCGCGGCGGCACTGCCGCCGCCAAAACACGGAGTTGCCGTCAGAACACGGAGTAGATGAACGGCGCCAGCGCGGAACCCTGCACGGCCACGATCAGCAGGCTCAGCAGCAGCAGAATCACCAGCAGGGGCGAAAGCCACCACAGCTTTCGCACCTTTACGAAGTCCCAGATCATGCCGAGGTTGGAGCGGAGCGACATTGGGGCGCCTCAGGGCGGTGGGTGAACGTCAGTAGGGACGGTCGGGGCGGCGGGACGGGCCGGAATCCACCGGCACCCAGTACGACTCCTCGCGGCGGCGCAGGCGCAGGCGGTCGCGGCCGGCCAGGCGCGACACCATTCCCAGCGGAGTGAGCGCCAGCAAAAACGCGAGCGTCAGCAGCACGAAAGTGCTGACCACCGAAAGCCGCTCGCCGAGCGCCATCCACCCTCGCTCCACCGTCCGCAGCGCGCCCGGCGCCGCCACCCCGAGCACGAGAAAGAGCGCGGCGAGCACCAACGGAACCGGCCACGCCGCGCGCTCCCGCCAGAGCAGAACGCCGCCCACCCCGGCAAAGGCGCCCGCCATCACCAGCCCGAACTTCCGCAGTTGGCCGATGGTGCGCGGCCGCGCGTCAATCCGGCGCAAAGTCCCGTCCCTCCGTCCACTCGGGGCGCGCGGGCTGCGCCGCCTTGAGCAGCAGGCAGTCCTGCAGCATCAGCGCGTCCATCTCCGTACGCATGAAGCAGCGATACGCGTCCTGCGGCGTGCAGACGATGGGCTCGCCACGCACGTTGAACGAGGTGTTCACCACCACGCCGTAGCCCGTCAGCCGCTTGAACTCGCGGATGAGCGCGTGAAACCGTGGGTCACGCTCGCGCGACACCGTCTGCACCCGCGCGGAGTAGTCCACGTGCGTCACCGCGGGAATGTCGCTGCGGGGCAGGTTCAGCCGGTCGATGCCGAAGGTCCCCGCCTCCTCCGGCGTTTCGGCGATGCGCCGCTCCCGGCGCACCTCCGCCACCAGCAGCATGTACGGCGAGGGGACCTCGAGGTCGAAGTATTCCGCCGCGTCCTCTTCAAGGCAGGCGGGCGCGAACGGGCGGAACGATTCGCGGTTCTTGATCTTGAGGTTCATCACGGACTGCGTGCGCGGATCGCGCGGGTCGCCCAGAATGCTGCGCGCCCCCAGCGCCCGCGGCCCGAACTCCATCCGCCCGCTGAACCACCCCACCACGCTCCCCGCCGCCAGCAGTTCCGCGGCGGCGCGCGGCGCCTCGTCCCCCGCGCGGCGGTGGAACGGCAGCCCCTCGGCCGTGAGCCAGGCGGCGATCTCGTCCCCCGCAAAGGCGGGTCCCAGCAGCGAGCCGGCCTGCCCGTCGCGCGCCAGGTCGCCGGACGGCTCGCGGCCGTTGCCCAGGTGCTGGTGCCACACCCAGAGCGCCGCCCCCAGCGCGCCCCCCGCGTCCCCCGCCGCGGGCTGAATCCAGATCCGGTCAAAGATCCCCGCTCGCAGAATCCTGGCGTTCGCCACGCAGTTGAGCGCCACGCCGCCCGCCATCACCAGGTCGCGCTCTCCCGTCTGTGCGCGCACGTGCCGGGCGGTGCGCACCATCACCTCGTCGGTCACCGCCTGAATGGAGGCCGCCAGGTCCATCTCGCGCCGGGTGAGCGGCGACTCGGGCGCGCGGGGCGGCCCTCCGAAGCGGCGGTGGAACGCGTCGGACGTCATCGTGAGCCCGGCCGCGTAGTTGAAGTAGCGCATGTCCAGCCGCAGCGATCCGTCCGGCCGCAGGTCCACCAGGTTGTCCAGGATGTCCTGCGCGTACCGCGGCTCGCCGTACGGGGCCAGCCCCATCACCTTGTACTCCCCCGAGTTGACGCGGAACCCGAGGTAGTAGCTGAAGGCGCTGTACAGCAGCCCCAGCGAGTGGGGAAACCGCGTTTCCGCCCGCAGTTCCATGCGGCCGCCCTCCCCCGCGCCCCACGACGACGTCGCCCACTCGCCCACCGCGTCCATCGTCAGGATGGCGGCGCGGCGAAAGGGGGAGGGATAGAAGGCGGAGGCCGCGTGCGACACGTGGTGCTCGGGATACAGCACCTCGCCCGCGAACCCCGTTTCTTCGCGCAGGCGGTCGGCGATCCACAGCTTTTCCTTGACCCACACCGGCATGGCCTTGAGCCACGAGCGCAGCCCGCGCGGCGCATGGGCCACGTACGTTTCCAGCAGCCGCTCAAAGGTGATCCACGGCTTTTCGTAGAACGCCAGGTGCGTCACCTCCCCGGGCTCGATCCCCCCTTCGCGCAGGCAGTAGGCGACGGCCTGGGCGGGGAACTCGGCGTCGTGGCGTCGGCGGGTAAAGCGCTCCTCCTGGGCGGCGGCCACAATGCGGCCGTCGCGCACCAGGCAGGCGGCGGCGTCGTGGTAGAACGCGGAAATCCCGAGGATGTGGGCCGGCATGCCGGTCGGGTGCGGGAAGGGGCTTCGCGGAGGGCGCGGCGGCTTGCTTTCAACTGCAAACGGGCGCTGAATTTACCACTCCTGCTCCCCCGGAGCCAGACCGCATTCGCGGCGCGCCCGTCCGGCGCGCCGCCGCCCTTTTCCGCACGACCCTCCGTGGCCAAGCCCCCCCCCAGAACCGCACCGCGCGGCGCGCCGCCGCGCGAGGACGCCCCCCGCCCGCCGCCCCGCGCAGGGAACCCGTGGAGCTCACGCCCGCCCGCGCCGACCGCGGGTGCGCTGACCGTGCTGGCCCGCCCCTTCCTCTGGTGGCGCTGCACATCGGCCTGCGCGTCGGCGGGTTCAGCGGCGCGGGCGATGGACGCGGCGAACGCCTCCGCACGCACGCTGCCGCGCCGCGCCGGCCAGACGTCCGATGCGCGCCTGGCACCCTGATGGTTTGGGGATGATGAGGATGGAGGGAGGACGCGGGAGTCCCGATCCGCGTCCCGGTTCCGTACATGGCGCGGGGGCCGGACGACGAAGGGACGCTGCGTGCGAGGACATGGAAGGCAGGAGGACACGGAAGAGGAACGGGGTGACGGGATGGTGGGGAGGATGGAGATCAGGAGCGGCGGATCAGTCCCGGAAGATCCAGAACGGAGGATCAGGAGCGGCGAACGAGGAGCGGGGATGCACAATCTTTGCACAGGGTCGCGCGGAACGACCCGGGACGGGTGGGGCGGGCGGTCCTGCGGGCGGCCGGCGTTCGCGGACGGAGCCAACGCAACGGGCGGCGCGGGTGTCCAGAGTCTGGACGCGGTTCCATCCGCCGGCCGCGGGCCGCGGCGACCGCGTGAAGAAGCCGAATGATCACCCGGCCCGGCGGGGGCGCAGGCACCTGCCCGTCCGCCCGGCCCTGCACTGCCCCTGATGCCGATGGCCCGTTTCCGCACGCCCCGCACCCCCGGGGCCGCGTTCGTTTTCGCCCTCGCGCTCGCCGCGCCGCTCGGCGCGCAGGCGCGCGACACCCTGGACCTCCCGCTCGGCACCGCGCTCAGCCTGGCGCAGCGCGGCGAAGAGGTGGGCCTGGCCGCGGGCCGCGTGGACGCCGCGTCCGCCCCCGTGGGGAGCGCGCGCGCCGCCACGCTCCCCAGCGTGCGCGTCGCCAGCACCTTCAGCCACGTGTACGAGAACGCCCGCGCGCAGGCCGTGGGGCAGATCTTCAACCAGCCCAACACCTACGGCGCCAACGCCACCCTGTCCGTCCCCCTGTTCCAGGGCGGGCGGGCCACGCAGGGCGTGCGGCAGGCGTCGCGGCTGCGGCAGGCGGCGGAAAGCGACCTGCAGCAGACGCAGGTGGACGTAAGCCTGCTCACCCTGCGCGCCTACCTGACGGCGCAGTTGGGCGACCGGCTCGTCGCCATCCAGGACACCAACCTGGTCCTTGCCGAGGCACGCGTGCGGCAGGCAGAGCAGTTCGAGGCCGCCGGGCGCGGCTCGCGCTACGACGTGCTCCGCGCGCGGGTGGAGCGCAGCAACCTGGAACCGCTGCGCATTCAGGCCCGCGGCGACCGCGACCTGGCGCTGCTGGAACTGCGCCGCATCACCAACCTTCCCGATGACCAGCCGCTGCGGCTCACCACGGTGCTGGACGAGGGGAGCATCCGCGCCGTCGCCGACGCGGCCTCCGGCGCCGCGCTGGTGGACAGCGCCGCGCTGGACGCCCTTCCCGGCGTGCGCGCCGCGCGGCTGCGGGCGCAGGCCAGCGACGCCAGCGTGCGCATCGCCGCCAGCGCGCGGCTCCCCACGGTGTCCGTCAACCTGGTGAACGGGTACCAGGCGTTCCCGCAGAATTGGTCGGTCCCCATCCGTGGCGGCTCGCTGGACACGGTGGACTGCCCCGCGGGCTCCGCGCCCGACCGCGTGTGCACACAGCAGAACGGCGGATGGTTCCGCGACCGCTCGCTGGCGCTGGCCGTGAGCTGGCCCCTGTTCGACGGCTTCCGCGCCCGCAACGACGTGCGCCAGGCCCGCGCGCAGGCCCGCGTGGCGGACCTGCAGGCGCAGCAGGTGTGGGAGAACGCCCGCACCGCCGCCGCCAGCGCCCGGCTGCAGCTGCAGGCCGCCCGCGCCGTGTTCGAGGCCGGCCGCCTGAACGCCGCGGAGGCGGAGGAGGCGTTCCGCCTGGCCTCGCTCCGCTACGCCCGCGGGCTGGGGACGCAGCTGGACGTGTCCGACGCGCAGCTCGCCCTGCTGACCGCGCGCACCAACCAGGCGCGCGCCGCCTTCGACCTGTACCTGGCGTCGGCCGAACTGGCCCGCACGCTGGGCCGGCCCCTTCCGTCGCCCCCGGCGACTGCTCCCTGATGCGACCGATGCAGATGCGTACCGTTCTTGTTCCCGCCCTTGTCGCCAGCCTGGCCGCCTGCGGCGGCGAGGCCAAAGCCGGCTCCGCGCCGGGGGGCGGCCCGGGCGGAGGCCGCGGCGGGCCCAGCGTAACGCTGGCCGCCACCGACGTCGCGAATCCGCGCCTGGCCCCGCTGGAGGCCGCCGTGGCCGTTACCGGCACGCTGGAGCCGCTGGAGCGGTCGGAGGTGCGCGCCCGGCTGGAGGGCGACGTGGAGCAGGTGTTCGTCCGCGAAGGCGAGGCGGTGCGCGCCGGGCAGCTGCTGGCCCGCTTTGACGCCGGCGACCAGGCCGGCAACGCCCGCAGCGCCGAGGCCGACGTAGCCGCCGCGCGCTCCGAGCTGAGCACCGCGCAGTGGAGCCTGGAGCAGAACCGCGAGCTGCTGCAGCAGGGCGCCATTCCCGAGCGCGACGTGCGCGTGAGCGAGCAGGCCGTGGCCGCGGCACGCGCCCGCGTGGCCGCCGCCCTGGCCCGCTCCGGCAGCAGCCGCCGCGAGGTGACCGACACCCGTGTGGTGGCCCCGGTGAACGGCGTGGTGGAAAAGCGCGTGGTGAACCCGGGCGAGCACGTGAACCAGAACGCCCCGCTCTTCACCCTCGTGCGCGGCGACGTGCTGGAGCTGGCGGCCGCCGTCCCCGAGCGCGACGCGGCCAGCGTGCAGCCGGGTCAGGCCGTGCGCTTCGTGGCGGAAGGCAACCAGTTCACCGGCCGCGTGGCGCGCATGAGCCCGTCCGTGGACCCCGCGACGCGCGCCGTGACCGTGTACGTGCAGGTGCCCAACCCCGACGGGCGGCTGCGCGCCGGAAGCTTCGCCAGCGGGCGCATCGTGTCGCGCACGGTGGCCGACGCGCTCGTCGTGCCCGCCGCGGCGGTGCGCGAGGGGCGCGAGGGGGCCCGCGTGGTCTACCGCATCGTGAACGGCAAGCTGGACATGGCCAACGTCACCGTGGGACTCACGGACGAGGCGCAGGGGCTGGTGCAGATCACCCAGGGCCTCACCGAGGGCGACCGCGTGGTGGTGGGCAACGTGGGCGTGCTGGGCGAGGGGATGTCCGTCCGCATGGCCGGCGAGGGGCGCGGCGGCCCGGGCGGCGCCGGCAAGGGCAGGGACAGGGGCGGCGCGGGGCGCTGAGGCGGCCGCGGGTTGTTCTCCTTCCTTCTTTTCTGATTCGAGTTTTCGCGGGAGCGCGGGATGTTTCTCTCCGACGTATCCATCCGGCGGCCGGTGTTCGCCACCATGATGATGGTGACGCTCGTGGTGCTGGGCCTGGCCGGCTACCAGCGCCTGGCCGTGGACGAGTACCCCGACGTGGCGTACCCCATCGTCGTGGCGCAGACCACCTACCCCGGCGCATCGCCCCAGGTGATGGAGCGCGAGGTGTCGCGCCCCATCGAAGAGGCGCTCAACACCGTGCAGGGGATCCAGGAGATCACCAGCACCTCGCTGGAGGGCAGCTCCCTCGTCCGCGTGCAGCTGCAGCTGGGCGTCAACGTGCTCCAGGCGCAGCAGGAGGTGCAGGCCAAGGTGGCCCGCATCCGCCGGCAGCTCCCCGAAGACATCGAAGATCCCGTCATCATCCGCTTCGATCCTAACGAGCGCGCCATCATGTCCATCGCCGTGCAGAGCGGCGACCGGCCCATGCGCGAGCTGACGGACCTGGCGGACCAGGTGATCAGCACGCGGCTGGAGGCGCTCCCCGGCGTGGGCGGCGTGAACCTGGTGGGCGGCACGGAGCGGCAGATCCGCGTGCAGCTGGACCCGGCGGCCATGCGCAGCTACGGCATCTCGCCGCCGCAGGTGGCGCAGGCGCTGCAGCGGGAAAACCAGGAAGTGCCCGCCGGCCGCGTGCGCCGCGGCGACCAGGAGCGCCTGGTGCGCATCACCGGCCGGGTCAAGGACCCGCGCACCTTTCAGGACGTGACCGTGGCCGTGCGCAACGGCGTTCCCGTGCGCCTGGGCGACGTGGGATCCGTCGTTGATGGCACCGCGGAGGCGCGCAGCGCCAGCTTTCTGAACGACGATCGCGCGCTTTCCGTCGAGGTGCTCAAGATCAGCGGCAGCAACACGGTGGAGGTGGCGGACCGGGTGCGCGCCGCCGTGGCCGAGCTGCAGCGCCAGCTTCCGTCGGACGTCAAGCTCACCGTGGTGACGGACGACTCGCGCCGCATCAAGGAATCGCTGGCCAGCGTGCAGCACGAATTGGCGCTGGGCGCGGTGCTGTGCATCGCCATCATCTACCTGTTCCTCAACAGCTGGCGCTCCACGATCATCACCGGGCTGGCGCTGCCGATCTCCATCATCTCCGCGTACTTCGGGATGTGGATCTTCGGCTTCACCATCAACACCATGACGCTGCTGGCGCTGTCGCTGGCCATCGGCCTGCTGATCGACGACGCCATCGTGGTGCGCGAGAACATCGTTCGCCACGTGGAAATGGGGAAGGACCACCACACGGCGGCGCGCGAGGGCACCAGCGAAATCGGGCTGGCCGTGTTCAGCACCACGCTGGCCGTGGTGGCGGTGTTCGTCCCCGTCGCCTTCATGGGCGGGCAGATCGGGATGATCTTCTTTCAGTTCGGCGTGGTGGTGGCGTTCGCGGTGATGGTGTCGCTGTTCGTCTCCTTTACGCTGGATCCCATGCTGTCCAGCGTGTGGCCGGACCCGGAGGTGGAAAGCCACGATGGGGCGCGGCGCCGCGGCAACCCCGTCCAGCGCTTCGCCCGCCGCTTCAACGACGGCTTCGAGCGCATCGCCGACCGCTACCCGCGCTGGCTGGCCTGGTCGCTTGACCACCGCAAGACGGTGCTGGGCGGCGCCACGGCCGCCATCATCGCCTCCATGCTCATCATCCCCCGGCTGGGCTTTGCCTGGGTGCCGGACTTTGACGGCGGCGAGTTCAACGTCAACTTCCGGGTGGCGCCGGGCTCGCGGCTGGAGTACACCGTCGCCAAGGGGCACGAGCTGTCGACTCTCCTCCGCAAGAAGCCGGAGGTGGAGTTCACCTACATGAGCATCGGCGGCGGATTCCGCGGCACGCCCAACACGGGGCGCGTGTTCGTGAAGCTCAAGGAAAAGGCGGACCGCAACCGCACGCAGCAGGAGATTCAGGAAGAGCTGCGCGGCGCGCTGCGCGGCATTCCCGGAGTGCGCGCCAACATCACCGGCACGCCCACCATCTTCGGCGGATTCCGGCAGCCGATTCAGGTGAACGTGCAGGGGCCGGAGCAGCAGCAGCTCAAGATGGCCGCCGCGCAGGTGATGGAGATCCTGGAAGGCGTGCCCGGGCTGGCGGAGGCCACCAGCAGCGAGGACGGCGAGATTCCGCAGCTGGACGTGAACGTGGACCGCGAGCAGGCGTGGGCGGCGGGGGTGGGGATCAGTTCCATCGCCACCACCCTGCAGCCGCTGTTCACCGGGCAGCGCGCCACGGAGTGGGAAGACGAGCAGGGCTACACGCACGACGTGGTTGTCGTGTACCCCGACAGCATGCGCACCAGCGCGGCGGACGTGGGCGGCATCGTGGTGCCCAGCACCAACGTGGATCCGTCCACCGGGCGCCCGGTGATGATCCCGCTCAGCCAGGTGGCGGCGGTGACGGCCGGGGTGGGGCCGCAGCAGATTGAGCGCAGTTCGCTGGAGCGGCAGATCAGCATCAGCGCGGGCGTCTCGCCGGGGTTCTCCATGGGGGACGTGGCGAACGCGGCGCGGGCGGCGCTGGATTCGGCGGGGCTGCCCACCGGGTACCGCACGGTGTTCCGCGGCGACGTGCAGAACCTGAACGAAACCAAGGGCTACGTGCTGGCCGCGCTGGGGCTGGCGGTGATCTTCATCTACATCGTTCTGGCCTCGCTGTTCGGCTCGTTTCTGCAGCCGCTGGCCATCATGCTGTCGCTGCCGCTGTCGTTCATCGGCGTGGGGCTGGCGCTGCTGCTCACGGGCGGCAACCTGAACGTGTTCACCATGATCGGCATCATCATGCTGATGGGGCTGGTGACCAAGAACGGCATTCTGCTCATCGACTTCGCCAACCAGCAGCGCGAGGAGGGGATGGGGCGGCGCGAGGCGCTGCTGAGCGCCGGCCGCATCCGACTGCGCCCCATCATCATGACCACGGTGGCGATGATCTTCGGCATGGTGCCGCTGGCACTGGCGCTGGGCGAGGGCGCCGAGCAGCGCGCTCCCATGGGCCGCGCGGTGATCGGCGGGCTGATCACCTCCACGGTGCTGACGCTGTTCGTGGTGCCGGTGGTGTACACGCTGCTGGACGACTTCGTGAACCTGCTGCGCCGCCTCGGCCGCCCCGCCGCGCGGCAGCACGCCCCCGCGCCCACCCGCACCCCCGCCCCCGAGCCCGTAGCCGCGGACTGAGGCGGTAATCGCGGTGCAACAAGACCAGGGCCGCCGATCCCGCGTGGATCGGCGGCCCTGTGTGCGTCAGAGGGAGATGTTGAAGACCGACCAGTGCCAGAACACGCCGTCGCGAAAGCGGTCGTAGGCGATCCGGTACTGGTACGGCCGCGGCTGCGTGCCCCCGTTGCGCAGAAAGGGATTCCGCCCGGAGGCGTACGGGAACGGATCATTCACGATCAGGTGCAGCGTGCCGTCGCGGAGCTCATAGCCCACGATCAGCGCCACGTGCTCGGAGTCGGCTTCATAGATCCGGCGGCCGGAGGAGATGCCGGCGATGATGGGGCGCCGGGCGTCGATGTTCTGCACGATTTCACCGGGCGAGATCACACGCGCCTCCGAGTACTCCAGCCGGCGCCCCGCCACCGATCCCGCGTAGTTGGCGATCATGGCGAGCGTTCCCTGGTTGGAGCCGCTGGGCCGGATGCACGCCATGCAGTTGGTGTAGCAGGGCGACGACGGGTCCGAGATGGCGCCGATGATCCCGCACTGGAAGTTGCCGGCCGGGTTCACGTTCCGGATGCCGTAGTGGCGGAACAGCATCTCGCCCACCGCCAGCCAGCACCACACCTGAGTCTGCTGGTACACGGGCGCGATGGGGAGCACAGCGGAGCGAGTGCCCGCGGGCACGACGTCCAGGTCCCGCGTGGCCGCGGGGTCCGGGCGAACGACTGGGTCGCGGCCCACGCGCCAGGCACCCGCATACGCCACCGATCCGTTCAGCGGGTACGGGGCGATGATGTAGGGGGCGTACCCCCGGCCCACGTGCTGCGTGGTGAACGAACGGTACTCGGCCTGGCTCAGGTGATTGCGCGCCTCCCACGCGGTGCCCGATACGCGTTCCCAGATGGCGGCGAAGCGCGTCTGGCCATCGGCCGGATACGCGGACACGTCCACGGGCACGTAGCCGCGCGGCGTGAGCCGGTCGTACCACGCCTGAAACTCGGCGGCTGTCAGGTCGGAGCGCGATTCCCAGCTCACGCCGGGGCGCTTTCGCCAGATCGCCGCGTACCGGGTCTGCCCGCCCACCGTGTAGCCGCTGATGGTGACCGGAGCGAACCCTTCGTTCTTGCGCTCCTCCACCTGCCGCGCGAGGCCACCGGCGTCCATGTCGAAGCGCGCCGACCAGCCGACATCCGCGTCGCGCCGCCACACCGCGGCAAAGCGCGTCCCTTCGCGGGTCGCGTATCCGACCAGCACCACCGGAACGAAGCCCTGGGGCGCCAGTTCGTCGAACTTCTGCTGGAGCACCGTGCCCGTCACCCCGTGCCACGACTGCCAGCGCACCGTGGGCTCCTGGCGCCAGATCGCGTCGTAGCGCACCTGCCCGTCCACCTCGAGCGCGGCGATCTCCGCCGGAACGAACCCCCGCGGCCCCAGTGTGTCAAAGGCCTGCTGAAACGCATCGGGTGACATCCCGTAGCGCGACTGCCAGACCTGCGCGGCGGACGGGCCTGCCCACAGGAGGAGCAGAACCAGCAGAAGCAGCTTGCGGATCGGGTTCATCGGAGGGGGGAGGTGGAGGGCAGCGGTGCGGCGCGGGCGGGGCGGAACCCGAAGGGGTTGAACATACTGTATTCGCGGCGGGGTTCCGAGATCAAGTGCTGCCCGGCCTGGCTGGCGTCGCCCGCCCCGGCCGACACGGCAGGGTAATACGATTGGCAAAGTTCGTGGCTGCTGACGGACCAGGCAGGACCTGCGGGGCGGACGGTGCCGGCGCGGGGAGGAGGCGCGAACTGCCATCAGGCGCACCGCATCGGTCACAACAGCCGCACCGGGATTCCTCACCCGGCTCGGACTTCGAGCGTCATTGCGAGCGCGGACGCTGCGGGCGCGGCGGGAGAGGCGGGAGCACCCGGCGCCGACCGCGGCGCGGCGGATACTTCGGTCCGGGATTCTTCAGTCGCGCATGAACGCGGTGCCGAGGAGAGCGCGGCGCACGCTCCTTCAGAATGACGCCCCGGCGCCGAAGTGGGCGGCCATCCGGGTTGATGGGGATGGAGTCGCACCGGCGTCGACATGCGCAGGATCGCGCCTGTCGAAGCGTTCCGCCACACAGTAGACCAGCACGACTGGTTGACTTTGTGCCGCGGAGTATGGGCGTCATTCTGAGCGAGGCGCCGCGCCGCAAAGTCCGCCACACCAGACTCCGGCGCCGACCGAAGAATCCCGCGCCACCGCATCCCATGCACGCCCGGTTGCGCGCCGCGCTCGGACGCTGCGGGCGCGGCGGGAGAGGCTGGAGCACGCCGCGCCGGCCCGCGGTGCGGCGGATGCTTCGGTCCGGGATTCTTCAGTCGCGCATGAACGCGGCACCGGGGAAAGCGCGGCGCACGCTCCTTCAGAATGACGCCCCAGTTCCGAGGTGGGCGGCAGGCCCAGCGGGGGGCAGCAGGACGGGGGGGAGGAGCGGCGTCAACGGGCACGAACGTCCTCGGAGCCGTATGACGCCATGCCGCCGCGGATGGAACCGCGCCTGCCGATCCTGCTGAACGGGACGGAGAAGCCCCCGGCGCCGCAGGGCGCCGGGGGCTCCGTTCCGTTCCCGCGAAACGCGGGACGAGGATCAGGGCGTATACGTGGAGTTCTGCGCCTTGGGCGTGCCGCGGCCGCCGGGGCCGTACACCGCCGTCACCAGCGCGTCGGCCCAGTTGCTGCCGTCCATGTTGGTGTTGTCCAGCGCCGGATTCTTGAGCTCGCGGCTGACGCCGTTCTGCGCCGAGATGGCGGCCGAGGCGTACTGCGTACGGTCGACGGTGAGCGTATCGGTGCCGTACACGCGGGCGATCTTGAGCGCGTCCAGCGAGTTGGCGAACGCCAGCGCCGAGCCGTAGGCGTAGTCGATCGGCACGCCACCGTTGTTGGTGGTGTTGGTGGTGTTCCCGAACGTCACGTACCCGCCGGATGGAACCTCCAGCGAGGACGAGATCAGGTGATACGGCCGGCGTCCCGACGCGGCCGAGTCGGCGATCACCAGATTCAGCATGTTCACCTTCAGCGTGCCCGCGTTGTACACTTCGAACCACTCGCCGCTGGCGTCGGTGATGGTGCCCCCCGGATTGGCGAGCAGTTCGTTGATCACCAGCAGATACTGGACGTCGGTTTCGATGTACATGGTGAACGCGACTTCCGTGGCGGTGCCGGGCACGTTCAACTGCCACGTCTTGGCCGCGGAAACCTGGTCCTTGACCAGAATCTGGTGATAGGCAAAATAGGGCTGGTCGGCGCCGGTGAACGTCGCGTTCCCGTCGGCGTTGGCCACGGTAACCGTTCCCGTGCCTTTGGATACGGCGGGTCCGGTGTTGAAGAACACCTGGATGCCGTCGGGATCGGCCACGGTGCCGTCCGGCGTGCCGACGGCCTCGTTCAGCAGGTTCTGCACGGTCACGTCGAACTGAAAGATCTCCGTTCCCGTGTCGTAGCTCACGTTGCTGGACGTCAGCTTGAGGAAGGTGTTCTGCCCGCCGACGAGGACGCGGCTTCCCGCGCCGGCCGGAGCGGCGGGGCTGCAGGTGACGGCCGCGGAGCGGATGTTGGCGCGGCAGTCGAACTCCTGCAGGGCGGTCGCGGGCACGTCCGCGGCGGCCTGCTTCTGCACGGCGGTGGGCTGCCCGTCCCCGCAAGCGGCCGCAAAACCGATGGCGGCAGCAAGCAGTCCCCGCGCGGCGCGCGTAGGCACATGGATCATTTTCACGGGAGCATCTTTCCGACAGAGAGGGCCCGGAGGCGGGCAAGGGTGGGCAACGTTTGGAACATAGCGGAAAGACGCAGGGGGCGCCATGGCTGCTACCAGCCGGCGGAACAGCCGCTGGACCCGGTGGAGGACCACACGCTGCCAACAGCAAGCCCCCGGCGCCGCAGGGCGCCGGGGGCTCCGTTCCGTTTTCGCGAAGTGCGGGACGAGGGTCAGGGCGTGTACGTGGAGTTCTGCGCCTTGGGCGTGCCGCGCGTGCCGGTTCCGTACAACGCCGACGCCAGCGCAGTCGCCCAGTTGCTGCCGTCCATGTTGCGGTTGTCCAGCGCAGGGTTCTTCAGCTCGCGGGAGATCCCGTTCTGCCACGAGACGGACTGCGCGTACTGCGTACGGTTCACGGTCAACGTGTCGCTGTTGTCGACGCCCCACACGCGAGAGATCTTGACCGCGTCCACCGAGTTGGCGAGCTGGAGGGAGTTGCCGTAGGCGTAATCGAGGGACACACCGCCGTTCTCTGCGGTGTTGCTGTTCCTGCCCAGCACCACGTACGCGCCGGACGGAACCTCCAGCGAGGAAGCGATGCGGTGGTACGGCTGGCGTCCCGCCCCGGACGAGTCGGCGATCACCAGGTTCTGCTGCAGCCGCAATGGGCAGGGTTCTGCCGCGGGCGGTCAGCCCCCGAAGGGATCCTCCGCGGGCGGCAGCGCCAGCCGCACCCAGCGCGACCAGTCGGCGGGACCGCCGCGCCGGTCGCGGTGGCTTCCCGCGCTCACCTCGGCCTCACCGGTATCCGCCGGAAAGAGGAACAGGGCGCCCAGCAGGATCTCGCGCTCCGGAATCCCCATCCACCCACACGCCTCGGTGTCGCGCAGCGCGCCGCCCGACGACCAGTAGTTGCGGATGCCGCGCGCCGTGGCCGCGAGGAGCAGGTTCTGCACGGCCGCGCCCGCCGCGGCGATGTGCTCCATGTTTTCCACCGTCGCCTCGAACGGGCCGGCCGCATCGCCCCTGGTCGGATTCGGCAGCCACGTGGCTTGCACCAGCGCCGACGCCGCGCCCAGCAGCCGCGGAATCTTGTTGCGGTCGCCGCGCGCGACCAGCGCCTCGCGCAGCGCCCGGCAGCCGGCCGCGTCCAGCAGGTGAAAGCGCCAGGGCACGATGGACGTCATTTCCCCCGCCTGCGTGTGCACGCGCGCGACCGGCTTGTGAAAGGGAGCCCATCCCGCCACCGCCACCAGTTCCTCCACCACGCTCCTCAAATCGTCAACCGGGAGCGGCTCGCCGGCCAGCACCTTGTCCGTCCGCCGCGCCCGGATCACCTCGTCCATCTGGCTCACGCCGCACCGCCTTTCCGCTGCATGGTCAATCGCGCACCGTTCGCGGCGCGCTCCCTTGCTGGTCCAGTACGGCGGCCAGCTGCCGCACGGCCGCCCGCAGCACGGGCGGCGCGAACGCGGCGTAGCCCAGCAGAAGGCCCCCGGGGCCGGCGGGGTGCACGGCAAAGGCCGACAGCGCCGGCGCCTCCACGCCCGCCGCCAGCAGCCGGGCGGAAAGGGCGCGGTCGTCCCCGCCCGGCGCCAGGTGCCCCACCAGGTGCATCCCCGCGTCCCCCGCTCCCAGCCGCAGTCGCTCCCCCAGGCACCGCGCGGCCTCGTCCAGCACGGCGTCGCGGCGTTCCGCATACAGCATGCGCATCCGCCGCACGTGCCGCGCGTAATGCCCCCCGTCGATGAAGTCGGCCAGCACGGCCTGCGGCAGCGTGGCGGAGTGCCAGTCCAGCGCGCCGCGGGCGGCGGCAAACGCATCGGCCAGCGCGGGCGGCACGATCAGGTACCCCAGCCGCAGGGAGGGAAAGAGCGTCTTGCTGAAGGTGCCCAGGTAAATGACGCGGCCGCCGCCGTCCAGCCCGTGCAGGCAGGCCAGCGGCCGGCTGGCGTACCGGTACGTGCTGTCGTAGTCGTCTTCCACCACCCAGGCGCCGGCGTCCGCCGCCCACTGCAGCAGCGCCAGCCGGCGGGACGCGCTGAGCACCGCCCCGGTGGGGTACTGGTGCGAGGGCGTCACGTACGCCAGCCGGGCGCCGGGGGCGCGCGCCACGCCCTGCGCCACGTCGATCCCGTCCCCGTCCACCGCCACCGGCACCACCCGCGCCCCCGCCGCCGCGAACACCGCGCGGGCGCGGGGATAGCCGGGATCTTCCATCCACACCGCATCGCCGGGGTCCAGCAGCAGGCGGGCGAGCAGCGCCAGCCCCTGCTGCGCGCCGCTGGTGACGATCACCTGCCGGGCGGTGCAGGTGGTGCCGCGCGCGGCGGCCACGTGCGCCGCGATGGCGGCGCGCAGCGGCCCGAAGCCGGCGGCCGCGTCGTAGTCGCCCAGCGCGGCCGCGCCGCGGCGCGTGCGGGCACCCGCCAGCCGCGCCCAGAGCGGCCAGGGAAAGGCGTCCAGCGCGGGCACCCCGGTGCGGAACGCGCGCGGCGCGGACCCGTCCCTGCCCGGCGCGTACTCCGCGCCCGCGGCGCTCAGCCGCGCCAGTTCCGCGCCCCGGCGCGAAAGCCCCGGCGAGCGCACCTCGCCGGGGGCCCGGGCGCTCCCCGGCGCGGATGGGGTGGCGAGCGCGCGGTCCGGCAGCGCCGCCGCCACAAAGGTGCCGGACCGCTCCCGCGCCGCCACGTACCCCTCTGCCCGGAGCTGCGCCAGCGCGGAGCGGACCGTGTTGCGCGACACGCCCAGCTCCGCCGCCAGCACCCGCAGGGCGGGGACGCGCGTCCCCGGCGCCAGCCGGCCGGCGATGATGGCCTCGCGCAGCGCTCCATAGATGCGGACATGCAGCGGCGCGGAGCCGTCCGCGCTCATCGCCACCAGCGCCGGCGGCGCGCTGGACGCCCGGCGCGGGCTCATGGCCGCGCCTCCCGATCTGGTACCATCCAATCGCTCAATCTGGTGCTGTGCAGGGGTTCAGCCGCCGGATATCCTAGCACGCAGGCCACGCCCGGGCGAGCCGGGCGGACCCGATCCCCAAACACGGAAATGCCGATGACCGAGCGGCACACGACGAAAATCGCCCTGGCGGCGGCGGAAACGGACGAGCAGATCCAGGCCACCTGGGCCGTCATGCGGCAGCTGCGGCCGCACCTGCCCGCGGGCGGCGCGTACCTGGCCCGCGTACGCGAGATGATGGCGAGCGAAGGATTTCGCCTGGCGGCCGCCCTGGAAGACGGCGAGGTGCGCGCCGTGGCCGGATACCGGATGCTGGATACGCTGTTCTACGGCCGCGTTCTGTGGGTGGACGACCTGGTGGCGGACGAGGCGGCCCGCTCGCGGGGGCTCGGGAGCAGGCTGCTGGCCTGGCTGTGCGACCGGGCGCGCCGGGAGGGATGCACGGAACTGCAGCTCATCTCCGGCGTGCACCGCGAACGGGCGCACCGCTTCTACTTTCGCGAGGGACTGGGGATGAACTGCTTTCACTTTCGCAAGCGCCTCGTCTGACCGCGGGCGCGCGAGATCCCGTCCGCGGGGGCCGACGGCGCCCGGCGTCCGGCGGGCCCAGTGCACATTCCAATCTGGAGGAGGACGATGACGACGATGGATGCGCGGGTGGCGCGCCGGGGCGACGAAACGCTGGACCCCGCCACTCCCGCCGAGTGGAACGCGCTGCGCGACCTGGGCCACCGGATGGTGGAGGACATGCTGCAGCACCTGCGCGGCCTGCGCGAGCAGCCGGTGTGGACGCCCCTGCCCCCGCGGGTGGCGGCGGCGCTGCGGGAGCCCGTGCCCCGGCGCGGGCAGGGAGCGGAGTACGCGTACGAGCGCTTTCTGTCCGGCGTGCTCCCGTACTCCAACGGCAACCGCCACCCCCGCTTCTGGGGATGGGTGATGAGCAACGGCACCCCGCTGGCCATGCTGGCCGACATGCTGGCGGCGGGAATGAACGCGCACCTGAGCGGGTTCAGCCAGGCGCCGGTGCTGGTGGAAGAACAGGTGCTGGCGTGGTTCGCGGAGCTGCTGGGGATGCCCGGCGCCAGCGGCGTAATGGTGACCGGCGGGTCCATGGCCAACGTGCTGGGGCTGGCGGTGGCGCGGGTGGCCGCCGCCCGCGCGGCCGGGCTGGACGTGCGCGAGGCCGGCCACCAGTCCTGGCCCGGGGAGCGCGCCCCCGCGCCCATGGTGTTCTACGGGTCCGCCGAAACGCACGGGTGGGCGCGCAAGGCGGCGGAACTGCTGGGCCTGGGCGACCGTGCGTACCGCCGCGTGCCCTGCGGCGGCGACTACCGCATCCACCTGCCGGCGCTGGCGCAGATGATCGCGCGCGACCGGGCGCAGGGGCTGGTTCCGGCCGCCGTCGTGGGCACCGCGGGCACGGTGAACACCGGCGCCAGCGACGATCTGCGCGCGCTGGCGGATCTCTGCCGCGCCGAGGGGATCTGGCTGCACGTGGACGGCGCGTTCGGCGCGCTCGCCTACCTTTCCGATGAACTCCGGCCGCAGGTCGCCGGGCTGGAGCTGGCCGATTCCATCGCGTTCGACCTTCACAAGTGGGGGTACATGCCGTTCGAGTGCGCCTGCGTGCTCATTCGCGAGCCGGAGCACCACCGCGCCGCGTTCGCCGCCTCGGCCAGCTACCTGGCCCCGTTCGACCGCGGCGTCATGGCGGGCGGCCTGCCCTTCGCGGAGCGCGGGATGGACCTCACCCGCGGGTTCAGGGCGCTCAAGGTGTGGATGTCCATTCAGGCGGAGGGCATTGACCGTTTCGTACGGCTGATGGAGCAGAACGTGGCCCACGTGCGGCACCTGGTGGCGCGCGTGGATGCGGAGCCGCACCTGGAGCTCCTCGCCCCCGCGCCGCTGAACGTGGCCTGCTTTCGCTTCGTGGCGCCGGGGCTGGGCGGGGAGGCGCTGAACGAGATCAACCGCGAGATCCTGCTGCGCGTGCAGGAAAGCGGCGCCGCGGTGCCGTCCAGCACGGTTCTGGGCGGCCGGTTTGCCCTTCGCGTGGCGAACGTCAACCACCGCACCCGGGTGGACGACATGGACCTGCTGCTGGACGAGGTTCTCCGGCACGGCCACGCCGTCGCGGCCGCCGCGGCGCGGGGCTGAACGGCGCCCATCTCACAGACGATCGAGGTGCAGCGGCCCGCCGGACTTCCCGCGGGCCGCTCTCGTTCCGCGCCGGTCGCGATGTCCCCATCGCCCGCCCCGATCGCTTTCGTGACCTCCGTCCCGCTCCGCGGCCCGCTGGAGAAGACGAAGCTCGCCGCGGAGGGCGGCCTCCATCTGCCATCCTGGTCCACCCGCCGCACCTTCTTCATTTCCCGTCATCCGAACGCCTATCAGGATGCGCCAAAATGGCGGTCCGGACCCCGAAACCTGCCGGAAACACATGAAAACAGGTGGCATGCCCGTTGCCTTTTCCGGGGCGAGCGCTGGCAGGCGCACCGCGGCTCTCGGCCCCGGAAGCGCCTCTGTTTTCTCATCACGTTAAGGAGAGCCCATGGCGAAGGTCATCGGCATCGATCTTGGAACCACGAACTCCGTGGTCGCCGTCATGGAAGGCGGCGATCCCGTTGTGATCCCCAACGCGGAAGGCGGCCGCACCACGCCCTCCGTGGTGGCGTTTACCAAGGACGGCGAGCGTCTGGTGGGGCAGGTTGCCCGCCGGCAGGCCATCACCAACCCGACGAACACGCTCTTCTCCATCAAGCGCTTCATGGGCCGCAAGGAGGCCGAAGTGCAGCAGGAGGAGAAGCTGGTGCCGTACAAGGTCACCGCGGGCCCCAACGGCCTGGCGCAGGTGGACGTGCCCAACGTGGGCAAGACGTTCACCCCGCCCGAGATCTCGGCGATGATCCTGCAGAAGATGAAGCAGACCGCCGAGGACTACCTGGGCAGCACCGTGACGCAGGCCGTCATCACCGTGCCCGCGTACTTCAACGACGCCCAGCGCCAGGCCACCAAGGATGCCGGCAAGGTGGCGGGGCTGGAGGTGCTGCGCATCATCAACGAGCCCACGGCCGCCGCGCTGGCGTACGGGCTCGACAAGAAGAAGGACGAAAAGGTGGCCGTCTACGACCTGGGCGGCGGAACCTACGACATTTCGGTGCTGGAACTGGGCGAGGGCGTCTTTGAGGTCAAGGCCACCAACGGCGACACCCACCTGGGCGGCGACGACTTTGACCAGAAGATCATCGACTGGCTGGTGGAGGAGTTCCGCCGCGACCAGGGGATCGACCTGAGCAAGGACCCCATGGCGCTGCAGCGCCTCAAGGAGGCGGCGGAAAAGGCCAAGATGGAGCTGTCGACCACCATGTCGACGGACATCAACCTGCCCTTCATCACCGCCACGCAGGAGGGCCCCAAGCACCTGAACGTGACGCTGAGCCGCGCCAAGTTCGAGCAGCTGGTGGAGGACCTGGTCAAGCGCACCATCCCGCCCATGGAGCAGGCGCTCAAGGACGCGGGGCTCAAGCCGTCGGAGATCGACGAGGTGATCCTGGTGGGCGGCAGCACGCGCATCCCCAAGATCCAGGAGATCGTCAAGAACTTCTTTGGCAAGGACCCGCACCGCGGCGTGAACCCCGACGAGGTGGTGGCGGTAGGCGCGGCCATTCAGGGCGGCGTGCTGGCCGGCGAGGTCAAGGACGTGCTGCTGCTGGACGTGACCCCGCTGTCGCTGGGCATCGAGACGCTGGGCGGCGTGTTCACCAAGCTGATCGAGCGCAACACCACCATTCCGACCAAGAAGTCGGAAACGTTCAGCACGGCCGAGGACAGCCAGACCACGGTGGAGATCCACGTGCTGCAGGGTGAGCGCGAAATGGCCGTGTACAACAAGACCATCGGCAAATTCCAGCTCACGGGCATTCCGCCGGCACCCCGCGGCATGCCGCAGGTGGAAGTGACGTTCGACATCGACGCGAACGGCATTCTGCACGTGTCGGCCAAGGACCGCGCCACGGGCAAGGAGCAGAAGATCCGCATCGAGGCTTCGTCCGGCCTGTCGGAGACGGAGATCGACAAGATGGTGAAGGACGCGGACGCGCACGCCGCCGAAGACAAGGCGCGCCGCGAGCAGGTGGAGGCCCGCAACCGGCTGGACTCGATGGTCTACGACGTCGAGAAGAACAGCAAGGAGTGGGAAGACAAGCTGGACGCCGGCACCCGCGACACGCTGAACGCCGCGCTGGAGCGCGGGCGCAAGGCGCTCAAGCAGGACGACATCGGCGAGGTGCGCTCGGCCACGGACGAGCTGCAGCAGGCCTTTACGGCGGCGGGCGCGTCCATGTACCAGGCGCAGCAGGCCCAGGGCGGCGCGGCCGACGCGGGCTTCAGCGGCGGCGCCACGGCCGGCGCCGGGTTTGAGAACGACGCTACCGCCAGCGCCCGTCCGCAGGACGACGTGGTGGAGGCGGACTACGAGATCGTGGAAGACGAAAAGAAGTAATCCGTCCCGCGATGGAAGATGCACGGCCCCGCCGTCCCGATCCGGGATGGCGGGGCCGCTGTCTTGCGGGAGGGGGAGTGCGTGAGTGCGGAGTGCGGAACTGAAGTACGAAAGTACGAAAGTACGAGAGTACGAAAGTGGTCGCGGCGGCGCAGTGCGGCCGGACGCGAAAGTGCCGTGCCGGGCGGGCCCCGCAGGACGCGCCGTCAGACGCGACGCCCGCGATGCGTTCGTTCCACGGCACCGAACACGCGGCTCCGGGTACCCACGTTCGCACTCAGTACTCACGCACTCACGCACTTTCGTACTTCCGTACTCTCGTCCCCTCGCACTGCCGTCCCCCAGAGGAAGCATGCTCGATCCCGTACGCGCCAAGCTCAAGATGGTGGGCACCACGGCCGGCGCATTTGCCGGCGGCATTCTGGTGGCCACCGGGCTGGACTGGACGGCCGGCTCGCACGCCGCCGTGCTGCAGACCACGCCGCGCCCGGGCAGCGCCGAGGTGCGCCCCGTCGCCGAGATGAGCGAGGCGTTCATCCGCATCGCCGAATCCGTCACCCCGGCCGTGGTGGCCATTGAGACGGAAAGCAGCGGCGGCGGAGAGGACGCGGAGAACCCGCGCGGGCGCCAGCGCGGCTTTCCCTTCCCCTTCCCCATGCCCGAGGGGCAGCAGGACCGGCCCGAGGAATCCAGCGGCTCCGGATTCCTGATCGCGCCCGAGGGCTACATCATGACCAACAATCACGTGGTCGCCGAGGCGGACGTCATCAACGTGGTGCTGAGCGACAACCGCCACCTGCGCGCGCGCCTGGTGGGCCGCGACCCGCTCACGGACATTGCGGTCATCAAGGTGGAGGGCGGCACCTTTCCCTCCGTGCGCCTGGGCCGCAGCGAGGGCGTGCGCATCGGCGAGTGGGTGCTGGCCATCGGCAACCCGCTGGACCTGGGCACCACCGTCACCTCCGGCATCGTGAGCGCCAAGGGACGCACGCTCAATAACCTCATCGGGCAGAGCGCGGGCGCCAACGGGCGCTGGGCCATCGAAGACTTCATCCAGACCGACGCGCCCATCAACCCCGGCAACAGCGGCGGCCCGCTGGTGAACCTGCGCGGCGAAGTGGTGGGGGTGAACTCCGCCATCGCCTCGCCCACGGGCTTCTACAGCGGATACGGGTTCGCCGTCCCCATCGACCTGGCGCGCAAGGTGGGCGACGACCTGATCCGCTACGGCCGCGTGCGCCGCCCCGCCGTGGGCATCCAGGTGAGCAACGTGACGCCGGAAGACGCCGAGGTCTTCAAGCTGCAGCGCATCGTGGGCGTGGTGGTGCAGGACTTTCCCCCCGACAGCCCCGCGCGCGACGCGGGCGTGCGGCAGGGCGACGTGATCGTGGCCGTCAACGGGCAGACGGTGGAGCGCGTGGGCCAGTTCCAGCGCCTGATCGCCACGCGGCAGCCCGGCGAAACGGTGACGCTGGACCTGATCCGCTACGGCAGCCGCCAGCAGGTGCGCGCACGCCTCACCGAGGCCCCGTCGCAGCCCGCCGAGCCCCGCCCGGCGCGCCAGGCCGCCGCGCCCACGGCGTCCAAGCTGGGGATCGCCGTTTCCGCGGTCACGCCGGAGCTGGTGCGCCGCTACGAGTTGGAGGGGAGCCAGCCGAGCGTCGTCATCACCCAGGTGGAGCGCTTTGGGGTGGGCGACCGCGCCAACCTGGGCGAGGGGCTGCGCATTCTGGCGGTGGACGGGCAGACGGTGCCCGACGTGGAAGCCTTCCGCCGCGCGGTGGAGCGCAAGCGCGCCGGCGAAGTCATCTCCCTGCGCGTCCTTCTCCCCGCGGGCGAGGGCAGCATCTACAACGTCCGCCTGCCGGAGTAACGGCGGGATCGGTCGATGGCAGTCGTGGGCGGCCCGGGCATTTGTGTCCGGGCCGCTCTTGGTTCGGGATGAACCGCGGCGGCGGTTCACGCCAAGGATGCGGAGCGGCGCAAGGACGGGGCAGAACTGAGGGGATGAACGGAAGCGGATGGGTCCGGGGAGGATGGCGGAAAACGATGCGGGGACGGGATTGACTTCGGGAACATGCGCTCCGAAGTTTGCGGAGATCCCGCCTCCCCCGCCCCTCCTCCGCAGACCATCCATGACCCCCTTTTTCCGCGTCCTCCGCGCGCGTCCGATCGTGCTCGCCCTCTTCTGCGCCGCGTGCGGGTCAGCGGACGGCGGCGGTGCGGTCGTCCAGACCCTCGCCAACGGCGCGGTGCACGTCCGCAACCCGGCGAAGGGCGCCTGGACGGAGAAGACAGCCTGGCATGCTGTGGAGGAACTGCGCATCGGCTCGGAGGACGGCGGCGGCCCCGACATGTTCGCCGAACCCATCGGGCTGGAGGTGGATGCCGCCGGGCGCATGTACGTGCTGGACCGGCAGTCCAAGGAAATCCGGGTCTTTGGGCCGGACGGCAAGCATCTGCGCACCGTGGGGCGCGAGGGGGGCGGTCCGGGCGAGTTCAAGAACCCGGTGGGCCTCGCCTTTGACCGGAGCGGAGCGTTGTGGGTGGTGGACCCGCAGAACGCCCGGTACACCGTGCTGGACAGCACCGGCCGTCAGACCGCGACGCACCCGCGCAGAAGCATGCTCACGGTGGTGCCCTGGCGCGGGCGGGTGGACGCTGAGGGCGGGCTGTGGGACGTGACGATGAACCCGGAAACCCGGGGCACGCAGCTGATGCGCCTGCGGGACGGCGCGGACGATGGCAGGCGCTATCCGCTGCCCAGCATTCGCGACGAGCAGTTCGAATTGAGGAAGGACGGGCAGATCCGGATGGCCGTGGATGTTCCGTTCTCCCCGGGGCTCAGGTGGTCGCTGGACCGGGAGGGACGCCTCTGGTCGGGCACCGGCGCGGAGTACCGGATCGCGCGGCACGCCCCCGGCGGCGATACGCTCCTGCTGGTGGAAAAGGAGTTCGAACCGGTGCCCGTATCCGTCGCCGAGCGTGACTCCATCCCGCTGCAGTACAAGTGGTTCACCGATCAGGGCGGTAAGATGGACCTGTCCCGCGTCCCCGCCAGCAAGCCTGCGTTTTCCGGCTTCGTGACGGACGACCGCGGCTGGCTGTGGGTAATGCCCACCATGCCCGCGAATGCCCGCGCCACCACGCTGGACGTCTTCACCCCCGAAGGGCGGTACCAGGGCGCGGTCACGCTTCCGGTGCAGCTTTCCGCGTATCTGCCGCTCGTGATCCGCGGCCCGCACCTCTACACCGTCGCGCTGAACGACGACGAGGTGCCGCAGGTGGTGCGCTACCGGCTGCAGGGCCGCCCCTGATGGGACCCGCGGGCGCATCCGCGTCCGCCGCCCGCGCCGCGCGCGCGGTTGCCCCCGGGTAGAGCCACACCCCCGGTTCTTTGCGTGAACCGGCCGTTCCCCTTCGCGCGGGAGCTCCCGGACAGGTGTTTCGCGCGGAGATTCAGGGGGCCGCGCCGTGTTGACCCTCCCGGACGCGCGGTCTATATTCTCCCGTTCGTCCCAGGCGAAAGTGGCGGAATGGTAGACGCGCTGGTCTTAGGAACCAGTGGCTTCGGCCGTGGGGGTTCGAATCCCCCCTTTCGCACCTCATGGAATCAACTGTCGTCCTTCAGCAGAATAGATTGAGCCGGATGTCCGATACCACCGTTTCCACCGATCTGCGCATCGACGTGCAGGAGTCCGGCTCCTGCACCCGCAAGCTCACCGTCACGGTGCCCCGCGAGCGTGTGCGCCGCGTGCGCCAGTCCGTGTCGGCGCGCATCGCCGGCAGCGTCCGCATGCCCGGCTTCCGCAAGGGAAAGACGCCCGCGAACCTGCTGGAGCGCCAGTTCGGCCCCGCCATTGAGCAGGAGACCATCGAGCGCGTCATCCAGGAGTCGTACCGCGAGGCGCTGCAGAGCGGCGCGCACGAGCCCATCAACCAGGGCGCGGTAGACAACGTGCGGTACGAGGGCGGCGACAGCGAGATCAGCTTCGACGTGGAGTTCGAGGTTCAGCCCAGCCTGAACCTGGACCGGCTGGACGGGTTCGTGGCCGAGCGCCCCTCCGACGTCATCGGCGACGAGGAGATCGAGTCCGTGCTGGAGCGCCTGCGCCACGACCGCGCCGCGCAGCACCCGCTGGAGGGCCGCCCGGACTACGGCGACGTGGTGATGGTGCAGATCACGCAGCTGGATCCGGCGGAGGGCGAGGAGTCCGAGCCGCGCGCCTACCGCTTCGAGCTGGGCGAGGGCCAGGCCATTCCCGACATCGAGGCCGCCATCATGACGCTGGCCCCGGGCGAGGAAGGCGAGTTCACCGTCACCTTTCCCGAGGACTTCGCCGACGAAGCGCAGCGCGGCAAGCAGGAGCGCCTGCACATTCGCCTGAACGAGGGGGAGCGACGCGAGCTTCCCGCGCTGGACGACGAGTTCGCGCGCGGGCTGGGCGACTTTGACTCCGTGGACGCGCTGCGCGAGCAGGTGCGCACCGGGCTGGCGGAAGACGCCACCCGCCGCGCCGACCAGGCCGTGCGCGACACCCTGCTGGGCCAGATCGTGGACGCCAACCCGTTCGACGTGCCGGCCAGCATGGTGGACCGCTACCTGGACTTCATGACGGGCGACGTGCCGGACCAGAGCGGCAAGCGCCGGGCGCGCGGAACCGAGGAGCAGGAACGGATCTCGCAACTGCGCACCTTCATGCGGCCGCAGGCCGAGGCGGCGCTCAAGCGCATGCTGGTGGTGGAGCACCTTGCCGACCGCGAGGGGCTGCGCGCCACGGCCGACGACGTCGACGCCCGGGTAGAAAAGCTGGCCGAGCAGCACGGCCGCTCCGCCTCGGAGGTGTGGGTGGAGCTGGAGCGCTCGGGCCAGATGCAGCAGATGGAAGCCGAGATCACCGAAGAAAAGGTGTTCGAGCACCTCCGGACGCGCAACACGGTTTCGCAGGGCTAGGCGGGCCCGCGGCCGCGGTCTCTTACAACGACGCAGTTCACGTCATCACGCAGCAAGAAGCCGGGAGAGACAGCAGAATGGCCATTTTTCCGCCGTACGTCATCGAGCGGTCCAGCAGGGGCGAACGAAGCTACGACATCTTCAGCCGCCTGCTGATGGACCGCATCGTCTTCCTCGGCAGCGCGGTCGACGACACGGTGGCCAACATCATCATCGCCCAGCTCCTGTTCCTGGACGCAGACAACCCGGAAAAGGACATCTACCTGTACATCAACTCGCCGGGCGGCGTGGTGACCGCCGGCCTGGCGATCTACGACACCATGCAGTACATCCGCTCGCCGGTGCACACCATCTGCATCGGCATGGCGGCCAGCATGGGGGCGATCCTGCTGGGCGCGGGGGCCAAGGGCAAGCGCAGCGCGCTTCCCAACTCCCGCATCATGATGCACCAGCCCTCGGGGGGCAGCCAGGGCAACGCCGCCGACATCGAGATCGCGGCGCGCGAGATCCTGGGGCTGCGCGACAAGCTCAACCAGATCCTGTCGCACCACACCGGGCAGACCGAGGAGCAGGTGGCCAGCGACCTGGACCGCGACCGCTTCATGTCGCCCCAGGAGGCCAAGGACTACGGCCTCATCGACGAGGTCATCTCGCACGGCGGAACCACGCCGCTGGTGGCGGTGCGCCACGAGCAGTCGGAGACGGGCTCCTGACCTTCAGGAGCCCCACCTCTTCCGTCCCCATCATTCAGCAGGTTCAGCATGCCCAGCGACAAGCACCTCCGCTGCTCGTTCTGCGGAAAATCCAAGGACTCGGTCAAGCGCTTCATCTCCGGGCCCTCGGTGTACATCTGCAATGAGTGCATCTCGCTCTGCAACGAAATTCTTGCTGAGGAAGAGATCAAGGAGGCCACCAGCGCAGCCACCCCGGTTCCCACGCCCTCGGAAATCAAGAGCGTGCTGGACCAGTACGTGGTGGGGCAGGACCGCGCCAAGAAGTCGCTGGCGGTGTCGGTGTACAACCACTACAAGCGGGTGAACAACCACGGGGTGATGGACGAGGTCGAGCTCGACAAGTCCAACATCATGCTCATCGGGAGCACGGGCGTGGGCAAGACGCTGCTGGCGCAGACGCTGGCGCGGGTGCTTCACGTGCCGTTCACCATCGTCGACGCCACCACGCTCACCGAAGCGGGCTACGTGGGCGAGGACGTGGAGAACATCCTGGTCCGCCTGCTGCAGGCCGCCGACTTCAACGTGGCGGAGTGCGAGCGGGGGATCATCTACATCGACGAGATCGACAAGATCGCCCGCAAGAGCGAGAACCCGTCCATTACCCGCGACGTGAGCGGCGAGGGGGTGCAGCAGGCGCTGCTCAAGATCCTGGAGGGCACCACGGCATCGGTGCCGCCGCAGGGCGGGCGCAAGCATCCGCAGCAGGAGTACATCCAGATCAACACGCGCCACATCCTCTTCATCTGCGGCGGCGCGTTCGACGGCCTCGAAAAGATCATCGAGGCGCGCACGGGGAAGCGG
>NZ_DASVTX010000215.1:0-23230 GCF_036387355.1 Longimicrobium sp.
TGAGCGGCGGATTCATCCGCTCAGGAAACCCTCCGCCGCCCCGTACCTTGTCGTTCTGCCGGATCTCCGTCCCGGGATCCCGCACTCTGCACTCTCCACTCCGCATTGGGCATTGGGCATTGGGCACTGGGCACCAGGCACCGGGCACTCCGCACTAACGCACCCCGCACTCACGCACTTCCCCTCTCCTCACCCGTGCGCGATCGTCGACCCTGAGATCGCGATCCCCGTCACCACGGCCGCGGCGAGGAGGGCGGCGGCCAACAGCCCGTATCCCCGCGCGCCGTCCAGCGACCGTCGCCACGCCGCGCGCAGTGCCGCCGTCCCCACCACCACCCACGTCCCCACCGCGCCCCACTGCTGGTGCGACTCGATCGCGATGCTCCCCTGCGGCGTTCGCGCCATCGCCGCGTCCAGCGCGCCCTGCCCGGTCATGAACGACATCAGCACGAACGCGCCGCCCAGGATCAGCAGCGAACTGGCGAAGCCGCGCAGTTCCTTGCGCTTGAGCCCCACGCCGTACACGTCGGCCAGGGCGCCCACCATGATGAGCGCAACGGGAAAGTGCGCCACGAAAATATGAGGAGTCACGAAACGCCGGAGAGTCGGAGAGAGAATCGGTTCGGATAAGCCGCGGGGCTCAGGGCCCGCGCCGGGGTGCAAGATACGGCGAAGCCTCCCGCGCGGCACGCTCGCGGGAGGCTTGGATCCGAAGGGCGGCGGCGTGCTACTCGATGGTGTGCGAGCCGTCCGCCTCGCTTTCGGCGGTGCCGCGGCGCGCCTTGCGGCGGTCGGAGAGCGTCCACCAGAGCAGCAGCAGGCCGAACACCGTCCACACCACGCCCGGCACCCCGATGCCGCCGGGGAGCGTGCCCAGGCCGTAGCCCAGCGCCATTCCGCCCACCACGGCGGCCAGGATGTTGATCCACGGAGACGAAAGCAGGTCGCGCATCAGCGGTTTCGCGCCCGGTTGCTTCGGGTGACCAGCATGTCGAACGCCACACGGCGCCCGATCTTCCAGGCCACAAAGGCCAGCCCCGCGCCCAGCGCGAGAAAGAACACCATCGCCGTGGATTCCAGCAGGTCCCACGTCAGCAGCAGCCACAGGTAGCCGGCGGCCAGCAGCACCGCCGGCACCCACGCCCACAGGCTCGCCCGGCGGATGATGACGCCGCGGCACGACGCGCAGCGCCCGTCGTCGTCCGGGCGCTCGCCCTCCCTGTGCCGGCCGCAGGCCGAGCAGTCGAAGGGAGCGAACTCCTCCACGGGCGATGCGGGCGCGGCGGCCATCAGAGGCGGCGGATGATGGCGTCCGCGAGGGACGACGTGGTGCCCGTGCCGCCCAGGTCGGGCGTCAGGCTGTCCTTTTCGTGCACCGTGGACACCATCGCCTTGCGGATGCGGGCGGCCTCGTCCGCCATCCCCATGTGGTCCAGCATCATGGCGGCGGCGAGCAGCAGCGCCATGGGGTTGGCCACCCCCTTGCCGGCGATGTCGGGCGCGGAGCCGTGCACCGCCTCAAAGATCGCCGCGTCCTTGCCGATGTTGGCCCCCGGCGCCATCCCCAGCCCGCCCACGAGCCCGGCGATGAGGTCCGACAGGATGTCGCCGAACATGTTCTCGCAGACGATCACGTCGAACTTGCCGGGGTCCATCACCAGCAGCATGGCGGCCGCGTCGATGATGCGGTCCTCGAACTCCACCCGCCCCGCGTACTCCTTGGCCATCTCGCGGCCCACGTCCAGAAACAGGCCCTGCGTGTACTTGAGGATGTTGGCCTTGTGCGCCAGCGTCACCTTCTTGCGGCCGTGCTTGACGGCGTACTCAAAGGCGTAGCGAAGGATGCGGTCCACGCCGAAGCGGGTGACGAGCATCACGCTTTCGGCCGCGGCGCGCGGGTCGCCGCCGATGCCCACGTAGTGCTCCACGCCGCTGTACAGCCCCTCGGTGTTTTCGCGGATGAGCACGATGTCCACGCCCTCGTACCGCCCGCCGGGGATGATGTCCTGCGCGGGGCGCACGTTGGCGTACAGGTCAAACTCCTTGCGCAGCGCCACGTTGATGCTGCGGAAGCCCACGCCCACCGGCGTGGTGAGCGGCCCCTTGAGCGCAACGCGGGTGCTGCGGATGGACTCCAGCGTTTCCGGGGGAATGGGCGTGTTGTGGCGCTCGATGGCGCTCACGCCGGCGTCGCGGCGGTCCCACTGGATGTCGGCGCCGGCGGCCTCGATGACGCGTACGACGGCTTCGGTAATCTCCGGCCCGATCCCGTCTCCGGGGATCAGCGTGACGGTATGCGGCATCTGCCTGGTCTTCTGTTCGGTCGGGGCGGGCGCCTGCCCGCGTGCGGATCAGTCGGGTGCTGCCGGCGTCCGTGCAAGACGGATGCGAGCACACGCCGGGCGGCATGCCGGGGAGAGCGAATTCTCCGGCGTGCGCCCGGCGCGGGGCCACAAGCTACCCGGCGCGGCGGGTCAGCGCGAGTCCGGCACCACCATGCGCGCGGCCAGCGCCGCCGCCGCGGTGGAGACAAGCGCCGGGTCCTCCGCCGGGGCGGGGCGCCCGTCGGCCTCGCCCCACCACACGAGCATCCCCGATCGCGCATCCACCACCGCCGCGTTCAGCCGCAGCCGCGACCCCGTGCTGTCCTGCACCAACACCGCGCTACGGGGGATCACGACCAGGCGGGCCTCGGTGAGCGCCATGTAGCGCCGCACCACGTCCGCCAGCGGTCCGCCGATGCGCCGCACCCCGTCCACCATCCACGGGCCGGGGGGAAGGCCGGCGGGGTCCGCCGCCAGCGTGGGCGACTGGCGCAGTAGCCGCCGCAGCCGCTCGGGCGCCACCCACTGCGTCCGCGTGTCGCGCCCGGTGAGCGCGCCCACGATCTCCTCGGTGATCTGCTCGCGGTTGAAGGCGAGCCCGTTGGAGGCCTGCACGGGGAGAATGAGGACGCGCTGGCCGCCCAGGTCCATGGGCGCCACGGCGGTGGGGACGGGCGCCGGGCCCGCGGCGGGTGCGGCGGCGCGGCCTCCGCAGGCGGCGAGGGCCAGGGCGCAGGCGAGCGCGGCCCACCGCCGGGCGTGGGCGCGGCGGAACGATTCGGTCATGACACTTCTCAGAGCAGGTGTCCGCCGTCGACGGGAACGACGGTTCCGGTGATGTGGCGGGCGTATTCCGAGCACAGGAACACGACCACGTTGGCCACGTCCTGCGGATCGCCCAGGCGCCCCAGGACGGAGCGCTCGCGTGCGGTGTCCAGGATTTCGGCGGGGACGGCGCTGGTGAGCCGCGTGGTGCGGATGTACCCCGGCGCCACGGCGTTCACGTTGATGTTGCTGGGCCCCAGCTCCAGCGCGGCGCTCCGCGTGAGCCCCAGCAGCCCGGCCTTGGAGGCGCTGTAATTAGCCAGGCCGAACTCGCTGCGGATGGCGTGCACGGACGAGATGTTGACGATCTTGCCGTCGTGCTGGCGGCGAAAGGTGGGGGCCAGGGCGCGGATCATGTGGAATGCGCCCGTGAGGTTGGTGTCCAGCACGGTGCGCCACTGCTCGTCGGTGAGCCGCCACAGGGCGCGGTCGCGGCCGATGCCGGCGTTGTTGACCAGGATGTGGACGCGCCCGAACTCCGTGCGCGTGTTCTTGACGAATCGCTCCACGGCCTCGGGGTCGCGCACGTCGCACTTTTCGCAGCGCACGCGCACCTCCAGCTGGCGGATCAACCGCTCGGTTTCGGCGGCCTCCTCGTCCATCTCGTCCGTGCCGTCATACGAGAAGTAGTTGAAGGCCACGTGCACCCCGTGCCGCGCGAACTCCAGCGCCACCGCCCGCCCGATCCCCGACGCGCCGCCCGTCACGATGGCGACGCGGCCGCGCAGGCTCATGCCGTAGTTGAGCGACTGCGACTGCGTTTCCTCGCTCAGGTCCTCCAGCAGCTGGTCCACCGTGTCCGCGGCCGAGCTCACGACCCCCGTGGGCAGCTCGGGCATGGAGGGATACGAGGATTCCCCGGGAGAAATCGGCTGGTCGTGAGCGGGATGGCGTGGGGTCATCCGGCGACCGGAGGTGGGGGTGTTTGGAGCGGCAACTCACGGTCCAATTGTACGTCCGTTCCGGGGGGTGAGCAAGCGACGGGCCGCACGGAGAACCCCGCGCGAGGCGTTGCAGCGGCTTACGCGCTCTACCCCTTTCACCTCCCGCCACAGGTGGGACGGGCGACGGACGGGCGACTGAAGTCGCGGCAACAACGGCGCAAAGTCCGCCTTCGCGGACTGGGCCCGCCGCATCGGTGTGGTCAGCCCGCGACGGCGCGTCCGCCTGTCCAGAGGGGATGGACGCGCGGCCGTCGGGAGTACGCGGAATCCATCGTGTCCGCCCCCCGAAGCCAATAAAGTCGCCGCTGGAGCCTCATGGAGTGAGCCTTCCCGGAATGCGCCGGCCGCCCCGGTGCGGGGAAGCGCAATCCGGCGCGTCCGCCTGTCCAGAGCGAATGAATTCGCCGCTGGAACAGCACGAAGTCCGCCTTCGCGGACTGTGGCCGCCGCCTCGATTCGGGTGCGCAAACCCGAGGCACGACAACAAATTGTCATCCTGAGGAGGCGCGGGACGGAGTGGCCGGCGCGCCGAATCGTGGCGCCGACGAAGGATCTGCTGTCCGCCCGTTCCAACCTCGCTGCCCGCGCGGAAACCACGCCCGCGATCTGTGCGCAGTTGAAGCCCCGATTGTGGACGCGACAGCGGCCACGAGTCGGGGCTTTCCGCGGTTCGAGCGGCGGATTCATCCGCTCAGGAGCGCCGCGGACGCGCACCATTCGTGGGTTCCCACCATCGCAATGCCTTGAACCGCGTATCAACCGTTCGGGGAAAACGGAGATATTGCGATTCCGCGTCAGGGCTCGCCCTCGTGATTTCTCGTACTCCGCGCGACGGCCACCAGGGCGCCCGCGCCGAGCCAGAACCCGAGGACGGAGCTCATCCCCACCCCCACCAGCGGAACGGGAAAGGCGCCGAGCGCGGGCGCCAGCGAAACCGCTGCGAAGTACACGCACAGCGCACGCGCGGCGACCGTCGCCCGGCCCGGAGTCGCGATCCGCAGCGGAAGGAGGATCGTCGCGGCGAGCAGGGCGGCGGCGGCGATGGCCATCAACGGCGACCATCGCCACGCGAGCTTGATGATCTCCTCCACCTCCGGCACGGGCGCGAGCGGGTCGGGGCGCATCCACGCTCCCGCGACGGCGAGCATGATCGCGACCGCACCGCCCGCGCGCACCGCCGCGGGCGCGCGCAGCAATGCGAGCACCACGAGCATCGCCGCGCCCAGCGCCGTCGCCTGCGAGGCGTCCGGCTGCAGCACGAGGATGCCGAGCGTCAGCGCAGCCGCCACCCAGCCCAGCCGCCGCTTGCGGAGTGCGGCGAGCGCCACGACGGCGGCGGGAAGCAGCACGAACGCGGCGTTCACGTGCAGCGGGCCGGCATCGATCCACCGGTGCACGCCGTCCTGCGGTGCGTTCAGCAGCGTGCCGGCGAGCGCGACGGGCGCGATCAGCAGAAACCATCGGGGCGCGCCGGGGCTCCGGGCCACGGCCCACGCGGCCGCGGCGCCCACGATCCAGGCGGCCAGGTTTCGCGCCCACGAACCGGTGGGCACGTCGTGGGCGGCGGCGATCACGCATCCCGCGGCGACGGCCAGGAGCGACGTGAGGGCGAAGCCGGGAAGGAACCGGCGAGCGCCATCAATAGAAGGGTTGCGGGTCATTCGCGGAGAGGAGAGGCGGATGGTGGGTGATGCGGAGACGACACGGGTCCCGCTCCCTTGATTCGGAGCGGGACCCAAGACGGGCGAAGAAACCGCGTCGCCGCGGTCCCCCTATTCCCTATTCCCTATTCCCTATTCCCTATTCCCTGCAGTTCCCCCTCAGTACGGCGACGCGTCGTAATTGTCGATCTGCGCGCGCTGCAGCTTCCCGGAATAATCCAGGTAGCACACCTTGGTTTCCGAGTAGAACTCGTACACTTCCCAGCCGCCCTCGCGGTGGCCGTTTCCGGTCTGCTTCACGCCGCCGAACGGCAGGTGCGCCTCGGCGCCGATGGTGGGCGCGTTGACGTAGGTGATGCCGTTGTCCAGGTCCTGAAAGGCGCGGAACGACGACACCGAATCACGCGTGTAGAGCGAGCTGCTGAGCCCGTACTTGACCTCGTTGTTGATGCGGATCGCCTCGTCCAGCTCGCTGAAGCGGATCACCGACAGCACCGGCCCGAAGATCTCCTCCGTTGCCAGGCGCGAGCCGGGCTTCACGTCCACGAAGATGGTCGGCTGCACAAAGAAGCCGTCGTCCAGCCCCTCGCCGGTGGCGCGCTCGCCGCCCAGCACGAGCGTGGCCTCCTGCTTCCCGATCTCGAAGTACTCTTCCACCTTGGTGCGCGAGGCTTCGTGGATCAGCGGGCCGACGTCCACGTCCTTCTCCAGCCCGTAGCCCAGCTTGAGCTTCCTGGCGCGCTCAATGAGGCGCTCCACGAACTCGTCGTGGATGTCGGTGTGCAGCAGCAGGCGGCTGGTGGCCGTGCAGCGCTGCCCCGTGGTGCCGAACGCGCCCCACAGCACGCCGTCGATGGCCAGGTCCAGGTCGGCGTCGGGCATCACGATCTGCGCGTTCTTGCCGCCCATCTCCAGCGACAGCCGCTTGTGCATGCGCCCGCACTGCGCGCCGATGATGCTGCCGACGTCCGTGGAGCCCGTGAAGGAGATCACCGGGATTTCCGGATGCTCCACGATGGCGGAGCCCACTTCCTCACCCAGGCCGTGCACCAGGTTCACCACGCCCGCGGGAATGCCGGCCTCTTCCAGGATCTCCACCAGGAGGGCGACCGTGTGCGGCGTGTCTTCCGCCGGCTTGATGATGACGCTGTTCCCGCACACCAGGGCGGGGAACATCTTCCACGTGGGGATGGCCAGCGGGAAGTTGAACGGGGTAATGAGGCCGCACACGCCGATGGGGCGGCGCACGCTCATCGCCCACTTGTTGCGCAGTTCCGAAGGCACCGTCTTGCCGAACAGGCGGCGGCCTTCCACGCCGGCGTAGTAGGCCGTGTCGATGCCTTCCTGCACGTCGCCGCGCGTTTCCTGGATGGTCTTGCCCATCTCGCGCGTGGCGGCCTTGGCGATCTCGTCCTTCCGCTCGGTGAGCAGGTCGCCCACCTTGCGCAGAATGTCGCCGCGGGCGGGGGCCGGCGTCAGGCGCCACTCCTCGAAGCCCTTCTTGGCCGCCGCCACGGCGCGGTCCACGTCCTCGCGGCCGCTGCGGGGGAACAGGCCGATCAGATCCGACTGCCTGGCCGGATTGCGGTTCTCAAAGTAGTTGCCGGTCGAAGGCGCGACCCACTCGCCCCCGATGAAGTTCTTGAACTGGTCCGCCATGCTCGTTTCGCGTGGAAGGTGCTGGGCGGGCTCTCCCGTGAGCCGGTCCGGATGAAGCCGCCCAATCTAACCCTCGCGGCAAGTGGGGCAACGCGGGGGCTTGCTGTTGATGCGCGGATGGGTGGTGGCTGCTCCATGTCGCGTCGCGAAGCGTGCTTGCCGCGGGCCGGCACCTCCGCCCCACCGGTGTCCTACCGCCCACCTCGGCGCCGGGGCGTCATTCTGAAGGAGCGTGCGCCGCGCTTTCCCCCGCACCGCGTTCATGCGACTGAAGAATCCCGGACCGAAGCATCCGCCGCGCCGCGGTCCGGCGTGGTGTGCTCCAGCCTCTCCCGCCGCACCCGCAGCGTCCGAGCGGGGCGCGCAACGGGGCGTGCATGGGACGCGTTGGCGCGGGATTCTTCGGTCGGCGCCAGAGTCTGGTGTGACGGACAGTGCGGAGCGGCGCCTCGCTCAGAATGACACTCGAAGTCCGAGCCGGGTAGTGGGTTCCGGTGCGGCTGACGTGGCAGGTCCGGTGCGCCTGATGGCCGTTCGCGCAGCCCGCGGCGGCACCTGCGCTCCACCGGTGTCCTGCCGCCCACCTCGGCGCTGAGGCGTCATTCTGAAGGAGCGTGCGCCGCGCTTTCTCCGGCACCGCGTTCATGCGCGACTGAAGAATCCCGGACCGAAACGTCCGCCGCGCCGCGGTCCGGCGTGGCGTGCTCCAGCCTCTCCCGCAGCACCCGCAGCGTCCGAGCGGGGCGCGCAACCGGGCGTGCATCGGAAGCGGTGGCGCGGGATTCTTCGGTCGGCGCCAGAGTCCGGCGTGACGGACGGTGTGGCGCGGCGCTTCCCTCAGAATGACACTCGAACTCCGAGGCGGGTGGCCAACCTGGTTTCGCTGCACGTACTGAGGAGGGGCCGCGCGTAGCGTCCGCCGCACCGATGACGGGCGCCGACGAAGGATCTACCATCCGCCGAGCCAACCGTCCTGGCCGCGCGGCAACCCGCCGCATCGCTGAGTGCCGTCCAGAGCAGAACCAGGCTATCCGCCAGCCAGGTCGGTTCGTTCCTCAACGTCCAGAGGAAAATCACGACGCCTTGTCCATCCTACAGAAGTGGCGGGCAATGCGGCCTGTCATCCACACCCTTCATCTGTGAGGCGATCATGGCGGAGATGAACCATCAGCAGTTGGCGGATGCACTGAGCGAGGGCGCGCGGCTGGACGCAGACCTGGCCGATGTGGCCAACGCGGTGACCGACGCGTCGGCGATGGACGCGGCGGGCGCCGACGTCAGGGAGAAGGTCTGCGCGCTGTGGAAGAAGATTCGCACCGCCGTGGTGTGGGTCAGCAACTTCCCGCTGATCCCCGGCAACATCCGCGCGGTACTGAAGCAGCTGATCGCGCTGCTGGACGGGCTCTGCGGCGCCTAGTCGTGATGCAGGACGGCCTCCGCGGCGCTTGCCGCGGAGGCCGTCGATCTTCGGGCGAGGTCGTCGCTTACAGCCGCACGACTCCGAACGCGAACAGGAGCGTGGCGATGGCCATCAGGATCATCGACCAGAACGCCCACAGCTTGTAGAAGGCCAGCGACGGGTGCAGGCGCTTGTACAGCCAGGCCAGCGCCCACCCCCCGCCGAACGTCCCCGCCATCCACGCCACGGCAATGACCGCCCAGGCGCCCGCGCCGCCGCGGGTCACCCTTCGCGCACCAGGTCGTAGCGTTCGATCTTTTTGTACAGGTTGCTGCGGGGCATGTCGATGAGCCGCGCCGTTTCCGACACGTTCCAGTCGTTCTCGCGAAGCTTCTGGATGATGAACGCGCGCTCCGCCGCCTCCTTGAACTCCGCGAACGTCGAGCACCCCAGCAGGTCGCCGGACAGCCCGCCGCCCTTCATCTTGCCGCCGACCAGCAGGTCCACGTCGTCGCCCGTCACGCTGGCGCCGGACGCCAGGATCAGCAGGCGCTCCACAGTGTTGCGCAGCTCGCGCACGTTGCCCGGCCAGTCCATGCGCTGCAGCCGGTCCAGCGCGTCGTCGGTGAACTGCTTGGGGCGCATGTTGGCCTGCCGCGCGTTCGCCTCCACGAAGTGCCGGACGAGCATGGAGATGTCTTCGCGCCGCTCGCGCAGGGAGGGGACGACCAGCGGAATCACGTTCAGCCGGTAGTACAGGTCCTCACGAAAGCGGCCACCGGCGATCTCTTCTTCGATGTCCTTGTTGGTGGCCGCGAGCACGCGCACGTCCACCTGAATGGGCTTGGCGCCGCCCACCCGCGTCACGATCCCTTCCTGCAGCGCGCGCAGCACCTTGGCCTGCGCCTGCAGCGACATGTCGCCGATCTCGTCAAGAAACAGGGTGCCGCCGTCCGCCAGCTCGAACTTGCCGGCGCGGTCCTCGTGCGCGCCGGTGAACGAGCCCTTCATGTGGCCGAACAGCTCCGACTCGATCAGTTCCGACGGAATGGCGGCGCAGTTCAGCTCGATGAACGCCTTGTCGGCGCGGGGCGACAGGCGGTGGATGGCGCGGGCGATCAGCTCCTTGCCCGTCCCGTTCTCGCCGGTGATCAGGACGCGCGCGTCGGTGGGCGCCACCTTTTCCACCCGGTCCAGCACCTGCCGCAGCGCAAAGCTGCGCCCCACGATCTGGTGCCGGCTCTCGATCTCTCCCCGCAGCCGCTGGTTCTCCTGCACCAGCCCCTGCTGCTGCAGCGCGTTGCGCAGAACGAGCAGCAGCCGGTCCGTATCCAGCGGCTTTTCCAGAAAGTCGTAGGCGCCGCGGCGCGTGGCTTCCACCGCGGTGTCGATGGTGCCGTGGCCGCTAATCATGATCACCACGGCCGCGGGATCGTGCTCGCGGATCTTGGTGAGCGCCTCCAGGCCGTCCATCCGCGCCATCTTGACGTCCAGAAAGGTGACGTCGGGCTGGAATTCGGCGTAGATGCCGATGGCCTCCGCGCCGCCGCCGGCCGAGCGGACCTCGTGGTCCTCGTACTCGAACAGCTGGTGCAGCACCCGGCGGATGCCTTCTTCGTCGTCGACGACCAGAATGCGTGCCATGGTCCGAATCTATCTGCTGAGCGTGTGTGGTCGATGGTGCTTCGCGGCCGAGGGCGGATGTGTTCGGCCGGCTTGAGATGCGTGCGGAGAGGCCCCCTCCCCCCAGCCCCCTCCACCCGCTCCGCGGGAGAGGGGGAGTCGTTCGGCGCGGGGGCGGAGTTCGGCGCGCGCGGCGCGCCTCGAAGGCCCCTCCCCCGGCCCCTCCCCGTGCAAACTGCCGCACGGAGAGGGGAGAATTCACACCGGGGCTGCGGTCCGCGCGCAGCCTCATAGCGGTACCGCGAGGCTTTCAGCCGTCGTTGCGGCGACTTCAGTCGCTCCGCCGGCCTACTCGCTTCCAGGACACTCGTGCGCGGCGACACCCTGCGGGAGCAGGCTTCCGAAGTTGTCGCCTGCCCAACCCTCCCCCAGTCTGTTTGGGCGAGTGATGCGAGCCCGGGTGGGGGCCGCCGTGGACTCGCTGAGGTGCTAGGCCGTCCGCCGAGCGCCTACCGGTCCAGGACCAGTTCGCCGTTCTCCACCCGCGCGGAGCCCACGCCCGGCGGCAACTGAACGCCGACCTCGTCTTCCGACAACTGCGTGTCGGTGGGCAGGCGCAGCCCCTTGAGCAGGGGAAGGTAGCGGTCGCGCGGCACGGCGAACTTGGCGAAGCGCGCGTCCTGCACGCGCACCGCGGCGCGCCCCGGGGCCACCATCCGCATCGTTCCGTCCACCATCACCTCCGCGGTGTCGGGGACGAACTGCGCCGCCGCGCCCAGCTTTTCCAGTGGCAGCTTGTCCTTGGGCACGCGGCCGTCCACGCGGATCTTTCCGCCCGTGAACGAAATGATGGGCGTCTCCAGGTCCTGCGCGAACCGCTGCGCCATCCGGTACCGCACGTAGCTGGTGAACTCCACGCCGCTCAGGCGCACCGTTTCGCCGTTCTCGCGGAGCCGCTTCAGCTTTTCATCCGCCGAAACCGCACCGGCTTCCGACACCTCGGTCACCACCGGGGCGCGCTGCCAGGGTCCGGGGATGAACCCGCGAACGGTGTACAGTCCCGCCCCCACGGCCACCAGCAGCACCAGGCCCACCAGCAGCAGAACCCTTTTCGCCGCGCCACGCGCCATCCGCTTTTCCTCCATCGAGTTGCCGCCGTTGCAGCGTTCAGCTACCCGCCGCCCGCACCGCCGGTTCCGCCGCGCCCGCAATGCGCGCCACCGCGGCGGCCGCGCGGTCCACCTCCTCCTCCGTGGTCGCCCAGCCCACGCTGAAGCGAACCGCGCCCGTGCGCCCCGTCCCCAGGATCTCGTGCTGCTCCGGCGCGCAGTGCAGCCCGGCGCGCACCAGCACCCCCGCCTCGCGGTCCAGCCGGGTGGCCAGTTCCGCCGCGTCCATCCCCGCCGCCGCAATGGTCACGATCCCCACGCCGTCCGGGTCCCCGGGGCTCAGGACGTCGACGCCGGCGATCATGTCCAGCGCGTACCACAGCCGCAGCTTGAGCGCCGCCTGCCGCGCGTGGATGGCGAGAACGCCGCGCTCCATCACCCACTGCACGCCGGCCAGCAGCCCCGCGATCCCCGGCCCGTTCTGCGAGCCCGCCTCCAGCCGGTCCGGCAGCAGCCCCGGCATGTCGGGCGAGTCCGAGTCGCCCCCCGTGCCGCCGAAGAACGCGGGCGGCAACTCTACGCGCTCGCGGGCCCAGAGCCCGCCCGTGCCCTGCGGCCCCAGCAGCCCCTTGTGGCCGGTGAACGCCAGCAGGTCAATCCCCATCGCCTGCACGTCGACGGGCAGGTGCCCCGCGGACTGCGCCGCATCCACCAGCACCAGCGCGCCCACGTCGTGCGCCAGGGACGCCAGCTCCGCCACCGGGAGCGCCGTTCCGAGCACGTTGCTGGCGTGGGGAAGGACGAGCAGCCGCGCGGGATTGCGGTTTCCCGCCAGCGCGCGTGCGGCCTCGTCCAGGTCCACCGACCCGTCGGGCGCGCCGGACAGCACGGTCTGGCGCACGCCGCGGGCTTCCAGCGCGTTCACGGGGCGGCGCACGGCGTTGTGGTCGTACGCGGTCCGCACCACGCGGTCGCCCGGGCGCAGCACCCCGAACAGCGCCAGGTTCAGGGCGTGCGTGGCGTTGAGCTGAAAGGTGAGGCGGCCGGGATCGCCGGGAAGGTTGAAGAGCTCCGCCAGCGCACGGCGGCAGCGAAACACCATGCGGCCCGCCTCCACGGCGCGGCGGTGCCCCGCGCGTCCCGGCGTGGCGCCGATGCCGCGCAGGTAGTCCGTCACCGCGTCGATCACCGCGTCCGGGCGAACGGCGGAGGTGGCGGCGTAGTCCAGGTAGATGGGCGGCTCGGCGCTCATCCGACCACGGCGGGCGGCTCGTCGTCGTCCACGGCCAGGTCCAGCGCCACGTAGCGGAAGCCGGCGGCCTTGACCGCACCGGCGATGCGGGCGCCCTCGTCGCCCATCATGCGCTCCCACAGCGCGGCGGGGACGCGCACGGCGGCCATCTCGCGCTCGTGCCCCTCCACCGACACGCGGGCGCCGGGCACGCCCGCCTCCGCCAGCGCGGCGAGGGCGAGCGCCACGCGAGGATCGCCGTCCGTCATCGCGCGGCGCCCAGCTGCACCAGCTGCGGCGTGGCGAGCCCCTCGTTCAGCGCGCCGCGGCGGTAGCCCTGCAGGTCGATCAGCACGCGCCCGAACCCCGCGGCGCCCACCGCGCGCAGGATGGCGGACCGCCGGGGCGCGACCCGATGCAGCTCGTCCGGGTGTACTTCCAGCCGCGCGACGTCGCCGTGGTGCCGCACGCGAAAGTCGCGGAACCCCATGGCCCGCAGCGCGATCTCCGCGCGCTCGATCTGCCGCAGCCGCTCCGGCGTGACGGAAAGGCCGTAGGGAATGCGCGAGGCCAGGCAGGGCGCGGCGGGCTGGTCCCAGGTGGGGAGCCCCAGCTCCTGCGACCAGGCGCGGATCTCGGCCTTGGTGAGCCCCGCCTGCAGCAGCGGCGAGCGCACCTCGTTCTCGGTCGCGGCGGCGGCGCCGGGGCGGTGGTCGCCCACGTCGTCGGCGTTGGCGCCGTCCAGCACCGCGCCGTAGCCCCGCTCCCGCGCCAGGGCCGACAGGCGGCCCCACAGCTCGGACTTGCAGAAGTAGCAGCGGTTGCTGGGGTTGGCCGCGTAGCGCGGATCGTCCATCTCCCGCGTTTCCAGCTCCATCCACGGAATGCCGAACTGCTCCGCCACCTCGCGGGCCGTGTCTTCCATCCACGTGGCGATGCTGTCGCTCTTTCCCGTTACGGCGAGCACGTTCTCGCGCCCCAGCACCTCCACGGCGATGCGGGCGAGAAACACGGAATCCACCCCGCCGCTGTAGCCCACCACCACGGAGCCGCAGTCGTGGAGCAGGGAACGGAGGTGCTGGCGCTTGCTTTCGGGAACGGTCACGCGCGAACCACGGGAGAACGGGGAAACGCAAAGGGCGCGCAAAACATAGGCGCGCCCTGCGGGGTGCCGCCAGCGGGAGCGGTCAGTCGGCGCCCACCGGCGGCGCGGACCGGGTGCGCGCGGCGTCGCGGCCGCGGCGGGCGCGGCCCATCAGCTCAAAGACGATGACGGGGATCGCCAGCGGGATGGAAACAAAGAGCGCGATGTCGGCCACGTTGCCGGGCGGCAGCCAGTACGGCCCCCAGCGGAACGAGAGGTAGTCCGTGACGCCCCAGTGAATCACGCGCTCGCCCAGGTTGCCCAGCATTCCGCCGCAGATCAGCCCCACGAACACCCAGGCCCAGCGCCGGTGCGCCCCCGTCAACCGGTGCGCGCGACCCACGATCTGCATCAGCACCAGCACGCCCAGCACGGACGCCACCACCGCCAGCACCTTGCGCCCGCCGAGCGGAAGGTTGTCCCACAATCCCAGGATCATGGCGTGGTTGCGCACGTGCCAGAGCGCCACCGCGCCGGGAATGACCTCGCGGAACTCCTCCTGCGCCATGGTGCGGACGATGGCGGCCTTGACCGCCCAGTCGGCCAGCGCGATGCCGCCCGCGATGCGCAGGGCCGGCACCCAGCCGCGCATGGGCTCCACGTCGGTGGCCCGCCGCCCGGGGTTGGCGCCGTCGCGCGCGGCGCCGCGCCGCTCGCCCATCATTCGATATACCACTCGCTGCATTTCGCGCCTGCCCGGGTCATGCGTTTCCGGATTCACCCGGAACGATTACAAGATGCGGGCCGTGGAACCGTCGTATCTCACAACGCGAAAAGGCACGGAGACGGGCTCCCGTCTCCGTGCCTCCTGTCAGCCTCGTTGAAGCTTCCCTATCGCTCCGAGCCGGTGGTACGGTCGGCGGCGGGCGGCTGGTTCTCGGCCAGGGCGCGGCTTTCCTCAAGCAGGCGGATGAACTCGGCGCGGTAGCCGTGCTCGTCGTGCCCCAGCGCGCCGCGGGCCAGCTCCGCCGCGGCCGTCCAGCTGGAGTTGCCCTTCCACCGCGAGTTGCGCAGCAGCATGCCCCACTGCGCCACCGCCGCCGCAAAGCGAAAGTCCGTGCTGGTGGCGGCCAGCGCCGTTCCCCGGTCGCGCACCGGCTGCTCCATTAGCCAGCTGCGCTCTCCCTCCGGCGCCTTGTAGCGCAGCTTTACCGTGAGCAGTTCCGTGCTGGACGCGGCGCCGGGGCGCGGCATCGTTTCCTGGTAGCGCAGCGGGCCGGTCTCGGGCACCGGCATGGCCACGCCCACGGGCACGATCTCGTACAGCGCGGTGACGGAGTGGCCGGCGCCCAGCTCGCCGCCGTCCTTGCGGTCGTCGTTGAAGTCCTCGTTGGCCATCACCCGGTTTTCATACCCGATCAGGCGGTAGGCGCGCACCCGGGCCGGGTTGAACTCCACCTGCACCTTCACGTCCTTGGCAATGGTCAGCAGCGTGCCGCCGATCTCACGGACGAGCACCTTGCGGGCTTCGGCGATCTGGTCCACGTAGGCGTAGTTGCCGTTGCCGTGGTCGGCCAGCTGCTCCATCCGCGCATCGCTGTAGTTCCCCGTGCCGAAGCCCAGCACGGTGAGAAAGATGCCGGTGTCGCGCTTCTGCTCGATGAGCTGCACCAGCCCCGACTCGCTGCTGACGCCCACGTTGAAGTCGCCGTCGGTAGCCAGGATCACCCGGTTGTTGCCGCCGGGGATGAACGCCTCGCGCGCCGTCTCGTACGCCAGCACGATCCCCTGGCCGCCCGCCGTGGAGCCGCCCGCCTCCAGCCGGTTCAGCGCGCCCAGGATGCGCTCGCGCTGGTTGCCCGGCGTGCTGGGCAGCACCAGCCCCGCGGCGCCGGCGTACACCACGATGGCCACGCGGTCCTGCGGGCGAAGCTGGTTCACCAGCAGCCGCATGCTTTCCTTGACGAGCGGCAGCTTGTTGGGCTCGTTCATGGAGCCCGACACGTCCAGCAGGAACACCAGGTTGCCCGGCGGAAGCTCCCGCGTGTCCATCCGCCGTCCCTGCAGCCCCACCTGCACCAGCCGGTGCTGCGGATTCCACGGCGCGGCGGACACCTCGGTGTTGATGCTGAACGGGTGCTCGCCGGTGGGATCCGGATACTCGTAGTCGAAGTAGTTGATCAGCTCCTCGATGCGCACGGCGTCGCGCGGCGGCATGCGGCGCTCGCGAAGAAAGCGGCGCACGTTGCTGTACGAGGCCGCGTCCACGTCGATGGCAAAGGTGGAGAGCGGGTTCTCGGCCGCGAGCCGGAACGGGTTCTCCTGGATGAGGTTGTACTCCTCGGTGTTGAACGCCGCCGTGTCGCGCGGGGCGACGCGCTCCCGGGCCGCGGCCTCATCTGGCTGACCCGACGACAGCATCGGCGGCGGAGGGGGCGGCGGGGGCGCGGGAGGAGGAGGTGGCGGCGCGGGCGGCGGGGGTGGCGCCGGGATGCACGCGCCGGCCATCGCCAGCGTGGTGTAGACGAGAAGGAACGTGAGAGGGCGATGTCTCCGCATGGATGCGCTGGGTTCGCGGTGAGGAGATGCCTGCGACTGCGGCGGGACTGCTACGGGGAGCGTAATGCGTGGGACGGGGGCACGTCAATCATGATGATGAAGGCCGGCGGGACGCGGGTCCGGCCGGCCTCCTTTGCCGTCTGTCCCTGCGTCCGGCGCCGCTATGACGCGAGGGCGACGACGATGCGGGCCACCCACGACATCACCGCCAGCAGGATGGGAAGCAGCGTAAGCCCCACGGAAAAGATGAGTCCCTGGCGAAAGAGCAGCGGCCCCAGGTCCGGAGCGCCGCGCCCCCACACGCGCCGGGCAAGCAGCTCGGCCATCCATCCCAGCGTGTAGCACGCGTTCGCCATCACGCCGTAGACGACGCTGCCGGTGAGCATCATCGAAAGCGGCATGACCGACGAGTGCGGTGGAAGCGCGAAGAAGACCGACGTCACCGCGAGCGTCACCAGCCCCGCGGATCTCACCGCCCGGTTGAAGGTCAGCCGCCGCGACTCCCACCAGCGCACGGTGGAGAGCGGCGTGCGCCGCATGTCCGGAACCGGATACAGGACCTCGACCAGGCTGGACATCGCGATCACCTCGTTCAGGATCGTGGTTCACCGCCGCCGCTCGGTGCGGCATGCTGTGGTGCGTCGGACGAAGTACTTTGCGATGCAGAGTGCGTGCCGTTGTCGCGCCCACCGCACGGGCGGTGTCGCGGGCGTGGGTGGCGCCGGCGAGGATGCGCTGGCCGCCCGCGACCGCTCAGCAACCCCGGCCTTCGGGCAGTTGGCTCAGCCACCGGCGGGCGGCGGCTTCGGCATCGGGCCGGTCCACGTGCAGCCCGAGATCGCAGAGCTCGTCCGAATTGTCGCCCGCGGGCTGCAGGTCCACCAGCGTCCACCGGGTCGCGACGCTTTCCTGGTCGGGGCTGACGTTGTGGGACTGGCGCTGCACCGCGTAGCGCCGCCCGTTGTGCTCAATGGCTTCGCCCAGATTCATCCCCGGCCTCCCTTTGCGGTTCGGTCCCGCCGCCGGAACGGCGGCCCCCGGCCGCGGATCGCGCGGCGGGCACGGGGCAGCCTCCGCACATACGAAGCCCCGGCGCGGAAAACGGCGCCGGGGCTGTGCGTTTGGCGGATCGTGCCGCGATGCCGGTCAGCCCCTTCCGGGAGGCGGGCGGGTGCCGCCGGGGCCGCGGCTCGGAGGTTCGCCGCCGCCACGCTTGGGGCCTTCATCGGGGCCGCGCGTCGGCCGGTCGGGGCCACGCCTCGGTTCTTCGAAGGGGTGGGGCCGGGAAGGCGGCTCCGGCGGAGGCCGGGAAGGCGGGTCCGGGTTCTTTCTGGCGTGGACCACGAAATCATCTCTCAGTCGGGGTAGCCAATCATGGGGGGAAGCGCGCACCCGGTGCTGTTCATGAACCGCAGCAGCGCCTCGTACGCGTGAGGGTTGCGGGTCTCCACCTGGTACTCGTGGAGGAACGCCGCCGGCACCAGGTGCCCGCCCAGGAACGACCGCAGGTACGCCCGTGCGATGCTCTGGTCGGCCGCGCTCTCTTCGATGGCGAACGCCAGCAGTTCCAGCGTGTCCAGCAGGGCCTGGTAGTTCGCCCACGCCTCCGGCGGGCCGGTCTCGTGGCGCATGTAGGCCAGCACCGCGGCGTGCAGCTCCGGCGCGTCCACGGGGCCCAACTGGGCGAGCGCTCCGTTGACGTTGCGCAGATGCTGAAAGGTTTCGGAGCGCCGGGTGTGCGTGGAGTTCATCAGCAGCGCCGCGCCCGCGAACACGGTTCCGGCCGCTCCGGCGAGCGACGACAGGATCGTCCACAGATCCGGCCGGGCGCCGTCCATCACCCTCGCCTCCCCGGCGGAACGCCGCTCATGGCGTAACTCTTCACCTCTCCGCCCCTTCCCTCAGTTGCAGTAGGAGTGGTCCACGTACCGCTTGCGGCCGGACGCCGAATAGGTGTAGCAGCCGCCGCGCGGCCCGGTGTAGTAGCCGCGGCTTTCCGCGCTGCTGCGGCGCGAAGTGCCGCGCGACGATCCGGCTCTGCGCGCGGATCCGCTCCCGTCGTTGAAGTAGGTCGCGACTTGAGGCGAGGGGATGGTGGGCGCATAGGAGCGCAGGGCTTCACCTGCACGCGACACGTAGCCGATCCGATCGCCATTTTCGATGACCGGCGACCAGCCGTCCTTCGCCTCTCCCACGCTCACCGTGTCGCCCCGCCGCAGCGTGCGCACGACCCTGGAAGTGGTGGAGGGCTTCGCGCGCACGTTGAACGTGGAGTGCGCGTGCAGCGTGTGGCGCGGGCCGGCGCCCGGCCCCATCACGGTGTCTGCCATGGACGGCGCGGACATCAGGCCTGAGGGCGGGGCGAACGATTGATCACCGATGGCGGGATACGGGTCACCGCCGCACGCCGCGGCGAGCAGGAGCGTTCCGATCGGCAGAACGGCGGTGCGTGCCCGGGTCCCCGGACTGGCGGCGCGGATCAGGGCCGCGAGGATGGAGCAAAGGAGGGCCGCGGTGAGGAGCGTAGCCATGTGCGTTTTCGGCTGCGGGGGATGATGGATGGGAGCATGAAGGTTGGTCGGCCCGGCGCGGCGAGATTCTCCGGTGGGGCACGGCGTCATAGTAGGCCGATGGAGTATCGCCCCGCTGCATCCGTCGCAGTCGCGCTGTTCTGATCCGCCTCGCGCGGCGCGGGATGGACATCGACAGCCTTGCGGACGGCGGCCGGGAACGTTTGCTTGTGTCTCCTTCGCTGTTCTCCCGCCCCATCCTCCCCCAATCGGCCGCCCCCCATGAGCAAGACCGCACGCGAAGGCTACTTTCCCCGCTGGACCGAAAAGCCGGACGGTGTCATTGGCCCCGAAGAGCGGCTGCCGTGGGGGCAGACGATGGTGGTGGGGCTGCAGCACGTGTTCGCCATGTTCGGCGCGACGGTGCTGGTGCCCATTCTGATGGGCTTCGACCCCAACACCTCCGTGTTCTTTTCGGGGATCGGAACGCTGCTCTTCTTCGTGATCGTGGGCGGGCGGGTGCCGAGCTACCTGGGATCCAGCTTTTCCTTCGTGGCCGTGGCGCTCGCGGCCACGGGGTACGCGGGCAAGGGACCGAACCCCAACATCGGCCTGGCGCTGGGCGGCATCATTGCGGCGGGCGCGCTGTACGCCATCATCGGGCTGATCGTGATGGGGACGGGGTACCGGTGGATCGAGCGCCTGATGCCGCCCGTGGTGACCGGTTCCGTCGTGGCCGTCATCGGGCTGAACCTGGCGCCGGTGGCGGTAAAGGGGATCAGCGGCAGCGGGTTCGACACGGGGATCGGGCTGGCGACGGTGCTGGCGACGGGGGCCGTGGCGGTGTACTCGCCGGGGCTCCTGCGCCGCGTGCCCATTCTGCTGGGCGGGGTGATCGGCTACCTGCTGTACCTGGTGCTGGCGAACGGAATGGGGCTGGGCCCGGCGGTGAACTTCGCGCTGCTGCGGGAGGCGGCGTGGATCGGCTTTCCCCACTTTTCGCGCCCCGTGTTCCGCTGGGACGTGGCGCTGCTCTTTGCCCCCGCGGCGCTGGTGCTGGTCGCGGAAAACCTGGGGCACGTAAAGGCCGTGGGCGCCATGACGGGGCAGTCGCTGGACCGCTACCTGGGCCGCGCCTTCGTGGGCGACGGGCTGGCCACCATGCTGGCCGCGTCCGGCGGGGGCACCGGCGTCACCACGTACGCCGAGAACATCGGGGTAATGGCGGTCACGCGCATCTACAGCACCCTCATCTTCGTGGTCGCGGCGGTGGCGGCGATCGCGATGGGGATGTCGCCCAAGTTCGGCGCGCTCATCGGCACCATTCCGGGCCCCGTCCTCGGCGGCTTGTCCGTGGTGCTGTTTGGATTGATCGCGGCCACCGGTGGCCGCATCTGGGTGCAGAACCGCGTGGACTTTTCCAACAGCCGCAACCTGATCACGGCGGCCGTTACGCTTACGATGGGCGCGGGCGACCTGGTGCTGAAGCTCGGTGACTTCTCCGTGGGCGGCATCGGCACGGCCACGTTCGGCGCCATCATCATCTACCAGCTTCTGCGTGAGCCGGCCGGCCGCACGGATGCGCTCGCCGCCGCCGACTCCGCAGCGGCCGAGCCGCTCCCCGCCCGCGTGGTGCCGGGCTGATGCTGGGCTCCCTCCTGGCCCGCCTTCGCCGCCGCACCCCGTTTCAGCCGCGGGCGGGGCAGCTCCTTTCCGTCGTGGCGGAAGGCGGCGGGTTCGCGGTCATGAAGGTGCTGGCGGTGGATGCCGGCGGGGTGCACGGGCGGCTGTACGTGCAGCGATTCGCCGCGCGCCCGTCCATGGCGGACGCCGGCGAACTGGAGGTCGCGCCGTTCGGGCCGGAGCACGACGCGCCGTTTTCCATCGGCCACATGCCGCTGAGCCACCGCGCCTTTGCCAGCTTTCAGCCCCAGGTCATGGGCGAGCAGCCCGTGACGGAAGAGGAACTGGATGGCTGGCACATGTGGCGGGACGCCAGCGGCGGATACTTCTAAGCGATCAGCAGGTGCCGGATTGCCCGTGATCGGACGGAAAGAAGCCCCGGCACCGCACTGGCGCCGGGGCTTCTGGTCATTCGCGCCGCGGATCAGCGCGCTTCGCGCATCGTCTGGTCGCCTTCCAGCCCGCTGCGGCGGCGGATCACGGAATCGGCCGTGACGTAGAAGTACTCCATCCACACCTTGTCGTCCGGACGCAGCCCCAGGTATCCGGCCAGCCCGGTACGCTTGTCCAGAAAGCGCACGAACCCGTAGCCCTCGTCGTCCACCCCCAGGTTCAGCCGCTCGGGATTGCGCGGGTCGCCGTCGCCCGGGGCGGCGTCAAAGCCCATCGTCATCCCTCCCGAATCGCGCAGCCCCAGCCCGAACCGCTCGTTGCCGGCGGTGTCGTTGATCGCGAACCCGGTCATGGGGCTGGCGCGCACCGTTCCCATGCCGCTGGGCGCCGGCGCGCCGAACACGATTCGGTCGCGCCCGCGGTCGTCCTCAATCACCAGCTTGCGCGTTCGAAGCTCTGGCACGGAATGGGACGGGGAGAGCCACGCGCCCAGCGTGGACGCGGCGAGCAGGCACGCCAGAACGGACGAAAGCGCGCGGCTGCGCCGGGCCTGCCGTTCCAGCCGGGTGATGCGGGCCTGCAGTTGATGCATTTCCTTATCGTGCACGGGAACGTCTCCCTGTTGGGTGTGCGAACGAACGGTCGACGGCGGTTGGATGGCCGCCGGGCGGAAAAGGTTCAAAGCCGCCCGACAAATGCGGGGACGGACACGCGTCCCCGGCGGGCTTGACGGCGCGCGGCGGAACGCCGACATATCCCCCGGGGGTATTCATCCCCGGAGTGGCACATCGAACGGCACCAGGCGAACGACGATGACGGACCAGGAGCAGACGACGGAGGGGGCCGCGGTGTGCGGCTGCGGATGCGGAATGCCGGCGGGGCAGGAGGACGGGCACGGGCGCACGGCGGTGGCGGTGGACGCGGCGACGCGCGACCGCAACCTCAAGCGGCTGCGGCGCATCGAGGGGCAGGTGCGCGGGCTGCAGCGCATGGTGGAGGAGGACCGCTACTGCGCCGACATCCTCACCCAGATCTCGTCCGTGCACGAGGCGCTGCGCTCCGTGGGGCGCGAGCTGATGCGCAACCACCTGAAGCACTGCGCGGCCAACGCCATCCGCAGCGGGGACGACCAGGCGGAACAGATGTACGACGAGCTCGTGGACATGATGTACCGCCACATCCGCTGACGCGGAATCTTTCTGCCGCGCCGTTCCGTTGTTATCCTTCGGCCCGAACCCGCCCCGGCGGGGGGTTCCGCTTTTCCTTTTGATCCCGAGCGACTGATGCTGAGTTCCCGCCCCGCGGTGGCGCTTTCCGCCGCCTGCGCGCTGATCCTGACCGCCTGCGGCCCCAACGAGCCGGAGCCGCCCGCCAAGCCGGCGCCTCCGGTGGCGGCCGGCGCGCCCGCTGCGCCCATGAACCCGGCGGACCCGTTCGGCACGCAGGGCCCGCTCGCCGCGCCGGCTCCGGGAGCACCGGCCGGCGCCGCGGCTCCCGTGGTCCCCGGCGCTCCCGCCGGACCCGTGGCGGCGGTGGCGACCGCGCCCGGCCAGGCACCCCTGCCCGGCCAGCCGCCGGTGGTGGCGCAGCCCCCCGCGCGGCCGGACAGCGCGGCGCGGCGGCCCAACGCTCCGGGCGCGCCGGGTGCCCCGAACGCAGGCCGGCGGCAGGGCCCGGACCCCGCGATGATTGCGGCGTTGATGCAGCAGATGCCGGTTTCGCAGTACCGGCTCAGCATGGACGGCGTGGCCAAGATGCGGCAGGCGGCGCTGAACCTGGCGGAACTGGGCCGCACCCGCCCGGACCTGCAGCAGAACCTGCAGATGCAGCGGTTTGATCCGGAGGGCGTGTACCAGCGCCTGAACGCCGTCCCGGAGGCGCGCGAGGCCGTGCAGAACGCCGGCCTGTCCACCCGCGACTACGCGGATGCGATGACCGCGCTGATCCAGGGCATGATGGTGTACCAGCTTCGCAAGGCGGGGCAGAACCCGCCCATTCAGGCCAACGAAGCGAACGTGCGCTTCATCGCCCAGAACGAGGCGCAGCTGATGGCGATGATGCGTCCGCCGCAGCCGCCCCGCGCGGCGCAGCCCGCCGCCGAGCCGCAGGCGACCGCCGCCCCGGCCGCGCCCGCCCAGCCCGAGCAGCCCTGACGGGTCTCCGTCCCGACCACAGAACGCCCGCCGCGACCCGCGGCGGGCGTTCTTCGTACGGACACTCTCGTCC
>NZ_DASVTX010000216.1:0-27941 GCF_036387355.1 Longimicrobium sp.
ACCGGCGCGCGGCCGCCTGCACCTCCGCCGGCGTGATCTGCTGCAGGAACGTCCGGTCGATGAGGTACTCATCCTCCACCGTCCGCAGCGCGCCGCCCTCCAGATAGTGGCTCACGTACTGCCCGGCGAACTGGGCGCTCGTGGTCTTGGCCCGCTCGGCGTAGATCTGCTCCCAGCTGCGCAGTGATTCCACCCGCTCGCGCTCCAGTTCCTCCGCCGTGAAGCCGTACCGCGCCGCGCGTTGCAGTTCCGTGAGCACGGCGGCCAGCCCGCGCTCGGCGCCGCCCTGCGCCACGGAGGCGTTGAGCGCAAAGGTCGACAGCGGGCGCAGCGAGCCGCCCAGGTACGAGCCCACGTTCAGGAACGGCGCGCCGGGCTGCAGGCTGATGTCGTTCATCCGGTCGCTGATCATTCCCGAAAACATGCTTTCGGCGACGGACTCGCGGTACACGGCCAGGGAGGTGTCGCGCCGAGCGGGGCGGTACCAGTTGATGCTCACCGTGGTGCCGGGAAGCTCCGGATCCACCGTCACCAGCGTGCGCGTGCTGTCGCGCGGGGGCACGGTGTTGGGCGTGCGCTCCGGCGTGCCCGGAGAGCGCGGAATGCCGCCGAACTCCGCGCGGATCATACCCTCCACCTCGCGCGGCTCAAAGTCGCCCACCGCCACCACGGCCATCAGCTCCGGCCGGTACCAGTCGCGGTAGAAGCGGCGCAGCGCCTCGGGGCGAAAGGTGCGCAGCAGCTCCGGGTCGCCGATGGGAAGCCGTTCCGCGTAGCGCGATCCGGCCAGCAGAAAGGGGAACTGGCGGTCGGAGATGCGTGATCCCGCGCCCAGCCGCCGCCTCCACTCGGAGAGCACCACGCCGCGCTCCGCCTCGATCTCCGCCGAATCCAGCGAGATTCCCGTGGCCCAGTCGCCCAGAATGCGCATTCCCGTGCTCACCACGCCCGCGCTGTCCGTGGGCAGCTGCAGCATGAACACGGTTTCGTCAAAGCTGGTGTAGGCGTTGATGTCGGGCCCGAACCGCATGCCGACGCGCTCGAGGTAGTCCACGATCTGGTGCTTGGCAAAGCGGCGCGTGCCGTTGAACGCCATGTGCTCCAGAAAGTGGGCGAGCCCGCGCTGGTCCTCCGCCTCCTGCGTGGAGCCGGCGTTGACGACGAGCCGCAGTTCGGCGCGGGCGCGGGGCTCGGCGTTGCGGCGGACGTAGTACACCAGTCCGTTGGGCAGCGTGTCGATGAGCACCGACGTGTCGCCCCGCAGCCCGGCCCGCAGCTCCGGCGGGTCCGCTGCCGGCGCCGCGGCTTCCCGGGCCGTGTCCGCCGCGGGGATCTCGCGCCCGCCTGCCGGCGCGGGGCCTTTCGCGGACGGGCGCGCGCAGGCGCCGAGGAGCAGCGCGGCAGAGACAACGGAAAGGGTCGAAAAGCGCGTCATCATGCGGTTTCGGGAAAAAAGAGCGGAATCGATGCAAGCCTTCGGTGAATCAACCGGCGTGCGCCCGTGGTGGTCCCACCCACGGGCGCAGGTTCCCGCATGCGGCGGCGGATGAGAAACGTCAGCGCGCCAGGTTCAGGTTCACGTACTCCGGCTCGCCCGTCACGTCGCGCTCCACGCAGTCGCGCAGCCAGTCGGGGAGGGCGACCTCCGTATCCTCCGACGGCAGCTCGATCTCCGCCAGGAAGAGGCTGCGGTCGCGGAAGCGGTCGATCTCCCACGTGAAGTCGCCGTCGCGCACGCGGTAGCGCACCTTCTGCACGCGCCGGCCGCGGGTGAGGCTCCACAGGCGGCGGAAGATGAGCTCCGTCGTCTCCTCCTCCAGCTCCATGCGGCTCAGCCCCGAGCCCATCTTGATGGTGCGGTAGAACTTCGTCGTCCCTTCGCGCCGCACCCGGCGGACGCGCTCGTTCAGCCGCTCGCCGGGCACGTAGCCCTGCACGATGTCCGTCCGCACGGCGCCTTCCGGAAGCACGGGCATGCCGCGGAGCAGGTACTTGCGCTCGATCTCACGGTTCTCGCCGCCGGATCGCAGGCGCGCGACGAGTTCGGCGACCCCGGCGAAGAACGGCTCGGCGCCGTCGCCCAGCCACTCGGCTTCCACCTCGGCGTAGCGCGCCTGCACCTCGGCCTGCGCGATGCCGGCCAGCGCCGCCAGCCCGTCGCGCGGCTCGTCGTCATCCTCCTCCAGGTCGCCCAGCGCATCGGCGATGACGCCGGCGGCCACGTGGGCGTCGTGCATCTGCCCCAGCGTCTCCTGCAGCGCCTTGATGCGCTTCACCAGCGCGGAGGCGCCGGACAGTTCGCCGCCGAAGGGCTCGATCAGGTAGCGCAGCCGCTTGGCCGCGATGCGCCCCTCGTGCGCCACCTCCTGCATGTCAACCGAGCGCACCTCGGCCAGCCGCTCCCGCAGCTCCGCCGCGTGGCGCTCCACCAGGTCCGCGAGAACAAGGCTCATCCGCGGCAGCTCACGCGGATCGGCCGCGTCCACGTGGCTGGTGTAGTGCTCCAGCCGGTCCTGCAGGCGCCGCCGCTCGCGCGCAAAGTCGTGCGCCACCTCGTCGCGCAGCGCGGTGCCCAGCTTTGCCTGCCGCTTGCGCAGGCGCCGGTCCAGCCAGTCGGGGCCGGCGGAGGGCACGCCCTCGCGGCGCGACTGCACCCATTGGATGAGGACTTCGCCGTCGCGGCTGTCGCCCGTGGCGTGCGCCAGCTTGCGCAGCCGCCGCCGGTCGCGCCCGCCGATGGACTCGTCCACGTGCTCCGCGTACGCCCGCAGCGTGCTGCGCAGCCGGCGGATGGCGACGCGGAAGTCGTGCAGCGCCTCGGAATCACCGGGGTCGTCCAGCCGCGCGCGCGCCTCGTCCGCCTCGTGCAGAAAGCGCAGGGCGAGCCACCGCGCGGCCCGCGGCGCGGACAACTCCAGCAGCACCGCCGCGCCCTTCATTCCGCCTCGCCCAGCGTGCGGAGCTGCCTGGGCGTGAGCGCCCAGGCCAGCACCGCGTTGCCGCCCGCGGGGGGATCGTCGAACTCCAGCAGCACCGCGCCCCCCTTGCGAAAGTCGACGAACGAATCGTTGCGGGCCGTCAGCAGCCATCCGGCCAGGAAGCCCAGGTGCGGCTCGTGGCCCACCACGGCCACCGTGCTGCCGGGCTTCTGCGCGCGCAGCCACCCCAGCAGCTCGTCCGGCCGCCGCTCCGGCGACAGCTCGGCGATGGTGTCAAACGGCAGGTCGTCGTATTCCGCCGCCACGATCTCCGCCGTCTGCGTCGCGCGCACCAGCGGCGACGAGGCGAGCACGTCAATGCGCGGGGCCACGGCGCGCAGACCGCGCGCGGCGCGGCGCATCTTCTTTCGTCCTTCGTCCGTCAGCGGGCGCTGGGTGTCGGGCCTGCCCGTTCCCGCCCACTCGTCGCGCGTTCCCGCCACTCCGTGCCGAATCACCAGCAGCTTCATTCCGTGCTCCCCCGGTCATCCCCGCCCACCGGCTCCGCGCCGGCCCGTTCCGTTACACATCCTTGCAGGATTCGTCCCGGACGCGCGGCGCGGACCTTCGGCGTGCTTCCAGCCTGGCGCCGACTGAAGAATCCCGCCCGTGCCTCGCGCGTGAGCGAATGAGTGCGTGGCGCGCGGCGCACCGTCGGACGCGGCCAGGAATGCCGGGCGTGCCACGCCGGCCAGCGGTGTACCCGACATTTCGGGGCGGGATTCTTCGACTGCGCGCCACGATTCGGAGCGGAAGAGAATTCTGCGCAGCGCTCCGCTCAGAATGACGCTCAGGCTCCGAGGCGCGAAGCGAGCAACGCTTGCCGCACGCTCTGAGCGAGCGGCGTTTGCGCTCCTCGGCCGGCGCCGCTTCCGAAGCGCCCAGGCCGCCCGGGCTCAATCGTCCCAGCCGTCATCGGCCGCGTCGACGGTTACGTCTGCGGCGCCGTCCGGGCCGTAGGCCACGTGCACCGTCCAGGGACGGCAGCAGACCTCGCAGTCCTCCACGTACTCCTGCCGCGGCCCGCTGCCGGGGTCCAGCACGATCTCCACCGTTTCGCCGCAGTACGGGCAGACTACGGAGGCGCCGGTGTCCGCGGTGCCGTCGCCGAGCGGAAAGTCCGCTTCCAGGCCGGCATCGTCTTCGTCGGGGGGAATCTGGATAAAGATCATCCCTCAACATGGGCCGCGCGGCCGCGTTCACCAAGGGCGGCGCTTGCCGGGGCGGCATGCGCGCGGGTACAATCCGCCGGTCCCGCGAGGCCTCCATCGCGCGGACCGTCCGGCCTCCACCCGATCATCCACCTCCGCTGGAGCTGAGCCATGGCACTCGTACCTCGTCGTTCCCCCGCGCTGGCCGTGCTGGGCCTGTCCGCCCTGCTGGGCGCCTGCGGCACGCAGACGCAGCCCGAGCAGCCGTCCGCCACGCCCGCCGCCGCCCCGGCCACCGCTCCCGCCGCCGCGACCACGCCCGCCGCGCGCCCCGCGCCCGCCAGCCCGCGCGACACCGCGCGCGCCACGCTGGCCGGCCAGACGGTGATGGTGGACTACGGGCGGCCGTACATGCGCGGCCGCACCATCATGGGCGGGCTGGTGCCGTACGGGCAGGTGTGGCGCACGGGCGCCAACGCGGCCACCACGCTGGTCACCGCCACCGACGTGAGCATCGGCGGCACGCGCGTTCCGGCGGGGACGTACACGCTGTACACGCTTCCCGGGCAGAACGAGTGGCAGCTCATCATCAACCGCCAGACGGGGCAGTGGGGCACCGTGTACGACCAGGCGCAGGACCTGGCGCGCGTGCCGCTGCGGATGGAGCGCACGGCCGCGCCGGTGGAGCAGTTCACCATCCGGCTGCAGCCCGCGGGCAGCGCGCTCACCCTGGTGATGGAGTGGGAGAACACCCGGCTGACCGCGCCCATCCAGCCCGTGTCGGGAACGGAGTGACGGACGGCATGGAATCCGAGTACCGGACCGCGGAGCACGCGGAGCCGTTCCGCCGCTTCGGGGAGTGGATGGAGCGGGTGCTGGCGGCGCAGGTCAAGGAGCCCACCGCCATGTCGCTGGCCACGGCCGACGAGGGTGGGCGCCCCTCCAACCGCATGGTGCTGCTCAAGGGCTTTGACGAGCGCGGCTTCGTCTTCTACACCAACCTGGAAAGCCGCAAGGGGCGGGAACTGGCGGCCAACCCGCACGCGGCGCTCTGCCTGTTCTGGCAGCCGCTGGAGCTGCAGGTGCGCATCGAAGGCGCGGTGGAGGCCGTCAGCGCGCAGGAGGCGGACGAGTACTACAACTCGCGCGCGCGGGGCAGCCGCATCGGCGCGTGGGCCAGCACGCAGAGCCGTCCGCTGGCCTCGTACGACGAGCTGATGCGGCGCGTGGAAGAGTTCGAGGCGCGGTTCGCCGAGGGCGACATTCCGCGCCCGCCGCACTGGTCGGGGTTTCGCGTGGTGCCGGAGCGCATCGAGTTCTGGCAGGGGCGGGCGAGCCGGCTGCACGAGCGCGAACGCTTTGACCGCGACCCGGCGCACCCGGGCCGCTGGCGCGTGCAGAACCTGTATCCCTGATCGCGGCCGCACTTTCGTACTCTCGTACTTTCGTACTGCTTTTCGGGCGTGCCCCTCCGCTGCGCTCCGGGTCGGGCTTCGCGCGCCGTAGGCAACGATACAGCCGTTGCCAACGGCGCCGAGCCCCCTCCGTTCCAGGGCAACGGTACTGCTGTTGCCCCTCCACTCCGGGTTCTCGGCCCTCCGGGCGCGAATCCCTCACGCGCCGGCGGCGCCATCCGCGCCCTTCGTCCGCCCTGATGCGGCGGCGGCCGTGATCCCGCGACCGCGGCTTCCTGATCATCCGCCCCCCCCCCCCGGGGCGACGGACGGCCGGGCACGCGCGGCGGCCGCATCCGCGCCATCGGCCCGCCGGACGGCTGCGGGCGTGCACGCGCGGCGGCGGCATCCGTGCCTGTCCGCCGGCTCCCGAACGACGAACGGCCCCGCGCTGGCGCGCGGGGCCGTTCTGTCCGCGTGTCTTTCGCGGTCAGTCGTCGTCGCGCACCGTGCCGCCGATGGTGCGAATGACCTCGCGGGCGCGGGCCACCGCCGCACGGGTGCGTGCCAGCAACGCCGCCTCCGGGGCGGGAAGCGCCTCCAGCAGGTCCGCGGGGGACGCGGGCTTTACGGCGGCGGCCTCGCGCTGCGCCGCCGCCACCCGCGCGGCGGCCACGCTCGCCGCGGTGGCGGACGCGGTGGCCGCCTCCTGGGCGTCGGCGGCGCGCTTCTCCGAGGGAGACGGGCTGTCCACCTGCGGGGCCGGGGCGGACTGGGCCGCCTGCAGAAGCCAGTCGCCCAGACGCTCGTCGGGCGCGTCGGCCCACGCATCGGGAATGGGACGCAGCCGCAGCCGCCCCGCCGGGCTCTCGAACGTCAGCCACCCCGCGGCAAAGGGGGCGCGGACGTTGGCGGTGTCTCCCGGACGGGTCTCCCAGACCTGCCAGAAGACGCCGTCGCTGTCCGTGAATTCCCTGTACGCCATGCCGCGGTCCGATGGGTGGTAATGATGAACGGGGGACGCCCTCGCGCCCCTCGGCAGTCCTGCAAGGATCGGTTCTCCGCCGCCGCAGCGGGAACGCTCAGTCCGGCCGCGCGCCCCAGCTTCCCTCGGCGTACACCGGGCCCTCGCCCGGCGCCGCTACCCGGAACCAGCGCCGCGGCCCATCGTCGTTCACCAGAAAGCAGACGCTCGCCGGCAGGGGAAGCGGGGCGCGAAAGGCGATGCGCATCCCCCGGAACTCCGCCGGGTCGCCGTGCAGGCAGTGCTCAATGAGCGTGTGCGCCGCCCGCGCCGCCGTGGCGTACCCGTGCAGAATGGGCGACCGGAACCCGAAGGGCCGCGCCGTGGCGGCCCACAGGTGGATGGGGTTGTAGTCGCCGGACACGCGGGCGTACCGCCGTCCCGCGCCCCCCGGCAGGTCCCACCGCACCAGCTCCACCCACCCGTCCGCGGGCGCTTCCGGCTCCGGCGCGGGCGGGCGGGGCGCGTCCGCCGGCAGCCCCTGCGCGGCCGTCCGCACCTGAAAGATAGAAGTGGACTGCGAGCACAGCTGCCCCGCGCCCAGCCAGTTGCGGGCGAGCACCGTAAGGCGCAGGCCGCGGCGCACCGGCTCCAACCGCTCCAGCTCCACCCGGCAGCGCACCACGTCTCCCGCCACCAGGGGCCGCGCGCACACCAGGTCGGTGGACAGGTGCACAAAGGCGCCCAGGGGCAGGGGGCGCTCCATCCCGGCGAACATCTCCAGCGCCAGCGCCGTTTCCCACGTGGCGGAAAAGAAGGGGGGCGCGGCGGGGCGCGCGGACCCGAACCCCTCGATCCCTTCGCCGCCGGTGGCGTGCGCATACGCCAGCACCCGCCGCGGGTCGATGGCGATGGCCGAGCGCTCCAGCGCCACCTTGCGCCGGGGCGCGGCGGAGTCCGGCGGGGCGGGCCGGCCGCGCGCCTGAATGCCGCGCGCCATCAGTCGCACCATGGAGCGCAGGGGCGAGGGGGGCTTTGCGCCCGGTTCCAGGTCGTTGATCATGCGCGCAGCATCTGCACCGCCACGCGCCGGTCACGCGGCCCGTCGAACTCGCACAGATACACGCCCTGCCACGTCCCCAGCAGCGGCTCTCCGCCGTGGACGATCACGGAAAGCGACGGGCCGAAGAAGCTGGTCTTGAGGTGGCTGTCGCTGTTCCCTTCCGCGTGCCGGTAGAACGGCTCGTCCCTGGGAATCAGCCGGTCCAGCTTGGCGAGCACGTCGTGCACCACGTCGGGGTCCGCGTTCTCGTTGATGGTGAGGCCGACGGTGGTGTGCAGGCTCTGCAGCACGGCCACGCCCTCGTCCACGCCGCTGCGGGCCACGAGCGCGCGCAGCGGCCCGGTAATCTCCACCAGGTCGCCGCGGCGGGAGGTGCGGACGCGGATTTCTTCCATGCTTCAGAGTAACGTGCGGGGTGAACATTCCCAAGAAGGGCAGTGCCTCAGTTCAGCGTCGGATCCCCGACAGGCGCGGCTTCCACGATCAGCGGCGCCTCGCGCACCTCGTTCTCGATGCGCACGATGAAGCGGTACACGCCCGCCACCGGAAACTGCAGCCCGACGAGGTTGAACAGCTGGTTGAACGTGGTGAACTCGCCCGCGGGCACCAGCGGTGCGCCGATCTCGCCGTTGGCGTCAAAGATCACCGTGCCGTCCGGCGCCTCCATGGTGATCTCCACGGGAAACGTGCGCCCCCCGTCCGCCGCGTCGGCCTGCACGCGAAAGGCGAAGATCAGCTTGGGATGCACCACGGGGAACGCCGCCGCGGTAATGCGGTCAAAGATCCCCATCACGTTCAGCTTGCCTTCCTGCGATACGTTGGCTTCGTCCGCCAGGATCGCCATTGGAATCTTCACTTGATCATGCCTTCCGGTTCAGCGGGCCTCGGGCGCCGGACAGCTGTCCGCGCCCTTTCGCACCCACATGGATGTCACGCGTGCCGCGTCGGGGAGCGAGTCCGCGGGGAGGTTCGCCGCGGTCCACGGCGCCGTCGCCGCGGTGTCCAGCGCAAAGCTGATCCCCGGCGCCGCGGGCGTCCACACGGCCACGGCGCCTTCGCCCGGGTCCGCGCACAGGCGGCCGTAGCGCGCCCGCAGGTCCGCCACGGTGGCGCCCACCTGCAGCCCCGCGCCCGTGCGCAGCCCCGCCGTGTCCACCACGATGCGGTCGATCACCCCGCTCGCCAGCACGAGCGTGACGGGGTTTCCCGCCAGCGACACGGCCAGCCCCCGCTCCGTCATCCCCTCCGCCCCGCGCCACGCCGTGTCCCGCGCCTCGGGGCACAGGGTGCGGACGTCCGCGGGCTTCATCCCCAGCCGCACCGGCCCGATGCCGTAACGCGACACGGCCACGTCGCGGATGCCGCCGCACCCCCCGGTGACCACCGCCGAGCCCGCGCGGATGCGGATGGTGTCGCGCCCCGCGGCGAGCTCCTTTCCATCCCCCGCCAGCAGCCGCGCCATGATGGCGAAGCGGCTCGCCGTGTCCGCCGGCGCCGCGGGGGTGCCGCGCGGGGCGGGCGGGGTGCGCACCGCCTGCGCGAACTCCGCGCTCTGCCCTGGCGCCAGCGTGCCGACCGTGAAGCGGACGGTGGTGTCCGCCGTGGCGCGGCGCGCGGCGGCGGGCTGAAAGCCGCGGCTGGCGGCAAAGGCTTCCGCGGCCTCCGTCGCCGAGTCGCGCAGCTGGACCCCCGCGGCGATGGTGAGGTGCAGCGTGGCCCCGGAGAGCGGCTGCAGCGTTCCGTTGACGACGGTGACGCGCAGCGTGTCGTCCTCGTTCCACGCCCAGTCGCGGGCCACGTACAGGCGCATCTCCACGTTGCGCGGCACCGTGCCCAGGTCCGGCGGCGGCGCCGCCGGCTTGTCCGCCGCCCGGTCGCGGCATGCAGCCGCCATCAGCGCCACCGCCGCCGCCGCGAGCGTTCGCGTCATCGCCCGTCCCCGCCTGGTCTCCATGGCCTCGTGGTTCCGTCCGTGCCGAGTGAAGCCGCGCCCGCGCGCGCCGTACGGAACATGGGGCGCGGCCGCGCCGTGCGCGAGTCCCGCTTTTGCGCGGCGCCCCGCATCCGTATGTTGTGCATCCGCGCGGGGAGGGTGCCCGCGCGACTCACCCGCGCCGAGGAACCATGCCGGAGCAGGACAACCCCACGCTGAACATCGCGCAGCGTACGCGCACCAGCACCGAAGACGAGCGGCTGCTGCAGTCGCCCAACGAGGCGCCCGCGGCGGCGGACGACTTTACCCGTTCCGATCCGTGGCGCGTCTTCCGGATCATGGGCGAGTTCGTGGAGGGCTTCGACAACCTGGCCCGCATCGGGCCGGCCGTCACCATCTTCGGCTCGGCGCGCACCCCGACGGACCACCCGGAGTACCAGGCGGCGCGGCACACCGCCCGGCTGCTGGGCGAGCGCGGCTTCGGCATCATCACCGGCGGCGGGCCGGGCGTCATGCAGGCGGCCAACCAGGGGGCCAGGGACGCCGGGGCGCTCAGCATCGGCTGCAACATCGAGCTTCCGTTCGAGCAGGGGATCAATCCCTACGTGGACGTCGCCATCAACTTCCGGTACTTCTTCGTCCGCAAGACGATGTTCGTGAAGTACGCCGAGGCGTTCATCATCTTTCCCGGCGGCTTCGGGACCATGGACGAGCTGTTCGAGGCGCTCACGCTCATCCAGACCGGCAAGGTGCGCGACTTTCCCGTGGTGCTGGTGGGGACGGCGTACTGGAAGGGGCTGATCGACTGGATCCGGGGCACCCTGCTGGCGGAGGGCAAGATCTCCCCGGAAGACGTGGACCTGCTGATGGTGACGGACTCGCCGGAAGAGGCGGTGGCGGCCATTGAAAAGTGCTACGTGGCCAACTGTTCCGACGGCGTGCGCAAGGACCGCCGCACCCGTCCGCGCGTCCCCGGCACCGCCGAAGGCACCCCCGCGGAGCCGCACAAGAACGACGCGCAATGACGGAAGTGCGTGAGTGCCGGGTGCGTGAGTGCGTGAGTGCGGTGGATCGCGGATCGCGTCACGGCTTGCCGAGGGAGGCGCGCAGGCCGGCCAGCATGCGCGCCACTTCCCGGCAGAGCGCGTGCAGCTTCTCGGCTTCCGCCGCGTTCAGGTAGCCGAGGTCGCACGCCAGATACACCTGGCTCTGCACCTCAAACACGGACCCGCGCGCAATCGCGAGAAAGTGGCGCATCTCCGCCCGGCTGTAGCGGCCAAAGCCTTCGGCGATGTTGGACATCACCGAGACCGACGCGCGGCGGATCTGGTCACGGAGGCCGAAGTCACGGCCGAATGGTCCTGCGCCCGTCGTGCGGTATACCTGGACGCACAGTTCGCGTGACCGTTGCCACACCACGAGATCCTCGAACGAGTCTACGCTCACGGGGATACCCTGTTTCAGGATGAACGTTGATCGCGAGCCGCTCCCAACCGGGCGGCCCGCGCACTCACGCACTCACGCACCCAGCACTCACGCACTGTTTCCATGTCTCAGAAAAGCAAGTTCTTGTCGGGGAAGAGGATCGAGCCGAAGCCGATCGGCGCCGGGCTGACCGTCACCGACCTGGTGGACGGGACGTTCCAGGCGTATAACGCGGCGCGGCTGCGGGAGGGGTGCCACCTCCTTACCCGCAAGATGCTGGATGACGACGTCACCGTGGGCCTCACCATGACCGGCGCGCTCACCCCCGCCGGCCTGGGGATGAGCTCCGTCATTCCGCTCATCGAGGCCGGCTTCGTGGACTGGATCATCAGCACCGGCGCCAACCTGTACCACGACACGCACTTCGGCATCGGGCTGGACCTGCGCCAGGGGAACCCGCAGATCAGCGACACCGTGCTGCGCGAAGAAGAAGTGGTGCGCATCTACGACATCTTCTTCGACTACTCGGTGCTGCTGGACACGGACGCCTTCTTCCGCAAGATCATCGCGGCCGACGAGTTCCAGAAGCCGATGTCCACGGCGGAGTTCCACTACCTGTGCGGCAAGTACGTTGCGGCGCGCGAGCAGGAGCTGGGGATCGGACGCAAGTCGCTGCTGGCGGCGGCGTACGAGCACGCGGTCCCCATCTACACCTCGTCCCCCGGCGACTCGTCCATCGGAATGAACGTGGCCGCCAAGGCGCTGCAGGGGAACAAGCTGATGTTCGACGTCAACGCCGACGTCAACGAAACGGCCGCCATCGTGCTGGAGGCAAAGCGCAGCGGCGGCAAGAGCGCCATCTGGATTCTGGGCGGCGGCAGCCCCAAGAACTTCGCGCTGCAGACCGAGCCGCAGATCCAGGAGGTAATGGGGATCGACGAGCGCGGGCACGACTACTTCCTGCAGATCACCGATGCCCGCCCCGACACCGGCGGCCTGAGCGGCGCCACCCCGGCGGAGGCCGTAAGCTGGGGCAAGATCGACCCGGACCGGCTCCCCGACGCCGTGGTCTGCTACCTGGACAGCACCGTCGCGCTGCCGATCCTGACCGCGTACGCCATGGACAACCACGCCCCGCGCACGCCCAAGCGCCTGTACGACCGGCGCGAGGCGATGATGGAGCGCATCCGGTCCGAGTACGACAAGTCCGAGCGCAACGAGGCTTCGCAGGAAGTGGCGCGCGAGCACGCCGTACACGAAGGCGGCATGCTGGACCGCGACCGCTGACGCGAGTCCGGAAAAACAACGCGAGCGGGGGAGCGGCTGCGCTCCCCCGCTCGCGTTTTGTCCCGACTCGCGGGCGTACGGACCAGCCCTTTTGAGTTGACGGATCGCCGGCCAGGCGAGAACTTGGTACCAGTTGTTTCCTCCCGCGCGCCGCCGGTCCCGCGGCATGTTTTCCATCCGACGCAGTTCTCCACGCATGATCAACCGCATCCTGGCCGCGCTCGGCCTCGTGCTGCTGGCCATTCCCCTGGCCGCGCAGCTGCCGCCGCCCCGACCCTCACTGCCGCGCAACGCCGACACCAACGACTGGCAGGCGTACTACGACTACGGCGTGCAGGCCATGCGCCTCGCGCCGGAACGCTCCTCGGACGCGTTCTACTGGGCGTCGCGGCTGGACCCATCGCGCGCCGAGCCGCTGTTCGGCAGCTGGGCGGCCTTCTACGCCCGCAGCCCGCAGACGTTCGAGGACAAGCTGCTGGGCAAGCCCGAGGTGTGGGGCCGGGCCGACGTGGTGGCCGCGGATTCCATGGTGATCCGCGCGGAGTTCCGGAACCCGTTCTTCCACCGCGGCCTGGAAGTGCTGGTGTGGGACAAGGTCGGGGTTCCGTGGCTGGCCACGCGCGAGAACATCGCGTGGATCGCCTACAACGCGCGGCTTTACGCGGTTGGTCGAGGGAGCCAGCCCCCGCGACGTACGGCGCCTGCGCTACTGGCGCGCGCTGGCCTACGTGAACATGGCGCAGTACGACAGCGCGCTCGCCGACATGAACTTTCTGCTGGCCGGCGCCCGCTCCGACGAGCAGCGGTTCATCATGCGCGGCGGGGACAGCAAGGAAGTGCTGGAGTACAGCATCGGGCTGCTGGAGCAGGCTCGCGGCAATGGGGAGGCGGCCAAGGCGGCCATGCTGCGGGCCATGGTGGAGAACGCCGGCTTTTACGCCCCGCACGCGGAACTGGGCCGCATCGCCCTGGCGCAAAACAATCCCGAGGAGGCGGTGAACGAGTACAGCCAGGCCGCCGAACTGAGCGGCACCGACGGGTTCGTGCGCTTTCAGTACGCGCAGGCGCTCTCCGCCGCCGGCCGGCACGATGACGCGGTGGCCGAGTTCCGGCGCGCGCAGGAGTTGGAGCCGTACTACGCAGACATCGACCTGCACCTGGCGGTCACGCTGGAAAAGGCCGGCAACCAGCCGGAAGCGCTGGTGGCCTACCGCCGCTTCGTGGAGCGCGCGCCCCGCCGCAACGCCGAGCAGATCGCCCGCGTGCAGGCCCGCATCCGCACGATCGAGTCCGCGCCCGCGCAGTAGCGCGCCGGCCGCTCACGAGGCGGACGAAACGAAAACGGGGGACGGCCACGCGGCCGTCCCCCGTTTTCTCCCCTGTTCTGGTCTCCCGCCCGGAAGCGCTGTTCCATTCAGCCGCCGGGCGGCATCGGGGCGGTCGCGACGCAGCTTGGCCGATGCCCCGCGGCTGCTGCAGGGCCTTACGCCTGCTGCAGAGCGCGCGTCCAGGCCTGGGCGCGGGCGGCCCGCGACCGGCTGTTCGGCTTGCGGTTCAAGCGTGACACAATGGCTTCCGCGCGCTCGTCCGCCTTGGCCACCAGCCGCGCGATCGCATCCTCAGGCTTGGGCGGCGCCGCAACCCGGGGCGGAAGCTTGAAAGGCGAGTTCATCGGTCAATCTCCCCATGAGGTGATCCTGAAAGACCCCGTCCCGCGGTGTCAGGCACCAGGTGACGGTGTGCTCAGGCGGGTACTGCAGGACGTCGTCGTTGTCTTCTACCCGGAACGCGGCTCGCAACCCGCGTTCCAGCTCCAGTTCCAGCATGCCGGGCACGCGCACCTGCCCGGGAAACAGCTTCTCGGCCTCTTCCAGGTCGATGACGAACCCGTGCGCCGGGTAGTCCATCGTGAGACGGTTCACCACTTCTTCGCTCGTTCCCAGCCGCGTTCCGTACTGGATGGCCACGTTGATCGCGCGTTGCATTTCGCCCAGGCGCATCGGCTCGATCTGCGCCGCGATGGGCTGCAGAAGCTGCGTGGCAATGGCGGTGGAGATGTCTGCCGCGGTTCGCGTGGTGATCACGCCGCCGCTGCCGCCCACGATTCCCAGAAAGTGCTGCTGAAAGATCGTGAACGCCTGCCGCGAAAGGATGGACAGCGACTGAAAGATGTCGAGCCCTGAGCTCCGGCTGGCCAGGGAATCCTCCTTGGACAGCTGGATGTCCAGCGGCCCAAGCTCGCCGAACGGCCCCATGACGATCTCGGTCGCGCCCAGCACCGCGAGCGTTCCCGCGCTCTTGCACGGCCCGAAGACGAGCACGGTCAACCGCTGGTAGGCGCGCTTGAGAAAGCGCGCCATGACGTACGCCGCGTCGGGATCGCCCCCGAAGGTCACCAGCACCAGAACGCAGTTGGCGCGGTGGCGGGCACCCTCGTAGGTCGCCAGGAACCGCTGCACGCTGCTCCGGTCGATGTCGCCGGAGTACATGTAGACGTCCGCGTCCTGCTCGTCCGAAAGCTTCTCGACCGCGGCAAAGAGCCAGGTGAGCGCTTCGGAATCCGGGAGGATCGTTTCTGCCACCTGGACTGCTCCTGTTCATGGTGCGCGAGTCCGGCGGCAGCGAATGCCCCCACCTGCTTCTCCACGGCTCGGAGCAGACCCGCCTGCTTCAGCACGACGCCCGGCGGGTCTGCTCCCCGCTCTGTGCTTCGGGCGATCCCCCGCCCCAAACCGTACGGCATGATACTGCCCTCGTTTGGTCCCGTCAAGCTCCATCCTGCCGCCCCGCAAGAGCTTACGGGCGCTGGAGTGCGCGTCTGTGGCGGCTTCTGTATGAATGTGGACGCGGGCCGGTGTTGCGGCGCAACGAGTTCACTCCTCCGCCGCCACCGCGCGGCAGATCGGCCGCGGACGCGCTATTCGCCTTTCCGCCGCTTCCGTGCCTCGCGCGGGTCGCCCCCGGAGGCGAGGTCGTCCTGCCGCACGTCCAGCACCTCCAGCGCCTCTGCCGCGGCCTCGGCGCCGGCGCCGTACAGAAATACCGGCACGCCCGCGAGGCGAATGGCTTCCGCCACGTCGATGCGGTCCTCGAAGGCGCACACCAGTTCGTACTCGCGCCGCAGCCGCGCCACCGCCTCCACCTTGAAGTAGCCCGCGGGGCGCCGCTCCCCGGCCGGGCGCATGATCAGGCGGTCGTACTCCGTAAGCCCGTTCGCTTCCAGCCACCGCTCGGTCTTTGGGCGCGTGTACTCCGGGCGTCCGGTAAGGAACAGGACGCGGATGCCCGCGGCGTGCATGGCGCGAAGCACCTCCATGCTCGCCGCGATGGGCGGGTCCTGGTCAATGGCGTCGAAGTACGACTCCCAGTCCCGTGCGCGGCCCTGCTCCACCTCCACGAAGTGGGCGCGCGCCGCGTCGTTGCTCAGGGTGCCGTCCAGATCCCAGATCATGGCGCGCGGCAGGCGCCCGGCCCCGGACCGCGGGGCGGGCGCCGGGGAGCCGTCGCCGGACGCGTCCGGGCGCGGGTCCGCCGTCATCCCTTCCGGGGCCGGGACGGGCGCACCTCGATGCGGGAGGGCAGCGTGCGCGGGTTCATGGCCAGCAGGTCCATCACAATGGCGGCGATGTCTTCCGGCTGGATCTTCCACGCGCCCGCCGCCGACGGCTCGTTGCCGCCAAAGTGCGTTTCCACCGATCCGGGCATGATGCAGCTCACGCGGATGTCCTGGTCGCGCACGTCCAGCATCATCGCCTCGCTGAAGCCCAGCAGCCCGAACTTGCTGGCGTTGTACGCGGCCCCGCCCGCGAACGGGTTCTTGCCCGCCAGCGAGCCGATGTTGATGATCCACCCGCCGCCCCGCTGGCGCATGAGCGGAATGGCCTCGCGGCAGCAGTAGAACACGCCGGACAGGTTGGTTTCCAGCACCGCCCGCCAGTCGTCCACCGAGATCTGGTCGATGGGGGCGAACTTTCCCACGCCGGCGTTGTTGATGAGGATGTCCACCCCGCCCAGCCGCTCGGTCGCGGCGGCCATCATCCGCTGCACGTCGGCGTACTCACGCTGGTCGGCGGCGATCCCCGCCACCGTCCCCGATCCGCAGAAGTCCAGCCGTTCCGCCGCGGCGCGCACCTCGTCCTCGTGGCGCGACGTGATGAGCACGCTGGCGTCCGCCTTGGCCAGCGCCTCCGCGACGGCGTACCCGATTCCCTTGCTGCCGCCCGTGACTACCGCCGTCTTTCCCCCCAGCGATCCCGGCATTCGATCCGTTCCCTGATGCGTGTGATGGCGTCCCGGCCCGCCCGCGCCGGTGACTTCCGGTTCCGGCGGAACGCGGGCGCAAGTCGCAGGCCCCGCACCCGGCAGCGCCTCCGCTGCGTCGGAAAAAAGCGTTCGGAAGGAAAACGAACAGGGACTCGCGCCCACCCGTGCGGCGCGAGTCCCTCCCGGTCGGCTCCCGGTTCCAATACAAGCCGGAAACGGTGTCCCAGCGTGCCTTCCGGCGTCAGGGGATGCCGGCCACCTTGTGCGTCTGCACCGAAAGGCGCCACGGTGGGCCCAGCTGCATTACCGTGTGGATCACCTCGCCGTAGTTGGGGCCGCCCACCGCGGGGACGTCCACCGCCTGCAGAAAGTAGTGGCCAAAGCGGGTGCCGTCCGCCATCCGCCGCACCGCGCCGGCGTCCGGGGTAATGCCCGGGGCCGAGGTGCCGGTGAACAGCAGCTTCAGTTCATCTCCCTCCTTCTGGACGAACTCGGCCTGCTTGGGCGACACGGTGAGCCAGTCCACAAGCGAGCGGTCCACGGGGCGGGAGCCGTTGCTCTCCATGGAGATGCGGTAGCCGCGGGCGCGGAGCGCGTCGGAAAGCGGCCGGTCGAACTGCAGGCTGGGCTCGCCCCCCGTCGCCACCAGCAGCAGCCCGGGAATTTCGCCGCCGAACCCCTCCGTCGCCACCTGCCGCACCAGCGCCAGCGTGCCTTCCAGGTCCAGCGTGTACTCCGCCTTCACCCAGTCGGTGTCGCACCAGGGGCACACCTCGTAGCCCAGGTTGCACCCCGCAAAGCGCAGGAACACCGCGGGCGTTCCCGCCTGTGCGCCTTCGCCCTGCAGGGTGGCGAACACTTCCTTGATCCCGTACTTCCTGGCCATCTCGCCCCGTTCGTTCGTTCCGTCCCATCGCGTGCCGCGCACAAGCTAACAGGGTGCGCCCCCGCGCTCCACCGGGCGTGCACTTCGCCCCTTTCGGCGGAAGCTGATACACCGCATTCCGGCCGTGGGGCGGCCCTGTCCCAAGTAGTCCCCCGCACTCCCCATCCAACACCTCCCGCATGGGCCGCAAGGGCGGGCTAAGTCCTTTGTCCTCAACGAACTCATGCGCGGGCCCACCCTGGCCCCGCGCTTGCCCCTGGGGGTCTGCGCAGGCGCCTTCCACCGGCGTCGTCCCAAGGGGGGACAGCGAACGGCCCTGTAGTCAAAAACAACCAATTCCGCAGCACCCTTCCTGCCCCACGCCCGCACCACCGGCCCTCCCACGCCGTCTACGCTGCCACCTCCCCCTGTGGGCCCGGAGCCTCCCCGCTCCGGGCCCTCTTTTCTTTCCCTCCGACGGCCGCGCGCAACATCCGCCGCCGGGACCGTGTACCACGACCGGGTGCCGCGGAACCGGCGCGGCACGAACGCCAATCGTACCCGTGTGGGGGAGGGATGAGGATGATCAGAACCAGCATTGCCGCGATCGCGCTCGCCGCGGCCGCGCTCACCATGAACGCCGCCGAACTCCGGGCGCAGACGCCGCCCGTGCTGCGTGTGACGGGAACGGGAGAGGTGCGCGCCGCGGCGGACCAGGCCGTCGCCGACTTTGCCGTGGAGACGCGCGCGGCGACGGCGCGGGAGGCCGGCACGCAGAACGCGAGCGCCATGGAGCGCGTGATCGCCGCGCTGGTGCGGGCGGGCGTGCCGCGCGACCGCATCGACACGCGCGACTACAACGTATTTCCCGAGTACGACCCGCGCCCCCGGCAGGAGGGCGGCGAGCCCGTCATCATGGGGTACCGGGTGAGCAACACGGTCTCGGTCACGCTGTACGAGCTGGACCGCGTGGGCGGGGTGATTGACGCGGCGCTCGCCGCGGGGGTGAACCGGGTGAACGGGGTGCGCTTCGGGCTGCGTGACCCGCAGCGGTTCCGGCAGCGGGCCATCGCCGACGCCGTGCGGCGCGCCCGTGCCGACGCGGAGTCCATGGCCACCGCGCTCAACGTGCAGCTCGGCGCAGTCCGCGAGGCCCAGACCGGCGCGGACGTGTACGCTCCGCCGCCGCAGCCCATGCTGATGGCGCGGATGGCGGGTGCGGAAATGGCGGACGCGGCCACCCCCATCACACCCGGCGAACTGGTGGTGCGCGCCACGGTTTCCGTGGTCTACGGCATCACGGCCACCATCAGCACAGCCCCGTAGGTCAGGGCAGGGTGAATGAAAAGGCAGCGCGGCCCGGGAGATCGCTCCCGGGCCGCGCTTTGTTGTCCGCCAGCGCCGCCGTCAGGCGTTGCAGGCGATCTGCGCGTTCGGCTGGCCCAGGTTGAAGGACAGGTAAAGCGGGACCAGAGATCCAAAGACGCCGCGCCCGTCGCCCACCACGCTGGAAATGCGCACTTGTCCGGACGGGTTGAACGATCCGCCGCGCACGCCGTTGATGTAGTTGCGGTCCGCCGCCGCGATCACCACGTCGGCCCGCACGCCCGGCGGCAGGCCGGTTCGCAGGTAGCGCAGCAGCCGCTGGTCCAGCGAAAAGCGGTCAAAGATGCCGAAATCCGTTGGCAGCACCAGCGTGGTGTCGCTCGACGAAACCGCCAGCCCCGTCAGCTCCAGCTCCGCGGGGGCAGAGATGCTGTCCGGCGCCACGCGGTCCAGCCCGGTAATGCGCAGCGGGGCCAGGTATCCGTAGGCCCCCCTTGACTGCGTCCACACGATGGGAAGTGGGGTGTTTCCCGGAACGGTGCACTCCCGCGGGCCGTCGCGCAGCCGCGAGCGGTAGGGGAACTGCAGGATGGCGTACGGCGCCGGGACGTGCGTGCGCCCGCGTGCCGTCTCGCCCCGCGTGGTCACGACGGTGAGGTCGTACACGGAATCGGGGTTCACCCAGTATCCGTACGATCCCAGCGACCGGTAGCAGCTCGCCTGAAGGTCCACCGAGTCCGCGTTGGCGTACAGCGGGTCCACGGTAATGCACTGGCTGGAATTCACCATCTCGAACCGGTAGCGCGCCCCACCGTTCCCCGTCACGAACACCTCCGCGCCGGGCTCGCCGGGGGAGAGTGCGCCGCGCACAGAGCGGTGCAGCAGAATGCGCTGCTCGGGCCGGTCCGTCCGCAGCACGGCCTCCACCACCAGCACGTCGTCGCCCCCCGCCTCCGTCACGTCGGCGATGGTGCACGCACCCAGGGCAGCGAGCGCAAACACAGCCGCCATCGATCGAAAGTGCATTCGCATCAGACTCTCACCCCGGTGCATTCATCCAGCACGACCGCCGCGGCAAGGGCGCCGGCAACGGTGTCTGCATCCCTCGTCATCCGCCCCTCGCGAACGCACCGCGCTGAACAGAGCCCGTCATCGTCCCAACCCGGGTCCCACGTCCCGCCCGCCATCAGAAGCTGGCCTCCACGCCAATGCTGGGGAGCAGCGGAAACATGCTGATCCCCGAGCGCGTGGCGGGCGCCTTGTCGTAGTTGTAGAAGTAGAACAGCACATTGCGCTGGTTGTACCCGTTCAGCACCTGCAGGTACGGGGTAAAGCTGCCCCAGCGGCGCGTGTACTCGCGGCGTAGCGTAAGGTCCAGGCGGTGGTAGGCCGGGTACCGCTCGCGGTTGCGGTCCGCCAGCACCACGTAGTACGGCACCTCGGGCTCATCCGTCTCGGGGCGGGGAAGCCGGTATCCGCCCGCGGCCACGTTGGTTTCGAACCCCACCACCTGCGCCACCGGGCGGGTAAAGGGCGTGCCGGATCCGTAGTTCCACCGCAGCCCCAGCTGCGTGCGGCGCGAAAGCTCGTACTGCAGCACCACGTCCACGTCCAGCCGCCGGTCAAAGATGGGCGCGTACGTCACCGTCTGGGGCACGCCGTCCAGCCCCGCCGCCGTGGGGTCGGGAAAGGTGCGGGCCGCCTTGAGCCAGCTCAGCGTCGTCCACCCCGTGAGCCGGCCCGCGTTGCGCCGCACCAGCAGGTCCGCGCCGTACGAGTCGCCGTCGCCCACCAGCAGGTCGTCGCCGATGAAGTTGGGGTCGTCGCCCGGGTTGAGGTCCGTGACGCCGTCGTAGCGCCGGTAGTAGCCCTCCAGCGAGGCGTACCAGCGCTCGCCCCAGTACTTCTCCACCCCCGCCTGCACCTGGTCCGACACCACGGGCGGCACGTACTCGTCGGCCAGCACCCAGGTGTCGTTGCTTACAGGCAGGGCCTCGTCGCGGATGGAGTGCAGAAACTGCACGTAGCGCCCCGCGGCGATCTTGACGGCCGCGTCGCGCTCCGCGCCCAGAAAGCGCTTGACGGCCACGCGCGGCGCGGGGATCACGCAGGTGCGGTTGGCGCGCGCAGGCACCGACGAGGGGTCCTGCGGAAAGTAGTCGGGCCGCCCGCCGGACGCGCAGGCGCCCGCGTTGGTGCGCGCCACGTCCACCCGCAGCCCCGGCTCCACGATCCACAGCGGCGAGGGCTGCCAGCGCACCTGGCCGTACCCCGCGGCGAACAGCCCGGCCTGGCTGGCCTCAAAGAAGGTGGTGCCGCCGCTTTCGCCCAGGTTGCTGTAGCTCACCCGGTTCAGCTCGCCGCCGGCCTGCACGGTAAGCCTGGGGCTGATCTGCCGGGTGAGGTCGCTGCGCAGCGCCGCTTCCTGCACGTTGGAGCCAAAGCGCGTGTCGGCGAAGTCGGGAAAGCCCAGGATCTCGCCGTAGCGCGACACGCCCAGCCGCGTCTCCGACACCCACCGGCTCCCCAGCGGCTGCGTCCACTTGAGGCCGGCGACGTCGTTGCCCCAATTCCAGCGGATCTTGAGGATGCTTTCCGCCGTGTCCTCCTCCCCCGGCGGATCGAAGTTGGACAGGTCCAGCACGTCGCGGCCGCGGTAGCCGGTGAACTGCACCCGCCCGCCGCCCCGCGTCTCGATGGAGGCGCCGGCCTGCACGTCCGTGAGGTGATACGGAAAGTCCGTTACCGGGCGCAGCAGCGCGTCGAAGTACGAGCGGCGCGCACTGAACAGCCAGCTTCCTTTCTGCCCCCCCAGCGACCGCGAGACGGCCCGCGGCAGGTCCGAGTGCACGGCGATGCGGGTGGCCAGGACGGAGATCCCCGTTTCCGCGTGCAGGCCGCCTTCCCCCGTCTTGCTTTCCACCGTGAGCACGGAGCTTACGCGTCCTCCGTACTGCGCGCCGAACCCGCCGGAGAGCAGTTCCGCCCGCGCGATCACGTCGGAGTTGAAGACGCTGAACAGCCCGCCCAGGTGAAAGGGGTTGAAGACGGGAAATCCGTCCAGCAGGATCAGGTTCTGGTCCGACGATCCGCCGCGGACGTTGAAGGCGCTGCTGAAGTCCGAGGTGGACACCACGCCGGGCAGCACCTCCACCGCGCGCAGCACGTCGGCCTCGCCCAGCCCGGGGAGCATCTTGATCTCGTCGCCGGAGATGACGCGCGCCGTGACGCCGGCCTCCGTCTCAAAGCGGGTGCGCTCGCGCTGCGTTTCGCGGGGGCTGCGCACCTCCACCGTCTCCAGCAGGATGGGCGCTTCCACCAGCCGGAGCTCTACCCGCGCGTCGCCGGTGGCGGGACCGGACACGGTCTGCCGCGCATCGCCGAACCCCACGCGCGACGCGCGCAGCGACCACGGGCCGGCGCGCAGCCCCGGGATGCGAAAGGTGCCGTCGGCGCCGGTGGTGGTGGTGCGGCGCCCGTTGCCGGACGCGGGGCGCGCCTCCACCCCGGCACCCTGCACGGGCTCGCCGGCCGGCCCCAGGACGCGGCCGGACACGGCTCCGCCCGGCTGCGCCCACACGGGCGCGGCGGTCAGGGCGGCGAGCAGGCAGGCGAGCAGGCAGGCGAGCAGCGGAACCCGCGCCAACCAGGCGCGGGCGGAGTGCAGGGGCCAGGACATCGGGTCGTTCGGCTCGGGACGCGGGCGCGGGCGCACGCAGGGCAAGCGCGCATCTACGCCGCGCGCGGCGAAAAGGTCCGTGCTGTCGCATCTTTGTTACGGACGCGGGGCGCCGGGCGGATGCACCGCCGCTCCGGAACGCGGCGTCGCGGCGGGTGGACGGAGGCGCCCACCCTTGACCCGCGCCCCGCCGCGACGGAGTTTGACCCGGGCCGGCACCCGCCGGCCGTGCGGGGGCCGGCGCCCCGCGCCTTCACCCCGGATGGGAACGCGTGATGGAGTTGACCCGCAGGCGGCTGGTGAGCATCCGCCGCTTCGTACCCCTGGACCGCATCCGCGAATACGCGGAACTGTGGATTGCGCTGCACCGCGCGGCCACGGCCCGGGGCGCGCACGCCTGGCACTTCGCCTCGGCGGACCAGCAGAACGTGTACATCGAATTCCTGGAGTTCGGCGGCGACGCCGACGTGCGCGGCGACCCGGAGGTGGTGGCCGCCATCCGGGCGCTGCACGAGTCGTTCGGCGAGCCGTACCCCACGCCCATGACGCTGGAAGAGTGGGTGGAGCTTCCCGCCCCCCCGCCGGACCTGCTGCAGTGAGCGACCGCGACCGCCTGCTCGCGCTGCTGCTGGAGCGCTCGTTCCGCACGGGAGACTTCGTTCTCGCGTCGGGCGCCCGCAGCCGCTACTACATCGACTGCCGCACCACCACCACGCACGCCGAGGGGCAGGCGCTGGTGGGCCGGCTGGGGCTTGCCCTGCTCCGCGACGCGGGGCTGGCGCCGGAGAGCGTGGGCGGGCTCACCATGGGCGCGGACCCGGTGGCCTATGCCGTCGCGCACGCGTCGTGGCTGGCCGGGCCGCCGGTGCACTCCTTTTCCGTGCGCAAGGAGCCCAAGGCGCACGGCACCGGCAAGCGCGTGGAAGGCTGCTTTGCCTCCGGCCAGCGGGTGGTGATCGTGGAAGACGTGATCACCAGCGGAAAAAGCGCGCTGCAGGCCTGCGACGCCGTGGAGGCGGAGGGCGGCGTGGTGATGGGCGTGATGGCGCTGGTGGACCGCGAGGGCGGCGGCACGGAGGCCATCGAGGCCCGCGGCCATCCCGTCCACGTGCTGTACCGCGTCAGCGAACTGCTCGCCGCCGTGGGCGGCTGACGCTCGTCCTCCCCGAACCCGCCGCACCCCGGCGCCGCACTCCCGCGGCCCGGGCTCTCGCCCGCCATGGAGAACCCATGCGACGTCTGTTCCTGGCCGTCAGTCTCCTGATCTGCACCAGCCCCCTCGCCGCGCAGGACGCGCGCCCATCCGCATCCCATCCATCGTTCGCCGCCGTCACCCCGCTTCCCCCGGAACTGACGCCGGACGCGCTTCGCGACCAGGGGCAGGAGCGGCGCATCTCCGGCCTGCGGGTGCTACGGGGGATTGGTATCGGAGCGGGTGTGGGCGCCGGGGTGGGCGCGGTGCTGGCCTACTCGGCGTACACCGGATGCTCGGGAGAGGAGTTCTGCCTGTTCAGCCGCGACGAAGAAACGCTGATGGGAGCGGTGTTCGGGGCCGGTCTGGGCGCGGTGATCGGCGGGACGTACATGCTGCTGACCCCCGCGCGCCGCACCGAGGAGCCGGTGCTGACGGTCGCGCCGGCGCAGGACGGCGGCGTTCGCCTGGAAGCGCGCCTCACGCACTGAGCCGCCACGGCGCAACAGCCAAGGGATGAACGGCCCCGGGCGGCGGACGCCCGGGGCCGTGGTTTTCATCCACTACGCACCCGCAGGTCTCGCCGTGGCTCTGCGTCTCATCGTGAGGCGGAATTGCCGTCCTCCGGCACGATCCGCATCTGGCCTCCACGCAGCGGCGCGGGTAGCTTGCCGCCGCTCCACTACAATCCTCATCCCCACGGCACGGAAGCGCACAACGATGGCGAAAGTCGCGGTCATTCCCGGCGACGGCGTCGGCAAGGAAGTCACCCGCGAGGCGCTCAAGGCGCTGCGCGCGGTGCTGGACGGCAGCGGGTTTAGCCTGGACCTGGTGGAGTGGCCGCACGGCGCCGACCGCTACCTGGAAACGGGCGAGGCCATCACCGACGCCGAGTTCGACGACCTTCGCCAGAACTACGCGGCCATTCTGCTGGGCGCCCTGGGCGACGCGCGCGTCCCCGGCAACGAGCACGCGCGGCAGATCCTGCTGGGGATGCGCTTTCGCCTGGACCTGTTCGTCAACTTTCGCCCGGTGCGCCTGTTTCACGAGCGGCTCACGCCCCTGCGCGACAAGCGCGCGGAAGACGTGAACTTCGTCATCTTTCGCGAAAACACCGAGGGTGTGTACGTGGGAATGGGCGGCACCTTCAAGCAGGGCACGCCCGACGAGGTCGCCGTCCAGGAAGACGTCAACACGCGCAAGGGCGTGGAGCGCATCATCCGCGCGGCGTTCGAGTACGCGCGCGCCAACGGGCTCACGCGCGTGACGATGTCCGACAAGGCGAACGCCATGGAGTTCGCCGGCGGGCTGTGGCGGCGCGTCTTCAAGCTGGTTTCCGCGGAGTACGCGGACATCGAGAGCGAGGCGCTGTACGTGGACATGCTGGCCATGGACATGGTGCGCCGCCCGGAGCGCTACCAGGTGATCGTAACCGGCAACCTGTTCGGCGACATCCTGTCGGACCTGGGTTCGCAGCTGGCGGGCGGGCTGGGGCTTTCGCCCTCCGGCAACATTCACCCGGGGCGCATCGGGCTGTTCGAGCCGGTGCACGGCTCCGCGCCGGACCTCGCCGCAAAGGACCTCGCGAATCCGTTCGCCGCCGTGCTCACCGCGGGGCTCATGCTGGAGCACCTGGGCCGCCCCGCCGAAGCCGTGCGCCTGGAAGGCGCGGTGCGCGCCTGCATTCAGGCGGGCGAAACCACGCCCGACCTGGGCGGCACCCTGGGCACCGGCGCCGCCGGCGACGCCATCGTCCGCCGCCTGCAGGCGTCCGCCTGATTCCACGTTTCTGAGCACCCGGACGACAGGCGCCCGCCTGCCGTCCTGCCCGTCCATTGGGTCGCACTGGTGACGCATTCTGTGAGGGATGATGACGGAGCACCCTGCCACGCCGTCCGACCCGTGCGGCGGCGTGCTGGACCTGCGGGACCGGCTGGGCGCCGAGTGGCCGTCCATTGCGGCCTCACGGCAGAAGCCTTGCACACCCTCGCCCGGCTGCGGGCAGAGGTGTCGCATCTGGCGCCCGTGGACACGACGCTGGTCGTGTACGGCTCGCTCGCCCGCCATGAGTTCACGGACGGCAGCGACATCGACTGGACGCTGCTGGTGGACGGCCTGGCCGATCCCGATCACCAGAACCAGGCGCAGCGGATCGGCGACCGGCTGCGCGAGAAAGGCTTCCGGGCGCCCGCCCCGGGCGGCGCGTTCGGCAACCTTACGTTCAGCCACGACCTGATCCACCGCATCGGCGGGGAGGACGACTCCAACCACAACACCACGCAGCGGCTTCTGCTCCTGCTTGAATCCCTCCCCGCCAGCCATTCCGGCGCGTACGACCGCGTGGTGGCCAACGTGCTGGCGCGCTACATCGAAGAAGACCTCGTGAGCCCGTTCGACACGCCGTACCGCGTCCCGCGTTTTCTGCAGAACGACGTCGCGCGGTACTGGCGCACCATGGCCGTGGACTTCGCGCACAAGCGGCGGGTGCGTTCCGCGCGCGGGTGGGCGCTGCGCACGGCCAAGCTGCGCATGTCGCGCAAGCTCATGTACGCCGCCGGGCTGCTGAGCTGCTTCTCGTGCGAGACCGCGTTCCGGGATGCGCGGTGCAAGCACCCGGCGAGCTGCACCGCGGACGTGGTGGAGTTCCTGTCGGAGATGGTGGGGAGCACGCCCCTCGACATCGTGGCCCGGGTGGTGCTATCATACTTCGGTGAACTTTCGGGTGCGGCGGGTGCGCTCTTCGGCGCCTACGACCAGTTCCTCGGGATTCTGCACGATCCCGAACGGCGCGAGCACCTTGAGCAGCTCGCCCCCGCCCGCGCGGATTCCGATCCCGAGTACCAGCGCGTCCGCGAGATCGGGCAGCGTTTTCAGGACGGGCTGACGGAGCTGTTCTTTCCCCGCGACACGCCGCTGGGCGGCCTCACCATGCGTTACGGAGTGTTCTGATGGAAACCATCGGCTTTTCCACCGGTTCGCTGGCCCGCTCCGATTTTGCCGCTGCGCTGGACATGCTGGAGCCGCACGCCACCGGCGCCGTGGAACTGTCCGCGCTGCGGGCCCGCGAACTCCGTCCGCTGCTGGCCGCCATCCCGAGCCTGGACCTTTCCGCGTATCACCACGTCACCCTGCACGGGCCCAGCGCCTTTTCACCCACTGAGGAGCGCGAGGTTGCGGGCCTGCTGGCGCCGTGGGCGGCACAGGGCTGGACGATTGTCGTCCATCCCGATTCCATCCGCGACTTCCGGCTGTGGGCCGGGTTCGGCGCCAGCCTGAGCATCGAGAACATGGATGCGCGCAACCCGTGCGGACGTACGACGGGTGAACTGCACGCGGTGTTCGCCCGGCTCCCGCATGCGTCCTTCTGCCTGGATCTGGCGCACGCGCGCCAGCTCGATCCGTCCATGCACGAGGCGCGGCGGCTGCTGGGCGCGTTCGGCGAGCGGCTTTCGCACGTGCACGTGAGCGAGTTGGACGCGCAGAGCCGGCACGTGCGCCTGAGCGAGGCCGCCGTCCAGGCTTACGAACAGGTGGCCGAGCTGATCCCGCTCGACACGCCCGTCATCATCGAGGCGCCCGTCTCCGCGTCGCAGATTGAAGCGGAACTCGAGCGCTCCCTGCGCGCCGTCGGGCGAGCGGTCGCGCTGGTCTGATTGTGGCAGTCGCGCGGCGAAAAACACGCGAATACGAAGAAAGCCCCGCCACACCGGCGGGGCTTTCCTGGTAGTTGGGAGGGCTGCGATCAGCGGTCCTGTGCGCCCGAGACGATGCCGGCCAGCGCTTCCGGCGAGCGGTCGATCACCTGAAGCAGGCGCCGCGTGGGACCATCCGGGGAGCGCTGGCCCTGCTCCCACGCACGTACCGCGCTGGGGCTCGCATGCAGCAGCTGCGCAAAGACGGACTGCGACACGCCGAGCCGCTGCCGGATCGCGCGCATTTCCTCGGCGGAATACGCGGGCGGCGGCACCACGTCCGTGTTGCGGGCCGTGCGAGCCACCCGGCGCACGCGGGCACCCGGAAGCTCGCCGCGCACGTGAGCGAGGGCTTCCTCAAATGCACCGATGAGCGCATCCCCAAAGGCGCTGTCCGCCGCTGGTTCTTCTTTCATCGTGAAACCTCTGCCTTAAGTCGTTCGATCACATTCTGCAGCACGTGCTGCTGCGCCGGCGACAGATCCTGCTGCTCGTTCTTGCTGTACGCGAGCAGCAGGTATATGCGTCCACGCAGTTCGACGTAAAGGTAGATGACGCGGCTGCCTCCACGCTTGCCGCGCCCGTGCGAGGGAATGCGGAGCTTTCGCGCGCCGCCCCATCCAGGCACCACTACGCCCAGACGCGGCTCGTGCATCAGCACCCATTCCAGCCAGCGCAGCTCTTCTTCATCCGCCAGGCCCTCCGCGCTTCGGACAAAGGAGGGCAGGT